>JBJOOG010000136.1:0-51334 GCA_046051465.1 Bacteroidota bacterium | reverse complement strand
CAACCCAATTTCAGCTGTTCCCTAATCCATCCAATTCGTCTTTCAATGTACGCAGTTCAGGTATTGAAATGACTGAGGTAAAGGTGTATGATCAATTGGGGAAAGTAATGCTATACCAAACCAATTTGGGATTCACGGGTGAATTCAACACAGCGCAATGGACATCAGGGGTTTATTTCGTGCAAATTAAAGGAGCAAACGCTACATTCGAAACCCACAAGTTAGTGGTTATTCACTAGTTGGATTTACTTTTTCAGGAATACTGCTTTGGATTGTTTGCTTTTCTTTTTACGAAAAAAGGTATCTTTAATGAGCAGCCACAAATAAATACTCGCTACCGCAATCAGTAAACAGCCCACAATGATGTAAAAGGTGTTTCCAAATTTGGGGTTGTAACGTGTTGAAACGTCAATAAATAAAAAGAATCCAAGCGCATTTACCAATATAGAAGTGATTGCTTTTAGCAAAAAGTAATTGGGATTTTTGTTTGATTTGACTTCCTTCATATTTAATTCAACATTAATTGATCGCTATCATTGAAATGCAATTTTTGCTTAATAGTTCCTTTTTGAATTACCACTAGACTTGGATTGGCGCGTTCAATTGTTTTTAAAGTTGTGCCATCGCAGAAGTAAAAATCAAATGTACAGCCATAGGTTTTTTTTGTTTTAGCAATTAAAGCAGCATCTGAGGAAGTCATGGCAATTACTTTGTATCCTTTTTTGATTGCTTTTTGATGAATGCCTTCCAAGATTTGTAATCCCTTAACGCTCGCTTTTTCTAAATCATAGGCAACAAAAACCAATAGTTTTGGCTCTTGTAATAATTCGTCCTTGTAATCAGATCCGTTGAGTTCCATCGAAAAATCATGTATGGCTGGCTTGTATCCTTCAGAAATAACCTTATCAATACGATCCACAAAGGTGGCTCCTTCAGGTAAACTCATTAAGTCCTTTTCAGTAAAGTTTTTATTTACTCCATTTACGTTGTAAATAAATACCATTTCAACCACGGGTTTGGGCGCACCTTCAGGGATTTCCATGGCTTTGGTAATGTTGGTTCCAACTTTATAGGCTCTAAAATCTTTGAGTGGTAGGTGGTTCAGTACCCAATAGCCCATAAAACAACTCGCTAGCAAAGCGGAGTAAGCCACTATTTTTTGAGTAGGGTTAGTAAACACGGGCTTGATATACTTGCTATTAAATGTAATCAGTGTAATGAGTACAAGTAAAACTACATCTTTGCTAAAAGATTCCCATGGGGTTAATTTTAACGCATCTCCAAAACAACCACAATCGGTTACTTTGTTGAAATAGGCCGCATAAAAGGTTAAAAAAGTAAAAAACACAATTAGTCCCATTAGGCTCCATAAGGTGAATTTTCTTTGATAACCAATCAATAAAAATACTCCCAATACCGTTTCAGCAATTACTACCAAAAGTGAAAAAGCCAAGGCGTAGGGTGTTAAAAAAGGTAAATTCAATACAGGTTCACTAAAATACTCAACCAACTTGTAGGACATTCCTACTGGATCATTGAGTTTAATTAAGCCAGAAATAATAAATAAAAGTCCAACAAAAATGCGGGCAATTTGTACCAGAATCTTTTTCATGTTAATTGTGATGTTCGTTCATTAAAATTAGGGCGAAAATAGCGTAATTGATCATGTCTTGGTAATTGGCGTCAATCCCTTCTGAGACTAAGGTTTTTCCTTTATTGTCTTCAATTTGTTTCACGCGCAATAATTTTTGGATAATTAAATCGGTGAGGGAACTCACTCGCATGTCACGCCAGGCTTCACCATAGTCGTGGTTTTTATTTTCCATTAGTGTTTTGGTCTCCTTGATTTTGGCGTCATACCAAGATGTGGCCACAGCATCGGTTAAATCGGGTTGATCGGCTACTCCCAGTTCCAGTTGGATCAAGGCCATTATGGAGTAGTTGATGATGCCAATAAATTCGCCTGCTTCGCCTTCGTCTACTTTGCGTACCTCGTTTTCTTGTAGACTTCGAATGCGTTGTGCTTTAATAAAAATTTGATCTGTAAGAGAGGGCAACCGTAAAATCCGCCAAGCACAGCCATAATCTTTCATTTTGTGAGTAAAAAGGGCTCTGCATTTGGCAATTACCGAATCATAGGCAACGGAAGTATTATTCATTATTGGTGTATATTTGTTCTCAAATTTTTTCAAAAATAGTACATTTTTTCGAACTGAATAGTGGAAAAAATAGAAACTAATATCATTCTTAAACTTCTATAAATAAACGCCCAATGACCATAAACAGCAATGGAAATTTACTCGATCTAACTGTTCCTAAAGTAATGGGTATTTTAAACCTAACGCCCGATTCTTTCTATGATGGCGGTCAGTTTGCTAGCCTTTCCACTGCACTTATTCAAGTTGAAAAAATGATTGCAGATGGAGCCGATATAATTGATATTGGTGGATATTCTTCTAGGCCCAATGCCCCGATGGTTTCCACAGCCGAAGAGTTAGCACGCATTTTGCCCGTAATTAAAGCCATTAAACAGTCGTTTCCAGATGCCTTGCTTTCTATTGACACCTTTCGTGCCGAAGTTGCACACGCGGCCTTGTCTGAAGGATTTGCTTGGGTTAACGACATCACTGCTGGTTCAGATCCATTGATGTTTCAAACAGTAGCATCATTTAAGGTTCCTTATGTGATGATGCATATGCGGGGAACACCACAAACCATGACCACACTTACTCAATACACTAATTTACTACTCGATATCCGGGCTTATTTTGCTGAAAAAATCAATCAGGTGCAAGCAGCTGGTATTACCGACTACATAATTGACCCCGGATTTGGCTTTGCTAAAACCACAGAGCAAAATTTTGAATTATTGAATGGGTTACAGCATTTTCAATGCTTGAATGCGCCAATTTTGGTTGGGGTTTCTCGTAAATCTATGATATATAAATCGCTTCAAACTACACCCGATTTGGCTTTAAATGGCACTAGTTTTTTGCATGGCATTGCCTTAAGTAAAGGAGCTAAAATTTTGCGCGTACACGACGTTAAAGAAGCGGTTGAGTGCGTAACGCTATTTCGAAAACTAACAGCAATTTAACGCATGCTTTATCTACTGGTGGTGATAGGGCTCGTTTTTCAAAATAGTAAACGCGCGATAAACTTGTTCGATAAAAAATAAGCGTACCATTTGATGTGAAAAAGTGAGTTGAGACAAGGCCAATTTTCCATGCGCTTTGGCATAAACAGCTGGTGAAAAACCATATGGTCCGCCAATAAAAAAAACAAGTGTTTTGGTGCCTGCGTTCATCTTTTTTTGGAATTCATCAGCCAATCCAACACTGCTGTATGATTTTCCATTTTCATCAAGCAACCACAAATAATCGGTGGCTTGTAATTTGCTCAACAGTAATTCGCCTTCTTTTTCTTTTTGCTCGGCCTCCGATAAATGCTTTGCGTTTTTGAGATCTGGAATAATGTCTAAGTCAAATTTTACATAATGACTCAATCGTTTTAAATAGCGATCCATGAGTTGTTGCAAATTGGAGTCGTCGGTTTTACCAATGGCAATGAGTTTGATGTTCATGATTAGCTATCTAAAAATGATTTCGGATTTTTTTGGAGTAATTTTAGAATCAGCACCAAAAGCGCAACCGCTTCAAAAGTCATGCCTATAATTAAAAACAAACTGGCTTCGGGACTGCCTTTTAATTTCATTATTGCACCAGCTAGCGTAAGTACAAGGCCAATAAAAAATAAAATAAGCAGTTGAATGTTGGTAATTTGAAGTAGTTTTTTCATTAGAAAAGCTGGATTTATTGCTGCCAAAAATAATAGAATTATAGCTGATAAAGATCAAATAAATTGATCAAAATGTGTATTTATTTACTGGAGAACCGTTTTTCATTCGCAAAAATAAATGGTATTTTAGCCCATCAATTTTTTATCCATGATTAGTCCGCAGCAATTTCAAGAAGAATTAAACTTGTGCATTCAAAATGCCTTAAGAGAAGATATAGGTCCAGGCGATTACAGCTCATTGGCCTGTATTCCCAGTTCGGCTGTTGGCACTGCAAAATTATTGGTAAAAGAAGCCGGAATTATTGCCGGAGTATCCTATGCTAAACAAATCTTTGAACATGTTGATCCTCAATTGTCGCTTGAGATTTTTATTCCTGATGGCTCAGCAGTCGTACCGGGAGATGTAGTGTTTCATGTTTCGGGCTCTTCACAATCGATACTCAAAGCCGAGCGCGTGGTGCTTAATTCCATGCAACGCATGTCGGCAATTGCAACCAAGACGAATTCGTATGTGCAATTGATTTCGGGCACCGGAACCCAGTTGTTGGATACACGCAAAACTACACCGGGATTTCGGGCGCCAGAAAAATGGGCTGTTACTATAGGTGGGGGAGCAAATCACCGGTTTGCGTTGTACGACATGATTATGCTCAAAGACAATCACATCGATTTTGCAGGCGGAATACCGCAGGCAATTAAAAAAACCAAATTGTATATGCAGGCCAATAACTTGGATTTGCAACTGATTGTAGAAGCCAGAAATTTAGTTGAGGTGCAAGAAATTCTCGAGGCAGGTGGAGTGTACCGCATTTTATTAGACAATTTTGATTTCGAAACTACCCGAAAAGCGGTAGAAATTATAGGTAATCAATGCCAAACAGAATCTTCTGGAAACATAAACGAAAACACGCTACGCGCCTATGCGGAGTGTGGAGTAAATTACATTTCATCGGGTGCATTGACGCATTCTGTTTACAATATGGATTTAAGCCTTAAAGCAATAGACTAGATGAGCGAAAGCGTTGAAAATAGCATTGAAAAAATACCCGTTGTGCGCAATCTTGCTCGTGTGTGTAAACGCATAAAATTGCCTTGGCTACACGGATTGTCGTTGTATGATTTGCTTGAATTGTATACAATTGGTATAGTAGAAGGTGCGCTAACATATCGAGCGGCTGCTATTGCCTTTAGCTTTTTTATGGCCTTGTTTCCCTTCGCGCTTTTTATTTTAAATTTAATTCCATTTATACCGCTTCCTGGTTTTCAGGCCGATTTTTTGGATTTTGTATCTCAGAGTGTGCCACCAAATACCTATGAAGCCATAGAGTCCATTATAAACGATATTCTTAACACCAGTCACTCCAATTTGCTGTCCACCGGTTTTATTTTGTCCATTTTTTTGATGGCCAATGGGTTGAATGCCATTTTGGGTGGATTTGAGACTTCTCGCTTTGTGAGCATTAAACGTGGGTTTTTTAGACAATATGTAATTGCATTGGGCATGTCGTTGGTGCTTTCGTTTTTGCTTTTATTTACAGTGGCTATCATTGTTGTATTTGAAGTATTTATTCAACAAACGGCCATTCAACGTGTGGTTAGTGATCAAATTCCGTTAATAGAAATTGGTCGTTTGAGTTTTGTGGTGCTCATGATTTTGATTACCACGTCTATATTATTTAAGTTCGGAATCAAGCACCAAAAAAACCGTGCATTTATCTCAATAGGCTCCGTTTTTACTACCATTTTAATTTTACTATCATCATACATATTTGGGATTTGGGTAGTAAAATTTTCTAAATACAACGAATTGTACGGCTCTATCGGAACGCTTTTGGTGATTATGTTTTACATTTGGATTAACTGTATGATTTTACTTTTGGGCTTCGACTTAAATGCTTCAATCAATAAATTAAAACAACAAAAAGAAAAAGAATTAAAATGAAAAAAAGAATTGCAATCCTATTGTTGCTGATCTGTCAGTGTAGTTTTTCTCAAGCCATTTTAGGTAAATGGGTTACTATTGATGATGAAACCCGTAATAAAAAAGCCATTGTAGAAATTTTTGAAGACCATGGCAAGCTTTACGGTAAAATCATTGAAATACTAGATCCTGAAAAAAGAAAACAAAAATGCACCAAATGTGAAGGTGCCGATAAAGACAAACCCATTTTAGGTTTAACCATTATTAAAGGAATGACAAAAAAAGAGGATGGATATGAAGGAGGACAGATAACCGATCCAAATAACGGTAAAACCTATCGTTGTATGATTTCGTTTGGAGGTAAAGATAAATTGATTGTCCGAGGTTATTTAGGGATTTCTCTTTTTGGTAGATCACAAACTTGGATCAGACAAAAATAAATTTCCTTAATGAATTATTTTATTGAAGTAATCATTCCGCTTTCCTTACCCAAAACCTTTACTTACAGGGTTTCGGAAGCCGAATTTCAATACATTCAAAAAGGAATGAGGGTTGCTGTGCCGTTTGGCAAAAACAAAATCTATACCGCGCTCGTCCTCGATTTGCATCAAAACGCACCGACGCTTTATGAGGCAAAAGAGATTCATCAAATTATAGATGAGACGCCAATTGTTCGTCCAGAACAACTCGCACACTGGGATTGGATTGCGTCTTACTATATGTGTTCGTTGGGTGAAGTGTATCGCTGTGCCATGCCCAGTGCGTTGTTGCTGGAAAGTGAGACCGTTATTTCAAGTGTGTCAACTACTGTTGTAAATCAATCCGATTTAACCGATGATGAATTTGTAGTGTATGAAGCGCTACAAAATCAAGCGGTACTCAAAATTCAAGATGTAATTTCTATTGTGCACAAGAAAAATGTGTGGCCGGTTTTACAGTCGCTCATCAATAAACAAGTGATTGGTGTGCACGAGGAAGTAGCATCAACTTACAAACCCAAGCTTATCCGTTATATCCGATTGGCGCCCACTTACCAAGAGCAAGCCAATCTGGTCTCATTATTGGATTCACTGCAACGCGCGGTAAAACAAAAGGAATTGTTGCTGCATTTTTTTCAATTGCAAGCTACATCTTCACAGCCGGTATCGGTTAAACAATTGATTGCCAGCAGTGGTGCAACATCGGCCAACATCAAGTCGCTTATTGATAAAGGAATACTCGAAGAATTTCATCTTCAAACCGATCGTGTTTCTTTTTCATCCAACCAAAAAGATATTCAATTACAGCTAAGTGCCGCCCAAGAATTGGCGCTGCAAGCCATACAAAATGAACTCACAAAACACACGGTGGTGTTGCTGCATGGAATAACCGGTAGCGGAAAAACAGAAGTGTACATAAAATTGATAGAATCCTATTTGATTCTCGACAAACAAATTGTTTTTTTGGTTCCAGAAATTGCCTTAACCACCCAATTGGTGAGTCGATTAACCACTTATTTTGGCAACAAAGTAGCTGTTTTTCATTCCAAATACTCCAATAACGAACGCGTGGAAGTATGGAATCAAGTGCTTCAAAATTCACCCAAGGCTCAAATTGTCATTGGCGCTCGATCGGCACTTTTTTTGCCGTTTACCTCTTTGGGATTGGTTTTGATTGACGAAGAACACGAGCAGACATTTAAGCAACAAGACCCAGCTCCGCGCTATCATGCCCGAGATGCCGCTATTGTTTTGGCCACTTTACATCAAGCCAAGGTGGTGTTGGGCTCGGCCACTCCAAGTGTAGAAACCTATTACAATACCGAGAAGGGCAAATATGGCAAAGTGCTGTTGAGTGAACGCTATGGCTCAGCAAGTTTGCCCGATATAGAATTAATCGATTTAAAAGACGCTTATTTTCGAAAAAAAATGAAGGGTCATTTTAGTATGCAATTAATTGAGGCCATTACCACAGCAGTTGGGGCAGGGGAGCAGGTAATTTTGTTTCAGAACAGGCGAGGTTTTTCTCCTATTCTAAGTTGTGATACTTGCGGTCATGTGCCGCACTGCATTCAATGTGATGTGAGTCTCACCTACCACAAGCAAAAAAATCAATTGCGCTGTCATTATTGTGGCTATTCTATGGCAAATCCTTCCAGTTGTCATGCTTGTTCAAGTGCATATTTAAGCACAAAAGGATTTGGTACCGAACAAATTCAGCAAGAATTGAACGTTTTATTTCCTGAATTGAAAATTGGTCGAATGGATCAAGACACCACAGGTGGTAAGTACGGATTTGAAACCTTGTTGGATCAATTTAAAAATCGTGAATTAAACATTTTGGTGGGAACCCAGATGTTGGCCAAAGGACTTGATTTTGATCATGTGAGTTTGGTGGGAATTATGAATGCCGATGCGTTATTGTATCATCCCGATTTTCGCGCATTTGAACGCAGCTATCAATTATTGACACAGGTAGCCGGTCGTTCGGGTCGTTCTGAGCGAAAAGGAAAAGTGCTTATTCAAACCTATACGCCCAATCACCCCATCATTCAACAGGTTTGCTCAAACGATTTTGTGGGCATGTATCTCGAACAAAGCAAAGAACGTCAGGTTTTTCAATATCCGCCCTTTTATAAGCTGATAAAAATTACACTTAAACACCGGGATTACGACACACTCAAACAAGGCGCCATGTGGATGTACCAAATGGCTACACAAAATCTTCAATTGCCTGTTTTAGGCCCGGAAGAGCCTGTAATCAGTAGAATTAGAAACGAATACCTTCGGGTGATACTAATTAAAATTCCAGAAAAAAGGAGTTTGTTGGCCACAAAAAAAACTGTCCAAAAAATTGTGGACAGTTTTGAAAGGATTGGACAGTTTAAAGCAATAAAAGTAGCCTTAAACGTTGATCATTATTAGGCAATAGCCAAGGCGCGAACCAAGTCTTCTTTTTTGTTTCGGCTAAGCGGTATTTTGGTCACCCCAATTTCAGCATACTTGCTGTTAAAGCGCTCTACTTTTTCGATATTAATAATGTACGACTTGTGAACGCGAATAAATCGATCGTTGGGTAAGTCTTTTTCAAATGACTTCATAGTAGACAACACTAAATTGCTGTCTTCTTCAGTAACTACTTTTACATAGTCACCAAACGCTTCAATCCATTTGATTTTAGAAGTAAAGATTTTTAACTTCTTGAGATTACTTTTAATAAAGATATGCTCAGCATCTTCTTCGAGATTGTCATTTTTGAGCATGTGAAAATCTAAGGCTCTTTTTACAGAGGCATTAAATCGGTCTAACGCAATGGGTTTTTGTAGGTAATCGGTTGCGTCATAATCAAACGCCTTTAATGCATATTCGGCTTTAGAAGTGATAAAAACAATTTGGGGTTTTTGTTTTAATCCATCTAAAAAATCGAATCCGTTAATCACGGGCATTTCGACGTCTAAGAAAATTAAGTCCACTGAGTGGACCGTCATGCAATTTCTAGCTTCAATTGCACTTGAAAAATCACCAATGAGATGTAGGTTGGGGTGATTGTTCACTAACTTTGCGATGATCATCCGTTGGATGGAGCTGTCATCAACAACTACACAATTTAGTTTCATATTAATAATTATTATAGATTTGGTGGTGTAAAAGTAATAGTAAAAATTACAAAAACTAATCTTTATCGGATTTTTTTGCTTTTAAACGATAAAATTTGTGTTTTACTTTGTTTTCTAAATATTTTTTTTACTTTTGCGCACATTTAACAATTTTAACTACATATTTATGAATCATTATGAAACTGTTTTCATTTTAAATCCCGTTTTATCTGATGTTCAGGTAAAGGAAACAGTGAGCAAATTCGAAGAATTTCTTACATCCAGAGGAGCAGAAATGATATCTAAAGAGGATTGGGGCTTAAAAAAAATGGCTTACGAAATCCAAAACAAAAAAAGTGGCTTTTATCACTTATTTGAATTCAAAATTTCAGGAGAGGTATTAATTGCCTTTGAAACTGAATTTAGACGTGACGAGCGCGTGATGCGTTTCCTTACTGTAAGTCTTGACAAACATGCCATTTCTTGGGCTGAAAGAAGAAGAACTAAATTAAAAGCATCTAAAGCGTAAGTATTATGGCTACAATTGAACAATCAGCAAAAGGAAAAAAAGACGGAGATATCAGATATCTTACTCCTTTAAATATAGAAACAAACAAAACTAAAAAGTACTGTCGTTTCAAAAAGTCAGGTATTAAGTACGTAGACTATAAAGATCCAGATTTCTTATTGAAGTTTGTAAACGAACAAGGTAAAATTTTACCACGTCGACTAACTGGAACTTCCTTGAAATTTCAAAGAAAAGTGTCAGTTGCTGTGAAAAGAGCAAGACATTTAGCGTTAATGCCATATGTGGCTGATTTACTAAAATAATAAAGAAGCAGAATTATGGAACTTATACTTAAGAAAGACGTACAAAATTTAGGTTTTAAAGATGATGTAGTATCGGTTAAACCAGGATATGGCAGAAACTTTTTAATCCCACAAGGATTTGCTCAAATGGCAACTCCTTCAGCTAAAAAAGTATTGGCTGAAAACTTGAAGCAAAAAGCGCACAAAGAAGCTAAAATCGTTAACGATGCTAAAACATTAGCTGAAGCTTTGAAAGCACTTGAAATTAAAATTACTGCTAAAGCAGGAGGTGAGAAATTATTTGGATCTATCACTAATAGTGATATAGCTGAAGCCTTAGGGAAAGCAGGTCACGAAATTGATCGCAAATTCATCACAAGCGGAATAGTAAAACGTACCGGAAAATATTCGGCTACTGTTCGTTTACACCGTGAAGTAATCATAGAATTAGGATATGAAATCGTAGCTGAAAAAGCATAATTTCATCTTCATAAATACAAAAATCCCGATGCAAGTCGGGATTTTTTTTTAACCAATACGTAGATTTAATTTAATCAGACATGAAATACGCGCGATTAACCAAAGAACAATTTGAAGAACTGTATCCGGAGTTCATCAACTTTTTAGCGACTCAATCAATTGATAAAGCCGAATGGGATAGCATCAAATCAACCAAGCCCGAAGTAGCCGAACAGGAATTGGATGTGTTCTCTGATTTAATTTGGGAAGGCGTACTTAGCCGGGCAACTCATTTGGAGTATTTTTCCAAAAATCACGTTTTTTTATTTCATTGCAAAGAAGATCAAATCGAATCCATTGTGCTTAAATCACTAGACGCATCAATCGATTTTTTAACCAACGAGGGTTTGCATTGGTTAAGTGATCATTTATTTACCGATCAACTTTCTATGCAACAAGGCGTTAAAAAGTATGCCGAGCGCAACACAGATTTGTTTGCTCTTATTCAACAAGGAGCAATCTTGAGTGACGGAAAATTATACGAGCAAATTCACTCAATTATTATATCCTAAATTTTTTGCGCCACATAAATTCCCTATTTTAGTACACAATTAATTCAGACTAAAATTGGTTTTGTTATGGATGCACTGCAAACGATACTCAGCTTGCGAAAAGAGTTGGATAATTACAATCATCACTATTATGTGTTAGATCAGCCGCTTATTTCGGATTATGAGTTTGATGTGTTACTTAAACAATTGCAAGAACTTGAATTACAATACCCCGAGTACAATGACGAAAATTCCCCTACACAGCGTGTGGGTGGAGCAGTTACCAAAAATTTTAAGACCCTAGCGCACGAGCAGCGCATGTACTCCTTAGATAATTCCTATTCAAAAGATGATTTGTTGGATTGGGAAAATCGGTTACAAAAAATCGTAGGAAATGCAGCAGTAAATTATACCTGCGAACTTAAATACGATGGAGCATCCATTAGCATTACCTACGAAAATGGCAAACTCACGCAAGCCCTTACACGAGGGGATGGTTTTCAAGGCGATGAGGTTACACAAAATATTAAAACCATAAAGTCTATTCCACTTCAACTCAAAGGCAATTTCCCGTCCAAATTTGATATTCGTGGTGAGATTATTTTGCCTTTTGATGGTTTTGAAAAGATGAACCAAGACCTTATAGAAATTGGAGAAACGCCCTATTCAAATCCAAGAAATACAGCTTCGGGCAGTCTAAAATTACAAGACAGTGCCGAGGTAGCCAAGCGACCACTGGAGTGTTTGTTGTATACCATTGTGGGTAAAAATTTGCCCTTTACTACTCAATTTGAGGCCTTAGCAACTGCGCGAGAGTGGGGTTTTAAAGTGCCAAAAACGGCAGCATTGGCCGCAACTATGCAGGAGGTTTTCGCCTTTATTGATTACTGGGACACACACCGTCATGAATTGCCCTACGAAACCGACGGAGTTGTAATTAAAGTGAATCAAATTCAATACCAAGAGGAGTTGGGTTATACAGCCAAAGCACCTCGTTGGGCCATTGCGTATAAGTTTAAATCTGAACAAGTGTCAACTCGTTTGGAGTCAATATCCTATCAAGTAGGTCGAACGGGATCAATTACACCGGTAGCCAATTTACAGCCGGTACAGCTCGCAGGTACGATAGTAAAGCGTGCTTCATTGCACAATGCCGATCAAATTGCCAAACTTGACATTCGAATAGGAGACATGGTATTTGTCGAAAAAGGCGGTGAAATTATCCCCAAAATCATCCAAGTTGATTTGTCTAAACGCCTTACCTATGTTGCACCTACAAAATACATTACCCATTGTCCGGAATGCCAAACAGAGTTGATACGTGCCGAGGGCGAAGCCAATCACTATTGTCCAAATTATACGGGTTGTCCCCCTCAGATTATTGGAAGAATTCAGCATTTCATCAGCCGAAAAGCCATGGATATTGAGGGTTTGGGCGGCGAAACGGTTGCCTTGTTGTATGAAAATGGCCTTGTTAAAAATTATGCAGATTTATATGAAATCTCGGTAGAACAGTTGTTGCCTTTGGATCGCATGGCGCAAAAATCGGCAGAGAATTTGGTGCAAGGCGTATTGGCTTCAAAAGCCATACCCTTTGATCGGGTATTGTATGCCTTAGGAATTCGCTATGTTGGGGAAACGGTTGCCAAAAAGTTAGCCAAACACTATAAATCCATTAAGGCATTAAGTAAAGCAAATGTTATGGAATTGGTGTTGGTAGATGAAATTGGCGAACGCATTGCAAATAGTGTAGTCGAGTTCTTTGAAAATCAAGAAAATAAACTTATTATTGAACGCTTGAATGCAACTGGAGTGCAGTTTGAATTAATTGAAGTGTACAATCCCAATGCAACCGAGGTTTTAAAAGACAAGACACTCGTTGTATCCGGAGTTTTTGAGCAATTTTCGCGCGATGAATTGAAGCAATTGATTGAGGACAATGCAGGAAAAGTGGGTAGTTCCATTACATCTAAAACAGATTGGGTGATAGCCGGAGCCAATATGGGACCTGCTAAGTTAGAAAAAGCCAAGCAGTTGCAAATTCCAATTTTAAGTGAACAAGAATTTATAGCTTATTTGAAACGTTAAACCTATTCGCAAAATGAGATCAAAATCGAGCCGTTCCTTTTTTAGAAAAACCCAATTTGTAAATTCGGTTGCCATTGGGTATTTGTTTTTATCAATTGTAGCAATTGTACTTGAGTTTTTTAAAGATAAAGATTTGCTCTATTTGGTAAAACCCTTGGTGATACCTAGCTTGCTGTTCATGTATTGGTGTTCAACACGCCGTCCCAATACTATGTATATTTTTGCGTTAGTAGCAGCCTGGATTGCCAATTTATTTGCTCACTTTGACCTGCTTCTTCCTATGGTAGTTGGTGTTTTGTGTTTAATGATTTATAAAATTCTCTTTGTTCAATTAATCAATAACTCGCTCAAATCGGTAACTTTTTTTGCACTTGCTGTGAGTGCAATTCCTTTTGTGTTGTTTTATATTTTGCTTACAATTATTACCTATTCTACCGTTCAACAGGAGTTGTTGATGTACATTACTCAGTGTATTATTTTTGTTGTAATGGGTGCCTATGCTCTGGCTAATTTTTTCAATAAATCCAGAAAATCCAGTGTTTATTTAGTGGTTGCTGTGGTTTGTTTGGTGATAGATCAAATACTGAGTTTTGTTTTAAACGGCAACTTTGAAGCGGTAGGATTGTTGTTTTTTTACACAGGTCAGTATCTGTTTTGTAGATTCTTGGTCTTGGACGAAAAACGACGCAGACACCACGATTCTTTTACGTTACAAGCTAGAGCAAAAGACTAATTATACTACAATGCTTTTACTGCGGTGATTTGTTTTGGTATTCTTATCAAAATAAAAATCAATCTGCCCCAACAGTAGACCATAACAGCCTGCTTGGTTAATTAGAACCTCCTCTTGTGCTATATTTTTTAGTACGGTGGGTTTTTCCAAAAAAGTATGTGTATGGCCACCTAAAATCAAATCAATGTTTTTGGTTTGTGTTGCTAATTTTACATCACTTATTTTGTCTTCTTTGTACGAATAACCCAGATGCGATAAGCAAATAACCAAGTCACATTTCTCGTTATTTTTTAATTGTGCTGCGGTATCATTGGCTATTTCAATTGGATCCAAATAGACTGTTTCTTTGTAATTGCGTTTGTCGACTAAGCCATCAAAATCAATTCCTAATCCAAATACACCAATCTTTATTCCGTCTTTGATTACAACTTTATAGGGTGAAATTAAGCCGTCAAGTAGGGTGTTTTTGAAATTATAATTGGCCGAAACAAAGGGGAAATTAGCCAAGTGAAGCTGCTCGTGAAAACCTTCAATTCCATTGTCAAAATCATGATTGCCAAGGGTTGCAAAGTCGTAGCCCATTTTGCTCATCAAGGTAAATTCAAGTGCGCCCTTGTAGTAGTTAAAATAGGGTGTACCTTGAAAAATGTCACCCGAGTCCACTAAAAGTACGTTTGGATTGGTTTTTCGAATTTGCCCAATAAGTGCAGCTCTTCTGGCTACACCTCCCATGTTTGGATACTTTGGGTGATTGGCTGCAAATGGTTCAATGTAGCTGTGCACATCATTGGTGTGCAGTATTGTTAGTTTTTTTAATGGGCTTTCAGTAAAGGCAGTTGTTCCTAATCCAATGCTTACCAATGCAGCACTTGCAGCTGTTTTTTCAATAAATTCTCTTCTTTTCATATGCTACTGTTGGCTTACTTTTGAATAAAAATCCGTGTGTCTTTGGGTGCAATAATTGTATCAACTTGCGTGAAATGATCAATCAATACCGCGCGTAACTTATACTCTAAATCATAGCGCTGTATGCCTTTTTTAAAAAACAACATATTGTCTCCGCCGTTTGCTAAATAGTCGCTGGTAGCTACATAATAGGTGGCGTTTGAGTCGAAATCTTTTCCGTTAATTTTAATGTTGATTGGCTTTGATGTATCCGAAATGCCAAACACTATACCCGAAAGCGGATGTGGTTTGTGTTCGGCTATAAAGTAATGTACTAATTCAAGTATTTGCTCCCCTTTTAGCGCTACAACAATCAAGTTGTTTTCAAATGGCATGATTTCATAGGCATTTCGTGCGGTTACATCTCCTTTTGGAAGTAGGGTTCGAATTCCACCACTGTTTAAGATGCACGCATCCAGTTTTTGCTGGTGCATTTCTTGCAATAAGGTAGCGGCTTTGACAAAACTTATATCGGCAAATAAATTACCCAAGGCCGATTGCCATTCGCCTGATTTATCGATGGTGGTTGGAGCAAAAGCCAATACTTTGTTTAAGTCGTTGTCAATTGCTTTTTTGTAAGGCGCAACCATGGCCTGAACCAATGAGTCTTCTTTTAATTCGGCAGTTAATTTGATTTCTTTTCCTTCAATTTTACTAATCCAAAGTTTGTTGGATTGGCAGGAAAACAAAGCAATAATTGTTAAGAATAAAACAAAATGCCATTGCGCACCGTTATACTTTTTTAGTTTTGCCATCTGTGTTGCTGCTTATTTATGTAAATTTGTTTCCCAAGTAAAAGTACTATGTTTTTAAACTATATAAAGGATTTTTTTACCCTAAAATTGATCAACAAAAACCTGAGCAATGTAAAGTTATCCGCTATTGACACTCGGATTCACACCGTGGGCATTTTGTTTGATGAAAGTTATTTTACTGAAAAAGAGGCATTGGTGCAGGATTTAATTGCGCAAGGTATTCAACCAGCAGCTATTCAAGTATTGGTTTTTAAAAACACCATCAAGAAAAACGAAACGTTCAGTTATCCCACCTTTAGCCACAAAGATCTAAGTTGGAAAGCCACTTTCGAAAGTTCTGAAGTAAAAGCGTTTATCGCGCAGCGTTTTGATTTGTTAATCAATTACTACGATATGCCCAAATCACCACTCTTGGTGGTGAGTAATCAATCGAAAGCCCTATTTAAAGTTGGATTTGCTTCGATTGATAAAAAACTGAATCACTTCATTATCAATACCACGGCTGAAAATCACACGGTTTTTATGTCCGAATTAGTTAAATATTTAAAAATACTAAACAAACTATAACAGATGCAAGCATTAGTAGGAACCGGAGTTGCTTTGGTAACGCCATTTAAAAAAGATTTTTCAGTAGATGTTGACGCGCTAACACGCCTAGTGCATTTTCAAATTGACAATGGAATAGATTACTTGGTTGTTTTGGGTACCACAGCAGAAAGTGCAACGTTATCACCCGACGAAAAGAATCTAGTAATTCAAACCATAATCGATGCCAATAAAGGCCGATTGCCTTTGGTTTTGGGTGTAGGTGGAAACGATACAGCCAAGGTGATTCATGAGTTACAAACCCGCGATTTATCTCAATTTGTAGCTGTATTGTCCGTGTCGCCCTATTACAATAAACCCACACAAGAAGGAATTTACCAGCATTTCAAAGCAATTGCTCTAGCTTCACCAAAACCCATTATTTTATACAATGTGCCTGGACGCACGGCCAGTAATATGCTGCCTGCTACAGTAGTGCGTTTGGCCAACGAATTCAACGACATTGTGGCTATCAAGGAGGCTGCAGGCGATCTGGTTCAAGCGATGAAATTGTTGCAGCACAAACCGCAAGGATTCCATGTGATTTCTGGCGATGACATGATTACCTTACCTATGATTTTAGCCGGTGGAAGCGGCGTGATCTCGGTAATTGGTGAAGGTTTCCCAAAACAGTTTTCTACGCTAGTTCGATTGGGATTGGAGAAAAAAGTTACCGAGGCCTACGACATTCATTACCAATTGGCTGACGCAATTGATATGATTTTTGAACAAGGCAATCCAGCGGGCATTAAAGAAGTGTTTAGTTTGTTGGGACTTGCCGAAAATACAGTTCGTTTGCCTTTGGTTTGTGTTGATGAATCGTTGCGCAACAGATTGCACAACTTTATCCAAAATTTGGCCTGTTAAACTGCCTAATTGGGGATGAAAAAAATATTTTGTAATCCGTAATTAATAACTAAATTTGCCCTTCGTTTTCGAGCGACACAACGGCTTGTAAATCAATAATACCCGATTCAAATAAATGAAAAAAATCCTCGTTATAAGCTTCATTGCGGTTGCACTTTTTTCGTGTAGTCCCTATCAAAAAGCATTGAAGTCAGAAGATGTGGCTGTGAAATTTGACCAAGCTACACTTCAGTACGAAAAAGGCAAATACAACAAAGCCATTCGTTTATTTGAACAACTCGCACCCAGTTACCGAGGCAAACCACAGGCCGAGCAAATGTTTTATCAGTTTTCACAAGCATATTACAAAACAGAACAGTATTATTTGGCCGGATACCAATTTGAAAATTTTGCTTCCAGCTACCCCAAAAGTGACAAATTAGAAGAAGCTTCCTTTTTGGGTGCTAAATGTTACTCAAAATTATCACCTGTGTACAGTTTAGATCAAACCGATACATTCAAAGCCATTACCAAATTACAAGCTTTTATCGATCAATTTCCCGATTCTCAAAACATGGCTGAGGCCAATGCGGTTCTTAAAATTTTGACTGATAAGGTGGAGAAAAAAGTATTCGAAAATGCCAAACAGTACAATACTATTTCAGATTACAAGTCGGCGCTAATTGCCTTGGATTTATTTATTGATGAGTTTCCCGGAACCAAGTACAAAGAAGATGCCTTGTATTACAAATTAGATTCTTCCTATTACTTAGCCATCAATAGTGTTACCACCAAAATGCAAGAGCGTTTGCTCAATGCAAAAACGGCTTATGCAGTACTTATGAAATTCAACGAACAAACCAAATACAAAGCCCAAGCCGACGAAATGTTGGCCAAAATTGATACTCAATTACAACAATACACTAAATAATTAATGACATGGATTTAAAGAAAACCAATGCCCCGTTGACTACAATAACTTACAACAAAAACGTTATTGAGGAACCAACAGGAAATGTGTACGAAGCAATTACGATTATGGCCAAGCGTGCCAACCAAATTAATTCTGAGATCAAAAAAGAATTGACTGAGAAATTGGAAGAGTTTGCCACGTACAATGACAGTTTAGAAGAAGTTTTCGAAAACAAAGAACAAATTGAGGTGTCAAAGTTTTACGAAAAACTTCCTAAACCACATGCCTTAGCGGTTCAAGAGTGGATGGATGGTAAAATTTACCACCGAGAAGGAACTAAATAACAACCACACGCATGTCGGTTTTACGCGGAAAAAAAATAGTACTAGGAATTTCTGGTGGCATTGCCGCATACAAAACTGCTTCGTTAGTTCGACTTTTTATAAAAGCAGGTGCCGAGGTCCAAGTGGTCATGACACCTGCTTCTTTAGATTTTGTCACGCCGCTTACATTGGCTACACTTTCTAAAAATCCCGTTTACTCAAGTTATTACAACACGCCAAATCCAGAACTGCAAGAAGATCATCCCACTTGGAATAATCACGTAGAATTGGCACTTTGGGCCGATTATATGCTTATTGCACCCGCCACAGCCAATACCTTGGCAAAAATGGCTCAGGGCAACTGCGATAATTTATTGATGGCGGTCTATTTGTCGGCCAAATGTCCGGTGTATTTTGCGCCTGCCATGGATTTAGACATGTACAAACATCCCACTACACTAGCCAATTTTGCAGCATTAACCTCTTTTGGCCATATCCTTATTCCAGCTGAATCGGGCGAATTGGCCAGCGGATTATCAGGAGAAGGGCGAATGGCCGAACCCGAGAACATCGTTGCCTTTATGGAATCGGATATTGCCTGTCAATTGCCTTTGAAGGGAAAAACCATTTTGGTTACTGCAGGTCCAACCTATGAAGCCATTGATCCCGTTCGTTTTATTGGTAATCATTCAACCGGTAAAATGGGGTTTGATATTGCCCAAGCCGCCATTAATAAAGGAGCAAACGTAGTATTAATTTCAGGGCCCACCCATTTGCAATTGGATCATTCGGCTTGTACACTTATTCGCGTAGTATCTGCTGCTGAAATGTATGACGCTTGCCACAATTATTTTTCAAGAGTAGATGTAGCAATTTGTGCCGCTGCTGTAGCCGACTATCGTCCACAAAACGCATCCAATCACAAGATTAAAAAGACGGCCGCTGAATTAACCCTTTCGCTCGAGCAAACACAAGATATTTTAGCTTCATTGGGAGCCAATAAAACCCATCAAGTTTTGGTAGGATTTGCTTTAGAAACAGAAAATGAAATTCAAAATGCCATTGCTAAAATTCAGAAAAAAAACCTAGATTTGATCGTTTTGAATTCATTGCAAGATGAAGGGGCAGGTTTTGGAAAAGACACCAATAAAGTTACAATAATTGATCAGTTGACTCAATGTACCTCCTTGCCTTTGCAGTCGAAAGAAGCAGTTGCAGCCCATTTAATTAATTTGTTAATTGAAAAGTATTATGCGTAAGTACCTCTTGTTATTTGTGTTGATTGTTGGTCAACTTGCTGCTGCCCAAGAATTAAATTGCCGCGTTAAAATCAACACAGAAACCATAATGGGTGCTAATCGTCAGGTTTATAACACCTTAGAAAAAGCGCTTAATGATTTTGTCAACAAAACCGAATGGACAGGAAATCAATACAAACCCAATGAGCGAATCAATTGCTCGATGAATATCAACATTACTGAGGTTGAATCGACTAGTTTCAAAGCTACGATACAAGTTGAGTCTTCCCGTCCCATATACAATTCCTCGTATTCTTCTCCGGTGTTTAATTACAACGACAAAGAATTTAATTTTGATTACATCGAATTTCAAAACCTGATTTTCAATCCAAATTCCTTTGACTCGAATTTAGTATCGGTTGTATCATTTTATTGTTACATTATTATTGGGTTAGATGCCGATACATTTTCACAGAATGGTGGAGGAATTTATTTAGAAAATGCGCGTGAAATCCTTACTGTTGCTCAAGGAAGTGCCTACAAAGGATGGAACCAAGGCGAGAGTAATCAGAATCGTTATTTTTTGATTACCGATTTACTTTCACCCACTTTTTTGTTATACCGAGAAGCCCTTTTTACCTATCATTATGAAGGAATGGACAACATGCACCAGGATTTAAAAGCCTCTAAAAACACCATTGCTGAGGCGGTTAACAGTGTAGCACAAATTTCTAAATTTAGACCCAATGCGTTTTTGATGCGTGTTTTTTTTGATGCGAAGGTGGATGAAATTGTCTCTATATTTTCGGGTGGTCCCAAAATGAATGTAGCCGATTTGATCAATACCTTAAATCAGGTTTCTCCCATTAATGCAGCCAAGTGGGCCACGATTAAGTTTTAGCCATAACCAATATACATAAGTTTGATTACCTCATTATCCATCAATAATTATGCATTGATTGAAAAATTAGCTATTGATTTTTCAACTGGTTTCACTACGATCACTGGTGAAACAGGTGCGGGTAAATCAATCTTATTGGGTGCTTTGGGTTTGGTTTTAGGCAAACGAGCCGATTTAGCCTCATTGAAAAACAAAGACGAAAAGTGTGTAATTGAAGCCCATTTTTCGATTGGCAACTACAATCTTCAGGATTTTTTTGACGAATCCAACCTCGATTACGAGGAGCATACCATTATTAGACGCGAAATTTTACCAACTGGAAAATCACGTGCCTTTGTCAATGATACGCCAGTAAACCTGCAAGAATTGCAAGAGTTGAGCGTATTGCTTCTCGATATTCACTCGCAACACGAAACCCAGGAGTTGTCTGATGAAAAAACGCAATTTCAAATTGTCGATGCAGTGGCACAAAACCAGTCTTTGCTTGTCGAGTATCAAAAAGTACTTAAAACTTATAAAGCTACTTTGGCCGAACTAAATGCCATAGAAGCTCAAAAAATAAATTGGCAGAAAGAACAAGATTACCATTCTTTTTTGTTGGATGAATTGCAAGCCATTCCACTGGATCAGTTGGATTTGGAGGAATTAGAAATGCAAGCACAGGCCTTGGAAAATGTGTCGCTAATTAAAGAAAATCTAAGCAAATCTCATGCTATAGCCGATCAAGATGTAGTGGGAATTTTGGCGCAACTCACCGAAATGAAATCAAGTTTGCAACGCATTTCTACATTTTCGGCACACTATCAGCAATTAGTTGAACGGGTAACCGCCTCGTATATTGAACTAAAAGATGTTGTGGCTGAGCTAGTTTCTTCAGTTGATTTGGTTCAGGAGGATCCTGTTGCATTGGATCGAGTGCAACAGCAATTGCAACAGTTGTTTACTTTACTTAAGAAACACCAGGTGCAAACGGTGCCCGAATTGATAAGTATCCGCGATCAGTTGAACGAAAAAGTGAGTTCAGCAGCACATGTAGACGAAACACTACTGCAATTGGCTCAGAAAAAAACAGATTTAGCAAAAGAGCTAGACCAATTGGCTGCAACTATTCACATCAATAGAGTAGAAGCTATCCCACAATTGGTGGTGCAATGGACTACGCTTTTGGCCGATTTGGGTATGCCGTCAGTTCGCTTTGAAATTAATTTAGTACCTACCGATGCCTATTTATCAAATGGCAAGGAAAATTTACACTTTTTGTTTTCGGCTAATGCAGGCAGCGCTCTGGGTTTGCTCAAAAAAGTGGCTTCGGGTGGAGAAATGTCGCGTATTATGTTGGCTACCAAAGCCATATTGGCCAATTACACCCAATTGCCTACACTTATTTTTGACGAAATAGACACCGGAGTTTCGGGAGAAATTGCCACCAAAATGGCATCGATTATGCACGCCATGAGTTCAAGCCGACAAGTATTTGCCATTACACATTTGCCACAAATTGCCGCCAAGGGTCAAGAGCATTACAAAGTTTATAAGGAAACTATTGCTGGAAATACACACTCCCAATTGAAACAACTTTCGGCTAGCGAACGCATATTTGAAATTGCCGAAATGCTATCAGGAAAAGACCCTGCTGAGTCAGCTATAAATCATGCAAAAGCTTTGCTCAACTGAATTAACAAAGTATATTTGTGACCTGAAAATTGAATACAAACCTGCTTTTACAACACCCTAAGATATGATTATAGAACCAAGAATGCGCGGATTTATTTGTTTAACAGCTCATCCTGATGGGGCCGCACAAAATGTAAAAAATCAAATTGCATATGTTAAATCAAAAGGAGCAATTGCCGGTGCAAAAAAAGTATTGGTGATTGGCGCTTCAACTGGATTTGGTTTGGCGTCCCGCATCAGCAGTGCATTTGGATCAGATGCTGCAACTATTGGGGTTTTCTTTGAAAAACCGCCTGTAGATGGAAAAACGGCTTCTCCTGGCTGGTACAACTCAGCTGCCTTTGAACACGAAGCGCATCAAGCTGGTTTATATGCAAAAAGCATCAACGGTGATGCCTTTTCTGATGAAGTTAAAGCACAAGCAATTCAACTCATCAAAAATGATTTAGGTCAAGTTGATTTGGTAATTTATAGTTTGGCTTCTCCTGTACGTATGCATCCCAAAACTGGCGTGTTGCATCGTTCGGTGTTGAAACCAATTGGTCAGGTGTATGCCAATAAAACAGTAGATTTTCATTCAGGCAATGTGACACAAGTTTCAATCGAGCCTTGTGCTGGTGATGACATCGAAAATACCGTTACTGTAATGGGCGGTGAAGATTGGGCCATGTGGATCGAGGCTTTGAAGGCCGAAAATTTGTTGGCACCGGGCGTTCAAACAATTGCCTATTCGTACATTGGGCCTGCCTTAACTGAACCGGTATATAGAAAAGGCACAATTGGTAGAGCCAAAGATCATTTGGAAGCTACCGCTTTTACAATTACAAAAGAGTTAGAATCCATACAGGGTAAAGCCTATGTTTCGGTAAATAAAGCCTTAGTAACCCAAGCCAGTTCGGCCATTCCGGTTATTCCGTTGTATATCTCATTGTTGTACAAAATCATGAAATCCGAGGGAATTCACGAAGGCTGTATCGAACAAATTCAGCGCTTGTACCAAGAGCGTTTATTTACGGGAAAACCCGTTCCGGTTGACGAGCAAGGAAGAATTCGCATCGACGATTGGGAAATGCGTCCCGATGTGCAAGCCAAAGTTGCCGAATTATGGGAGCAAGCCACCACAGAAAATTTAGCTGAAATAGGTGATTTAGCTGGATACCGCCAAGATTTTTACAACTTGTTTGGTTTTAATTTCCCAGAGGTTGATTACACTGCTGAAGCAAATGAAAATGTAAGTATACCCTCTATTTCATAACGAATTTATTGCTATTAGTTCAAATTAAGCCACCGTTTGTGTGGCTTTTTTTTTGGCCATTCTACATTGTCTTACATATTTTTAGCTACTTTTAGGCTGCTTTTTAGCTTTAACTTTTTACGTATGAAAAAAATAATATTTGTTCTTGTGTTGATTTCGGCTCAAGGATTTGCACAAGCGGTTTCTGGTTATTTATTTTCGCAAACTACAGAAATTTATACTCCTGTAGTGGGAACCAATTCAACTGCCACTGGCGATGACGGAATACAAAACAACATTCCTTTTGGGTTTCCATTTAATTTTGGCGGCGAAATTTACACCACATTCAGTTTGAGTACCAACGGTTGGATTCGGTTGGGTGGTGTGGTTAATGGACAATCGTGGGTAAATAATCTCTCGCCGACCAATCCACAAAACCCGCTTATTGCTCCTTTCTGGGACGATCACAACCGCAACACAGGGAGTATTCAATATGCCGCTTCAGGAGTTGCCCCAAACCGAATGATGGAAATAGGTTGGGATAATATCAACATCGGGAATGGGGGAGCTGTAAGTCCAAATGCTTTTGCCTCATTTAAAATGGTGTTGCACGAAACTTCTGGACTAATTGAATTTTTTTACAGCAACACCTTAAATACTGCAGGAGCACTAACGGCTTCTATTGGTTTGTTGGATACTACTTCTTTTTTGAGTGTGAATCCTGCTTTAATTCCATCCACTGTGTCATCTGCAACTGCTAACAATGCTATAACCACCACTGAATTTTTACTTGGACAAAAAATGGTATTCACTCCGCAGCCCTATTGCAGTGGATTGCCCGCACCAGGAAATACGTTATCGACTTCCCAAAATTTATGCGATGGATTACCATTTGATTTAAGTGTTGAAAACCCGAGTACTGAATTTGGTATCTCCTACCAATGGGAATCATCTGTTGATGGGATAACATATAACCCAATTGCCAATGGCTTTTCAGCTAAACTAAGCACTACTCAATTTGGAACCCACTGGTACCAGTGTGTGGTTTCTTGTGGAGCAAGTACTCAAATTAGTACACCAATATTGGTAACAGCTACTCCGACTGTGATTTGTTATTGTGTACCCACTTATACCAATGGGAAAACCGATGGCGATTTAATTTCCAATATCACGATTACAGGAACTACCTTGGCCAATAATACGGGAACCGAACCGGTAAACCCAGCTTACACTCATTTTACTGGACAGCCCAATTATACAGCTACTTTGTTTCCGGGTGTGTTGTATGAAATCAATGTAACGGTAGGAACCTACCAGCAGCAAAATGTTGCCGTTTGGATTGATTACAACGATGATTTTGTATTCACTGCCGAGGAGCGAGTTGGGTTTACCTTAACCGAAATTGGCTCAAACGAAACGGGCACTTTTTCAATATTATTGGATTGTACCGCACCGGCGGGTATGCACAGAATGCGTGTTCGTGATGTATGGAATACCGAAGCCGCCACCATTGATCCTTGTGCGAATTATGGTTATGGCGAAACCGAAGATTATGACATTATGATTGAAGGATTTGCAGGTTGTGTTGCTCCATTTGGAACTGTTGTAAACAACATCAATACCGTTTCGGCTTTACTTAGCTGGGAAACGGGTTGCGGACACCTGAGTTGGGATGTGTATGTAGGTCCTGCAGGCGGCGGCTTACCGGCCAATCCAAGTTATTCCAATATTTTAAGTCCATATTTGGTTACCGGATTACAGCCGTTTACCGAATATGAATTTTATGTTCGAGCCAACTGCGCCAACGGCATTAGCGATTGGTCTGAGGCAACTTTATTTACAACTTTGCCTTTGGCCGTTCCCAACGACGAATGTACCAACGCAACGCCTTTAATTCCTGGAGGTACCTTTGAAGAGCATGCTGTAGTAGCGACTAATGTAGGAGCCACCAAATCAGTAGGCGCACCCAATCCAACCTGTGCTGTTTTTGGTTTTGGTGGAGATGTGTGGTTTAGCACAGTGGTTCCTGCAGATGGAAACATAACCATAGAAACCCAAGCTGACCCAGGTTCACCAGTATTAGATACCGGACTTACTGTTTTTTCTGGTGATTGCGCAGCATTAACAAGTTTAGGTTGCAGCGATGATACAGGCACAACTTCGTTTTCAAGGTTAGCCCTCACCGGACTCACACCAGGAGCTATAATTTATGCTCGAGTTTGGGAATATGCCAACGACACCTATGGAACTTTTCAGGTTTCTGCATGGAATACAGCTTTGTCATCCAACACATTTGAGGTTAATAAGTTAAATTATTTCCCCAATCCAGCCAGCGACATGCTCACCGTTTCCTATGCGTATCCAATTCAAAAAGTAACCGTATTTTCGGTTTTGGGTGAAACGATTTATTCAGCTCAGTTTGATTCCAATCTAGTTCAATTGCCCGTATCTAATTTGGTAGCCGGGACCTATTGGATTAAAATAGAATCCAATGAGTACAATCATACGGTTCCTTTTCTTAAAAAATAAGGATAGAATTACCAACTAAACCACTTTTGAGTGGTTTTTTTATTTTCAATATCGACTATATTTGCGCAAAGCTATACTATGTTTTTTTCGATCATCATTCCGGTATATAATCGACCTGACGAGGTAAACGAACTCCTTAAAAGTCTCACCGAAACAACTTATGTATATCCGTTTGAAGTGGTGATTGTTGAAGACGGTTCAGTTAATTCGTGTGAATCAGTCGTGGCACAGTATCAGTCCAAACTTACAATCTCGTATTTTTTTAAGGAAAATTCAGGACCGGGTGACTCCCGAAACTTTGGTATGCAGCGGGCAAAAGGAGAATATTTTTTACTTTTTGATTCCGATTGCATTATTCCGGCAGGCTATTTAAACGAAGTCATGCTCGAATTAGAAACCAACTTTGTAGATTGTTTTGGCGGTCCCGATCAGGCACTACAATCGTTTACGCCCATTCAGAAAGCCATTAATTTTGCCATGACTTCGGTGCTTACAACAGGTGGTGTACGTGGTGGCTCAGAGGCAATTGCCAAATTTCAACCCCGCAGCTTTAATATGGGTATTTCTCAAAAAGCATTTATTTCATCTGGAGGTTTTGGTAACATACATCCGGGTGAAGATCCAGATTTAGCCATACGTTTATGGAGGTTGGGTTTTGAAACGCGATTGTTTTCGAAAGCCTTTGTATACCACAAACGTCGCATTGATTGGGAAAAATTTGAACTACAAGTATCCAAATTTGGAAAGGCGCGCCCTATTCTTAATGCCTGGCATCCAGCCTATGCCAAACCCACATTTTTCTTTCCATCCCTATTTATACTTGGTTTTTATTTTTCATGGCTATTGTTGTTGTTTGCCCAAGATGCTTTGTTGAAGTGCTATTTTGGGTATTTTATACTTGTATTTTTAGTAGCTACTATTCAAAACAAAAGCCTTTATATTGGATACCTAGCATGTATTGCGGTATGGAAACAATTTAAAGGGTATGGCCATGGGTTTTTAGAATCTTTTGTAAAAATTCAGTTGCTTAAACAAAAACCGGAGCAGGCATTTCCTTATTTATTCTTTAAAAAATGACCAAAATAATTGGACTTACCGGAGGAATTGGCAGTGGAAAAACCACCGTAGCACACGAATTTTTGACTCTGGGAATTCCGGTCTATTTTGCCGATATCGAAGCAAAAAAACAATTGACACAACCAAAGGTTCAGCAACAAATCAGAGCTGTATTTGGAGAAGATATAGTTGATCAAGACACCATAAATACAGCTAAATTGGCCGCTATTGTTTTTGCCGATTCAGCTAAACTTCAGCAACTCAATGCGATTATTCATCCTGAGGTACAAATTCATTTTGATCAATGGCTTGACCAGCATAGTCAATATCCACTCGTTGTGAAAGAAGCCGCTATTCTTTTTGAAAGCGGCAGTGCTGCAAACTGTGATTATATAATTAGCGTACAAGCTCCTGAAAACGAGCGAATTCACCGTGTTATGGTACGTGATCAGGTAAGTAAAGAACAAGTAGTAGCTCGTATGCAGCACCAATGGACAGACGAGCAGCGGGCTTCAAAAAGTGATTTTACAATTACCAATCTATCGCAAGAATCCTTAAAAAATCAGGTCCAATCAATCCTCAACGCCATTCAGCTAACTAGCCCAAAATGATATGTTAATATTTGGTTAATCACCAAGTCGCCAAATGTTAAAACGGTAACTTTGTTTGCATGAATAAATTGTTTTTCCGCTTGCTTGTAGTGTTGATGAGCCTTTCGCTTATCGGAATTATTCTTGTGCAAGTTTATTGGTTTAATACCTCGTTCAAAAACAACGAAGAACAATTCGGATTTCATGTAGAACAAGTACTAGGCCACGTAGCCGATAAATTACAAAAAGAAGAAGCTTTTTCGTTCATTGACAAATACAAAAAACTCAAAGACAGTATTGGGAAAGAGCCACAAAAAAGTGATTTTTTAGAATTTGGCTACTACCAACGCGATTCCAGAACCAAAGAGACTATTATTTATTCCAACAACATTATTTCGGAGGATTTTTCTATTTATTCGTCCCTTTTTGATAAACGAAAAGACAGTGTAAAGCTTCGAAATTTTTCTGCCAAACGCGTTACAGAAGTATTTAGTGGTTCAATTGATAAAACCAATCTTCAGCAACAAGCCGATGCAGAATTAAAACTCGAAAAATCAGGTAAGTTGGATATTTTGGATAACGCACAGTTTGAGATATTTTTTAAAGATATTGCCAGTTTAAAACCGTTGCAAGATCGGGTTTCAAATGAAAAACTTCAGCAATTATTAGTTGAAGAATTGGCCGAGTATGGCGTTACAACTCCTTTTGAATTTGCGGTTTATAGTAATGGATTGGCCACTAAAATTCATTCTGATCGATTTGTTTTCAAAACAAAGGACACCTACAAGATTCCAGTTTTTGTTGACAATGAAAACAAAAATCAATACATGTTGTTGGTTTCATTTCCAAATAAAGTAAAATTCTTGTTTTCTGAGCTAGTAGGGATAACACTGTTGTCGATTATTTTTACTCTAATTATAGTAATTGCCTACAGTAGTGCCTTAAATCAGTTGATTCGTCAGCGTCAGATTTCACAAATTAAAACTGATTTTATCAACAACATGACCCACGAGTTCAAAACACCAATAGCTACAATTAATCTGGCTTTGGATGCAATTAAAAACCCAAAGGTGATTCATGATAGCGATAAAGTGGAACGTTATTTACAAATGATTCGTGACGAAAATAAACGCATGCATGCTCAAGTTGAAAATGTGTTGCGTATTTCAAGACTGGAGAAAAGGGAGTTAGAGATTCGAAAAGGCAATAACGACATACATGAACTTATTCAAGATGCCATAGAACATGTGCAGTTGATATTAGAAGACCGGGGAGGAATTATTCAAACGGCACTTCAAGCTACTCGAACCACTGTATTGGTAAGCGATGTGCATTTTACAAACGTGCTCGTGAATATTATAGATAATGCTATTAAATACTCTACAGCGCAACCAGAAATAAATATTGTAACGGAGAATATCAAAGATTATGTTCTTGTAAAAATATCCGACAAAGGATTGGGAATGAGTAAAGCTGCTCAAAAGCGAATTTTTGAAAAATTTTATCGTGAACACACCGGAGATATTCATAACGTTAAAGGCCACGGATTGGGATTGGCTTATGTGAAAAGCATTGTTGACGATCACAACGCAGAAATTTTCGTGGAAAGCGAAAAAGGAAAAGGAAGTACATTTATCATTAAAATACCACTAATAAATTAAACTAGTATGGAAACGGCAAACAAAAAAATTCTATTGGTTGAAGATGATCAAAATTTTGGGGCCATCTTAAAAGACTATCTTATGCTCAACGACTTTGATGTTGTATTGGCAAAAAATGGTATGGAAGGGTTTGAAAAATTTAAGAAAGACACCTATGATTTGTGTATTCTAGATGTAATGATGCCATACAAAGATGGCTATACTTTGGCCAAAGAAATAAGAGAGAAAAACAAAGAGGTGCCAATTATTTTCTTAACTGCAAAATCAATGAAAGAAGACGTCTTGAAAGGATACAAGGTAGGTGCCGATGATTATTTAAATAAGCCATTTGATTCAGAGGTATTGTTATTAAAGATTAAAGCCATAATTCAACGCAAAGCTTCTGATGTAAAATCAGAACCTGTGAAGTTTGATTTTCAAATTGGTTCATTTCACCTCAATGCCAAATTACGTTTCTTAACCTTCAAGAACGAAGAGCCCATTAAATTGTCGCCCAAAGAAAATGAACTACTCAAGATGTTGGCGATGTACGAAAATGATTTAATGCCCAGAGAGTTGGCGTTAACCAAAATTTGGCGCGATGACAATTACTTTACTTCCAGAAGCATGGATGTGTATATTGCCAAGTTGCGCAAGTATTTAAAACTAGACGAAAACGTCGAAATTTTAAATATACACGGTGAAGGCTTTCGATTGGTTGTTAAAAATAGAGCATAAATAAAATGGCTTCAAGAAATTGAAGCCATTTTTATTTCCAATCTACTTGAGCCAAATAACACACCTTTTGGTCTTTTACAACCGAGAAGGTTTGTTGGTTTTGATTGGATGTGTCAACTAGAATGTGAACTTCGTCGTGCAAGTTTAATTCACTTAAAAAGTTCATTTCTAGTACTCGAATCCCACTTGATTTGCTGCATTGTTCAGACTGGGCATCCAAACACCATTCCAGGTATTTTACATTATTCACATGGTTTACAATATCCAAATCAGACCATTGCACTTTTTTAGTTTTCACGAATTCGGTAGCAGTCGGGATTTCAATTTTGGCAAATGGCAATGCTGTTCCACGCTTATGAGCAAATTTTTCAAAATGTTCGTGAGGCAAGGTCAAATTCTCAGGCCGTCGGGTTTGTGTATTAAAAACGGCCCAAAAACTTTCGACTCCAATAATTTTTTTGTCATTCAAATACACCTCCATAGCCCGAATGGATCTTGAATTTTCTAAAGAAACAATCCAGGTTTTAATAGTAATTTTTTGCTTCCAACGGGGCATGTCATCAATTTCTATCCGCATTCTACTCAATACCCACGCCTGGTTATTGGTTTGCATATCAGTAAAGCTTATTCCGCCCATTTCGGCATGTTCGGCAGCCGTGAGTTGCAACAAATTGCACAAATCCGGGTATTTTAATTTTCCGCTTGGATCACAGAGTGTAAAATTAATTTCCCACTCTTTTTGAAGTATAGACGTAAAGTTGTGTGCGATGGCCATAGTTGTCGTTATTTCCTATGCGTATTGATGTAGTCCAACAAAGTAGTAGTGGGTGTAAGGTAGTCAAACCATTGGGTAGATTCATTTCGTTTAAACCACGTGAGCTGGCGCTTGGCATAGCGTCGGGTATTTTGTTTTATCAAATCAATTGCCTCGGCTAACGAACAGTCTCCATTGAGATGAGCAAACAATTCTTTGTAGCCTACAGTTTGTAATGCATTGTTGTTCTGATCAGCTTGAAGTGCAGTTACTTCTGCTATTAATCCCTTTGCCATCATCAAATCCACGCGTAAATTGATTCGTTCGTAGAGCATTTCCCTTGGAGCATCGAGTCCTATGAGAATGGGAGTAAAGTTTCGATTCATCTTTGATTTTTGTAAAAAACTTGAATAGGGTTTGGCAGTCCCAATACACACTTCTACAAATCGCATCAACCGCTGCGGGTTTTGTAGGGTTTGCGGATTTTCAGTTAGTATGGTGTGATAATATGCGGGGTCCAAGCGTTTCAATTCGTTTTGGAGATATTCGATACCGTGTGTGGCAAATTGTGTTTGAATCGATTTGCGAATGTTTTCTTCAATAGGAGGGAAAGCATCCAAACCATTCAATATTGCATCCACATACAAGCCTGATCCACCTACCAAAATGGCGGTGTTGTTTTTAGCAAAAAGTTCGTCCAATTTTGCCAAAGCCTGTTTTTCAAACAGTCCCACATTGTAGGTGTCTTGAATGGACAAGTGTTGGATAAAATGATGTGGAACCGTAGCCAATTCATGGGGTTCTGGAACTGCCGTACCAATGCACATTTCTTTGTAAAATTGTCGGCTGTCACAGGAGAGTATTTCGCATTGTAGGGCTTGGGCCAAGGCGATACTATGAGCTGTCTTGCCAATTGCGGTAGGGCCTACAATAACAATCAAGTAATTCATGAATAAGAAATAATTTTCATGTGGGGATTGCGACGCACATAGCCTTGAATGATGGTTTGTGTATCGCGGTTGTTTTGCATCGGTACCAAAATAGTTTTCAGGATATCCAAGTTGGTCATTTGATAATTTAAATCGACAAACGCATAGCCTTTATAAATGCCATTTTCAATGAGTACCACACTGCGTTCACCTGTTTTTCTGCCTCGATCAACGAGCGCAAAGGTTTTGGAATGAAAGTTGTTTTTGGCAATAAAATCGGTTACTCGTTCATTGTAAATTTCGGGGGCAACTTTACCAATGCAAGCGCCGTCACATTCGCTTATGGTATACTGAAAACAATGGGCTTTGGTCTCATATAGCCCGGTATATTTTTGACACAACTTGTAATGTGCTGTAATTCTAAACAAGGCATTTTTGGCCTCTTGTATGGTAGTAAACGAGGTGATTTCCTTTTTGCGGTAATCTGTTTTTTGCAGCGACAAACGCAGATAACCATCGGGATGTTGTTCGGGATACAAGGCCCATTGAAACAAACTTTTGCGCTGAGAACGGTTATGAATGGGTTTATGCACTTTTATTTCGTCACTTTCTTTGAGTAGTGCAATCAGTTCGCTGCCGGTTTCTTCGTAGCGCACCTCGGCCACTTCCAATTGCAATTTTTTGCTTTTGTTGGTGATGCCCGTAAAATGCTGATTGACGCGTTTTTTAATATTCTTACTCTTGCCAATATACAAGATGCTTCCGTCTTTTCGGTGCATATAATATACGCCAGTCTGCGAAGGAAGTTGATCTAATAGAATCGCTAAGTTGGCAGGCAATCCTTTTTCGACGATGCTTTTTACCACCTCTTTGACTATGTTTTTTTCTACGTCTTTGTCCAACAACAACTGAAACAATTTGGTTGTTGCCAATGCATCGCCATTTGCGCGGTGTCTGTCGGCCATAGGAATGCCCAAAGCCCGCACCAATTTGCCTAAACTGTATGATTCTTGTTCGGGTAAAAGCAATTTGGAAAGTTCAACGGTACAAATGGTTTTGGATTCAAAGGGGTAACCCAATCTACGAAATTCAGTGCGCAGAATACGGTAATCAAATTCAGCGTTGTGTGCCACCAAAATACATTCTTGGGTAATTTCGATGATGCGTTTGGCTACTTCGTGAAATTTGGGCGCCGAGCGCAACATGGCGTTGTTGATGCCCGTGAGTTTCACCACAAAAGGTTGTATGGGTTTTTCTGGATTCACCAAGCTGATGAATTGGTCTACAATTTGGGTGCCATCGTACTTGTAGATAGCAATCTCGGTAATGCCTTCTTCATTATATTGGCCGCCCGTGGTTTCGATATCTAAAATTGCGTACACCTCTTTGATTTTTTAATTAACGACTGCCAAATATACTGCTGCCAATGCGCACCATATTGCTGCCACAAGTAATTGCCAGTTCATAATCGCCGCTCATGCCCATGGATAAGATTTGCAAATTGACTTGAGCAGTTGGTTTATTTTTCAAGGAATCAAAGAGGGATTTTAGTTGGGTAAATTCGGCTTTGATTTGGTTGGTATCAGAAGTATACGAAGCCATTCCCATTAAGCCGGCGATGTTAATGTTGGAATAGGGTGCAAAAGCATTAGCATCAAAAGCAGCTCGTAATTCTTTTTCATCAAACCCAAATTTGGTTTCTTCTTGGGCGATGTGTACTTGCAACAAACATTTAATAATCCGGTTGTTTTTGACTGCTTGTTTGTTGATTTCGTCCAGTAATGAAAGCCTGTCCACACCATGAATGAGCGAAACATAAGGCGCCATAAATTTTACCTTGTTGCTTTGCACGTGGCCAATCATGTGCCAAGAAATGTCTTTGGGTAACTGCTCCCATTTCTCGGTCATTTCTTGAATTTTGTTTTCACCAAAAACACGTTGACCTGCGTCATACGCTTGTTGCAAATCAGCTACCGGCTTGGTTTTGGATACCGCAACTAAAGTGACTTCATTGGGTAAAGCAGCTTTAATTTGGAGCAAGTTTTGCGCGATAGACATATGCGGTATGTTTTGGCAAATGCCGATTATTTCAAAAATTGAGACGCTACTTTCTCGGCTTTTTTGCTTTCGGCATAGTTATAAAATCCTTCGCCTGATTTCACGCCCAGTTTTCCGGCACGAACCATATTTACCAACAAGGGGCAAGGCGCATACTTGGGATTTTTAAATCCATCATACATCACATGTAAGATAGCCAAACACACATCCAAACCAATAAAATCAGCTAACTGCAACGGTCCCATGGGGTGAGCCATACCCAATTTCATTACCGTATCAATTTCATACACACCGGCCACGCCATTGTATAGCGTTTCGATGGATTCATTAATCATCGGCATTAAAATACGGTTGGCCACAAAGCCTGGGTAATCATTTACCTCAACGGGTACTTTGCCCAATTTCTCGGACAATTGCATAATGGTTTGCGTTACGGCATCTGAGGTGTTGTATCCGCGAATAATTTCGACCAATTTCATAATCGGTACCGGATTCATAAAATGCATGCCAATTACACGTTCAGGATGGACAACGACTGCGCCAATTTGCGTAATGGAAATCGAAGAGGTGTTCGTAGCCAAAATGGTGTCATGGCTACAATATTCGTTGAGTTTTTTGAAGATGTCAAGTTTTAGATTCACATTTTCGGTAGCGGCTTCTACTACCATATCTACACCCACGACTCCATCTTGGATATCGGTGTAGGTAATAATGTTGCCTATGGTTGCCAATTTTTCGGCTTCTGTAATCGTTCCTTTGGCGACCATTCGATCCAAGTTACTGGCAATTGTAGCCATTCCTCGGTCTAATGATTGTTCTGAAATGTCAATGAGTTTTACGGTAAATCCACTTTGTGCAAACGTATGGGCAATTCCATTTCCCATGGTTCCGGCACCAATTACTGCAATTTGTTTCATAGTATAAAATTAAGTGTGTTGTTCCATGCTGGCTATAATCTGATAGGCCACGCGCAGGGCGTTAGTCCCGTCTTCTAGAGATACCACTGGAGTTGTATGATTTTGAATAGCATCGGCAAACGATTCCAATTCGTCTAATATGGCATTGTTTTGAGTTACCTCGGGATTAGCAAAATAGATTTGTTTTTTGATTCCTTCGGCATTTTGCAAGATGATATCAAAATCACCAGGTTGTTCGGGTGCATCTTTCATTTTGACTACTTCGCATACTTTGTCGAGAAAATCAACCGAGATATAGGCGTCACGTTGAAAGAAACGCGATTTGCGCATGTTTTTCATCGAGATGCGACTTGCGGTCAAATTGGCTACACAACCATTTTCAAATTCGATGCGCGCATTGGCAATATCAGGGGTTTCACTAATCACCGAAACGCCACTGGCATGTACAGATTTAACGGGAGAATTTACCACACTCAAAATGGCATCAATGTCGTGAATCATCAAATCCAACACCACCGGTACATCGGTTCCACGGGGATTAAATTCGGCCAAACGATGCGTTTCTATAAACATCGGATTTTCGATCATATTTTTGGTGGCCAAAAACGCAGGATTGAAGCGCTCCACGTGACCCACTTGACCTAAAACGTTGTATTCATTTGCTAAGGCCATAATCTCTTCGGCTTCGTCAACCGTGGTTGCAATGGGTTTTTCGATAAAGAGGTGTTTTCCGGCTTTAATGGTGGCTTCGGCGCAAGTAAAATGAGCAAGCGTAGGGGTAACAATATCTACCACATCGGCGGCGGCAATTAAACTTTCTACAGAAGGAAAAAGCGTATACCCAAATTCGGTTGCGACTTGTTGGGCATAGGCTTCGTTTTCGTCAAAAAAACCAATCAAATCGTATTTGATTGATTGATTTAACAACCGCAAATGAATTTTTCCCAAGTGTCCAGCACCCAATACACCAACTTTTAACATAGCTAAATATTTGAAGCAAAAATAGGAATTAATTGAGAATAGCTTGGGCAAGAGCGGTAATAATTTCGCCTTTTTTATCTTGTGTTTTGTGGGGTATTAATAGCTTTTGTTTGTTATTTTTACGCCCAGTTTAATCTCATTCCGTTGAAAAACACAGCCAAACACCAAGGACTTCGAAATCAGTTAGTTACTCAGTTGCGAGACAAAGGTATTCTCGATACAAAAGTATTGGCGGCTATTGCAAAAGTGCCGCGGCATTTGTTTTTGAATTCCAGTTTTGAGGATTATGCTTATCAAGACAAAGCCTTTCCGATTGGTGCCGACCAAACCATTTCTCAGCCCTATACTGTGGCATTTCAGTCACAATTATTGGCCATTGAACCCGACCATAAAATTCTTGAAATTGGAACCGGATCAGGCTATCAAACGGCCATTTTGTGTGAGTTGGGGGCCAAAGTTTACAGCGTAGAACGCCAAAACGAATTGTTTAAGCAAACCAGCTTGTTGTTACCCAAATTAGGTATTCGCCCCAAACATTTGTCATTTGGAGATGGATACAAAGGCTTGCCCAATCATGCGCCTTTTGATGGCATTATTGTCACAGCAGGTGCGCCCAGTGTTCCGCAAGCCTTAATGGCTCAATTAAAGATTGGTGGAAAAATGGTAATTCCGGTAGGCGAAACTCAGCTAATTATGACGGTGTTGATTCGCAAAAACGAAACTCAATTTGAGAAGTACGAACATGGTGAATGCCGTTTTGTGCCCTTGTTAGAAGATAAAAACTAGGAGTTGCCTTGTAGTTTGGCTTTGAGTTTTTCGATTTCGGCCAAGACAAAATCAATGTTGGGATCTTGCTTTGCAGTAGTTTCGGATGAAAATTCTTCAATAATTTCTTTGAGTGCCACTAGCGTGGTGGCCTCTGATCCAAACTCAGCTAATATTTTTTCTTTGATCCATTGCACATGCAACGAGGGGAAATCCAATTCAAAAAGTTGCGCCAACAGTTGGAGTTGTTGGAATGTGGGTTTGCGTTGACCGCTTTCAAATTTGCTAATCAAGGCGCCATCTATCTTAGTTAAACGTGCCAATTCAAGTGTTTTATACCCCTTGTCAAGTCGGCCTTTACGCAATAGTTCGCCCAGCATTAGAATGATTTTTTAATGCGGTCAATATCCCGTTTGGTATCCTGTTCTTTGAGTGATTCGCGTTTGTCGTAGGTTTTTTTACCGCGACATAAACCAATGTCCAATTTGGCAATACCTTTTTCGGTGGTGTGTAACTTTAAAGGAATAATGGTGAGGCCTTTTACTTGCACACTTTTATGTAAACTTTTGAGCTCGCGTTTGTTGAGTAATAATTTGCGTTCGCTGCGCGATTTGTGGTTAAACTGGTTGCCAAAGGCATATTCCTCAATGTAGGTGTTAATGGCAAACAACTCTAAGTTGTGAAATTCACAAAACCCTTCAGTGATCTGCGCTTTACCCAACCGAATCGATTTGATTTCGGTACCGGTTAACACCATGCCAGCCGTATACGTTTCGAGTATTTCGTAGTCGAAGCGGGCGCGTTTGTTGAGTATGTTTACGGTTTTAATCATCGCTGCAAAGATAGCAGAAAAGTGCTATCGGCCACGCTCAATTGAGTCCAAGTAATTTTGTTTATGTAGGGTGAAAACATACACATCTTGATAGATGCCGTTGAAAAATCTGTACTCTCTGAAATGCGCCTCTTGAATAAAATTATTTCTCAACACAGCTTTTTTTGAACTAGTATTTTCGGATAGGATTGTTGCTTCAATAGTATTGAGTTGCATTTCATTGAAACCAAAATCTACAATTCGTTGAATGGCTTCACTTACCAATCCTTTACCTTGGAATTCTGGATGCATCATACAGCCAATTTCTGCTCTATGATCGGTTGGTCTGAAGTTGTTAAAACGTATAATACCAATTGCTTTTGGATTCTCTTTCAAGCAAATCATCCAATGAATTGATTTTTTATTATTTAATTCATCAATTTGAATATCAATGTATTTAATTGCTTCAGTTGAATTTGTAATTAGATCTCTATTTATGTATTTCATTACCTCCATATTCCCGCGCAAATCAATAATTTCTGGAACATCATCCTTATTTACTTTTCGAAAATTCAATCGCGCAGAGGTCAATTCTGGAAATGGAAAAAAATTGGAATCAAACATGATTTAGGCAAATAAAGTGGTTATAAATTTTACCGTTTTTTGTTGTTTAGCGGCAAGATGTTGGATGCCTTCTTTTTCGCTCAATACGCCGCTTGCATCTACGGTATCGGCGTAGCCTAGCCAAGGCTCAATGCAAATAAACGGCGCCTGCGGTTTGGTCCACAGCCCCAAATTCGGGAAATCAGTAAAGCCAACTTCAAGTAGTGGATTTCCGTTTTCTAAGAGGGTTACTGCGTTTGAATTCAGCTGTTTAAAAACCAAAGCGTCCTTTTCGAATAAGGAATAGTCAAACGGCAACTTGTGGTTATGCAGTAGAATTGGATGGGTTGTTTGGCTAATTAAATCAGCAGACAAGGCATAGGCCGTTAACTCGGAATCCGCTGAAAATTCCAACTGATAATCAGAAAATGCAAGCGGCAATGCAAATGCCGGATGAGCACCTACGTTATAATACATTTTTTCCTCGCCCAGATTGTGAATGGAATACTGCGTTATTAACGCATTAGCCTGTAACGTATAGGTAATTCGAAAATCAAATAGAAACGGGTACACCTTCAAGGTAGATGCTGAACTAAGCAATTGAAAAACCGCTTGTGTTTCGGATTGTTCGAGCAGCGTAAATTCTAAATCACGTGCAAATCCATGCCGCGGCAACGAATAGTTTTTTTCCTCATGCAGATATGAATTGTTTTTTAAGGTTCCGACGATGGGAAACAAAACGGGCGCGTGTTTGGCCCAGTGAGAAGGATCAGCTTGCCAAAGGAATTCGCGATTGGAATTTGCATTTTTAAGCGAACACAATTCGGCTCCTTTGGATTGTATAGCAACTACGAGGTTTTGGTTTTGAAGGGTAATTTTCAAGGCTTTAATTTTTTGGTAAATATACGCAGAGCAGGAATAATGATTGAAGATTAACGAATGAAGATTTTTGATGTAGAATAAGAATAACTAATTTGATAAATCATACTAATTTTTAAAATTTATTAAATAAAGTGTAACTAAAAATAAAAAATGACGTTAGTGTTTATAGATATATAGTTAAAACGTTGGTTTTTTTTCACACGTTTTGTTTGGTGATAGCGAGAATACGCAACCCAAAGGATACCATATAAGGCAATCAGTTCATGGCCGACACATTATTTTTTAGTTCAATTAATGTCTAACCCTAAATAAACTACCATGAAAAAATCAACAAAAGTACGGCTCATTCTGCTCGGAGCAGTGGCCTTAGTCGCCGGATTGTCGGTTTACACCTGCAACCACAAAGCCAAAGAAAAGCAGCCCAAAAAACGGGCTAATACAAAAGAAAATTTCACATTCAATACACCCTTTCCGGGAATTGATGTACCGTTTGAAACCTTTGTAGTTCAAGATCCCACTCAACCACAGGTACTCACATCTAAGCGCGGCTCGCAACTTGTTATTCCGGCCAATGCTTTCTTAGATGCCAACGGACAGCCCGTCACCACAGCAGTAGAACTGAAATTTCGTGAGTTTTTTAGTCCGTTGGAATTTTATGTTGCCGGAATCCCGATGGAATATGAGGATGAAGGCAAAGAAATGGTTTTGGAATCGGGCGGAATGATTGAGCTCAATGCAACAGCCCAAAAGCAGGAAGTTTTTGTAAATCCCTCAAATAAAATAAAGGTCAATTTGCTGAGTTGGACCAAATCAACCGATTTTAATTTGTACGATTTAGACAAATCTACCGGCCGTTGGATTGAGAAAGGAAAAGACAGTATTGCGGTAACCTCTAAATCGACTGAGTTAGATGAAATTTTAGCCATTCCGCCCAAACCAGTCTTGGCAACCAATTCGGCCTTTGAGATTCTGGATGAAACCGGAAACTTTCCTGAAATCTTCGAGTACAACAATGTGTTGTTTGAACCCGTTGACCCAGCAAGCTGTAAAATTAGTAATGCTCAAGCCATGCAAGTGAAGCCACTGAAAAATGGGATATATGAAATTACCTCTGTACAAGGCATTGGTCCGTTTAAAAAAACACAAAAATGTGCATGTTATTTGGCATTCAAAAAAGGGAAAGACTACAATGCGGCTATGCGACTGTATCAAAAAAAATATAAAAAGTTGTTGCAAAAACGAGATTTAATTCGGCAGACTTGGGATGATTATTGGGCGTTAATTGACAAATACCGTAAAAATGAAGTACGCAAATTAAACCCCATTGAGAAGGTAATGCGAACCTTAGAATTAAACAGTTTTGGTTTTACCAATTGTGATTATCCAACGGATTATCCTTCGGGAGGAATTTTGCCACCCAATTATGTAGACGAATCCGGAGCGCGCATTTCACTCCAAAATTTAGTGTTGGTTCAGCAAAATACCAATACTTTATTCCGATACTCGGGTTCTGTACAATACAATCCAGCGGCTAAAAACTTAATCTGGGGAATCACCAAATCGGGCAACTTGGCCTATTTGAAAAACGACGACATTATAAAATTAAATCCCCATGATAAAACTCAAAAAATTACGATGCATGTGCATCCAACGCAGTTGAAATCATATGAGGAGATATATAAGGTTATTTTTAATTAATAATTAATAATTTATAATTAAAAATTAATAATTGTGGATGTTCTTCATTTTTGCAAATGGTAATGTATCTTATTATAGGAAATAAGATAAGCAAAACAGGTTTGAAAAAGGATAAAAATTCTCTAGATTTTTCTAATTATATAAATCGGCGTTCAATAAAACATTAATGGACACTTAGCCAATTTTGTTAATTTAGATTAGCAACACAGATTTTAGAAATCGAAGAAATGAATATTATCTATTTGAATTTTGAATTTCCAAATTTTAAAATCTTCAAATAAAAAAAGAGCACTCTAATCCAGAGTGCTCTTTTGCTTTATATGGTTTGATTCCGGAATACCAATTTCCCGTCAAAGGCGTCCAGCAAGATGATGCTCTCCGCGGTGATGGTACCGCTCAGGATTTCTTTAGACAATTGGTTCAACACTTCACGTTGAATTACGCGTTTTACCGGGCGTGCGCCAAATTGCGGGTCGTAGCCTTTTTGTGCCAAATAGGCAATGGCTTCGGGCGTGGCATCGAGCGTAATGTGTTGTTGGGCCAACATTTTGAGAATGCCTTTCAGTTGAATCTGTACAATTTGCGTAATGTTATCCGAAGTGAGCGGGGTAAACAAAACAATTTCGTCAATTCGGTTGATGAATTCCGGACGCACGGTTTGTTTCAATAAGCCCAAGACTTCCACTTTGGCGGCTTCGATAGCGGCTTCAATTGTTCCTTTGAAATTTTCAAATTTCTCCTGAATAATGTGGCTTCCCAAATTCGAAGTCATGATGATGATCGTGTTTTTAAAATCGGCCAAACGCCCTTTGTTGTCGGTGAGTCGGCCTTCGTCCAAAACTTGCAACAAAATATTAAAGGTATCAGGATGTGCTTTTTCTATTTCGTCCAATAGAATCACTGAGTAGGGTTTACGACGCACAGCTTCGGTCAATTGACCACCTTCGTCATAGCCCACATAACCCGGAGGCGCTCCCACCAAACGGCTCACACTGTGGCGCTCTTGGTATTCACTCATGTCTATGCGCGTCATCGCATTTTCATCGTCAAACAAATAGGTTGCCAAGGCTTTGGCCAATTCGGTTTTACCCACGCCCGTGGTGCCCAAAAATAAGAAGGTGCCAATGGGTTTCTTCAGGTCTTGTAAACCAGCTCGGCTTCGACGCACAGCATCGCTCACGGCTTCAATGGCTTCTTCTTGGCCCACTACGCGTTTGTGCAATTCGGCTTCCAAATGCAATAATTTTTCGCGTTCGCCTTGCAGCATTTTGGTTACCGGAATGCCGGTCCATTTGGCCACTACTTCGGCAATGTCTTCACGGGTTACCACTTCTTTAATCAAGGAATGTCCTGCAGGGTTGTTGGCCAAATCGGTTTGCAATTGGTCCAATAAGGTTTGTGCTTCCTTGATTTTTCCGTAACGAATTTCGGCTACTTTTCCATAATCACCTTCGCGTTCGGCCCGTTCGGCTTCGTACTTATAATCTTCGATTTTTTGTTTTTCGGCTTGAATTGCATCTACCACATCTTTCTCGGCTTTCCATCGCGAATAAATTTCGTTGCGTTCTTCTTTTACATTGGCCAATTCCATGCCCAAGACTTTCAGTTTGCTTTCGTCGTTTTCGCGCTTAATGGCTTCAATCTCTATTTCCAGCTGCATTATTTTTCGATCCAATACATCCAGTTCCTCTGGCTTGGAGTTGATTTCCATGCGCAGTTTAGAAGCCGCTTCGTCCATTAAGTCAATGGCTTTGTCGGGTAAAAATCGATTGGTGATGTAACGTTGAGACAACTCTACTGCGGCAATAATCGCATCGTCTTTGATTTGCACTTTGTGGTGCGTTTCGTATTTTTCTTTGATGCCCCGCAAAATTGAAATCGCACTTTCAGTATCGGGTTCGTCAATCATCACCTTCTGAAAACGACGTTCCAAGGCCTTGTCTTTCTCAAAGTATTTTTGGTATTCGTCAAGGGTAGTGGCCCCAATAGCGCGCAGTTCTCCACGAGCCAAGGCGGGTTTCAAAATATTAGCTGCATCCATAGCTCCTTCGCCACCGCCAGCACCCACAAGGGTGTGAATTTCATCAATGAATAATACAATGTCTCCCTCTGCGGCGGTCACTTCTTTTACCACCGATTTGAGTCGCTCTTCAAATTCGCCTTTGTATTTGGCTCCAGCAATTAGAGCGCCCATATCGAGCGAGAATACGAGTTTATCTTTCAAGTTATCGGGTACATCGCCATCTACAATTCGGTGCGCCAATCCCTCGGCAATCGCCGTTTTTCCTACACCGGGTTCGCCCACCAACATCGGATTGTTTTTGGTACGACGCGTTAGGATTTGCAGCACGCGGCGAATTTCTTCATCACGGCCAATCACCGGATCGAGTTTGCCGTTTTTGGCCAATTCGTTGAGATTCTTGGCGTATTTGGACAAGGCATTGTAGGTTTCTTCGGCGGAGGCGGAGGTTACGCGTTCGCCTTTTCGCAATTCATCAATGGCAGCAATCAAGGCTTTTTCAGTCAAGCCCAGGTCTTTCAATTGTTGGCTGAGTTTGCTTTTGGTGGTGAATATTGCATATACAATATGCTCAATGGCTACAAATTCGTCATTTCGTTTTTGGGCAAACAATTCGGCTTCGTTGAGCGTAGAATTTGTGGTACGGGAAAGCTGCATATTTCCGCCAGAAACTTTTGGATAGCTTCCTAAAGTAGTTGCGATTTGGTTACTTAAGGTCGTAAGATTGACTTGCGTTTTTTTGAGTAAAAATGGCGTCACGTGTTGATCTACGTCCAAAATAGCGCGCAACACATGCTCGTTTTCTATTTGTGCGTGCTCCATTCCTTGTGCGAGCAACTGTGCTTGTTGAATGGCTTCTTGCGATTTGGTGGTAAATTTTGCTAAATTCATGTTGTTGTAGGTTTAGAATTGGGTGAATTCAATTAGTTTTGTTTTGCATTCGTCAAGTTTTATTCCAATTATAAAATTCCGACAACTTGGCTTCTCGAAAGGTGATAATTATCACGATTTCAGTCATTTTGTCTCAAAACCAATACCTATGAGTTTATTTTCCGGCCTTTTTGGCACGAATACCACATCCGAATCCTCCAAAGTGCCTTGGATTCCGTTAACTACTTTGGATCAATTGATTGATTTAACAGCGCTTTCTTTGGAAAAACCTGTTTTCATTTTTAAACACAGTACCCGTTGTGGCATTAGCCGCAGTGTGTTGAAACAATTTGAAAACGAATATGATATAGACACAGATGTTGCTGCCTATTACTTGGATTTATTGGAATACCGTCCAATATCAACAGCCATAGCAACCCAATTTTCGGTAGAACATCAATCGCCACAATTGATTGTGCTAAAAAATGGATTAGTAATTCACCACGCTTCGCATTCAGACATTGATGCGTTGGCGCTAAAAAAGTTAGTTTAGATTATTTACGTACAAAAGGCGGCAATAGTTTGCTGGAAACTTCCCCAAAGCCAATGCGTACTTCTTGGTTTTCACAATAGCCCTTCATGATTACGGTGTCGTTGTCGTTGATGAATTTACGTTCAGAACCGTCGGCGAGTTGTATTGGGTTTTTTCCGCCCCAAGTGAGTTCCAACATGGATCCATAACTTGATGGTGTAGGTCCTGAAATGGTTCCAGATCCCATCATATCTCCCGAATTTACACGACAGCCGTTGGAGGTGTGGTGTGCCAATTGCTGACTCATTGTCCAATACATGTATTTAAAATTGGATTCCGAAACCACTGTTGCTGGCGCATTTTCTGGCTGGATAGAAACTTCAAGCTGAATGTCAAATGCGTATTTTCCTTTTTGTTGCAAATAGGGTAGCGGTGTTGGGTCTTGTTTGGGTCCTTTGGTTCTAAATGGTTCCAAGGCATCCATGGTTACAATCCAAGGTGAAATCGATGAAGCAAAATTCTTCGCTAAAAATGGTCCAAGCGGCACATATTCCCATTTTTGAATGTCGCGGGCACTCCAATCGTTGAGCAACACCATACCAAAAATATAGTCTTCGGCTTCGTGAACAGGTATGTTTTCACCCATCACATTGGCATCGGTAGTAATAAATGCCATTTCGAGTTCAAAATCTATTAAGCGGGAAGGACCAAATACAGGACTGTTTTCACCAACGGGTAAGGTTTGTCCCATGGGTCTATGCACGGGTATTCCCGAAGGAACTATGGTAGAACTTCGGCCATGGTAGCCAACCGGAATATGCAACCAGTTGGGTAATAAGGCATTCTCAGGATCGCGAAACATCATGCCCACATTGGTGGCGTGTTCTTTGCTGGAATAAAAATCAGTGTAGTCGCCAATTTGAACCGGCAATTGCATTTCTACCTCACTAATAAGACAGATAATTTGTGCTCTATGCTCAGCATTGTCTCGTAAAATCGGATTGGTTTCATCAAATATATCGGCTATGCGGTTGCGCACCAAACGCCATGTTTTTTTACCATCAGAAATAAAATCATTGAGTGTGTCTTGTAAAAAAAGATCCTCAGTAAGTTCCAGTCCATCAAAATAATGCAGCTGTTGCAAAGCACCTAAATCAATAGCATAATCACCAATGCGTGTACCAATGGTAATCACATCATCTTTAGTAATGAATACGCCAAAAGGAATATTTTGAATGGGAAAGTCACTGTTTTGAGGTACACTCAACCAGCATTTTCGGTTTGGATAATTGGCAGTTATGGGCATAAAATTGGTTAATTAGTTGTTGAAAAATTACTGCTCAAATGTATTATTAAACAATTATATACCAAACCATTTTTGTAGTTTTGAGCTGTTAAAAATATAATAAAAAAACCATGCAACACGACCAAGAAATATTCGACCTTATCCTAGATGAACAAGACAGACAACAACATGGAATTGAACTAATTGCCTCAGAAAATTTTGTGAGTGATGCTGTAATGGAAGCAGCTGGTTCATGCCTTACCAACAAGTATGCAGAGGGGTATCCCGGTAAACGCTATTATGGTGGTTGTGAGGTGGTTGATATTGTAGAACAGATAGCCATTGATCGAGCCAAAGCATTATTTGGTGCAGCCTATGTGAATGTGCAACCGCACTCAGGTTCACAAGCCAATACCGCTGTTTTTGCCGCTTGTTTAAAGCCAGGTGATAAAATTTTAGGTTTTGATTTATCACACGGAGGGCATTTGACACATGGTTCTCCAGTGAATTTCTCCGGACGAATATATACGCCGTCTTTCTATGGTGTTGAAAAAGAAACCGGTCAATTTGATTACGATAAAATTCAAGAAATCGCCATGCGCGAACAACCTAAAATGATCATTGCCGGTGCCTCAGCGTATTGCCGTGACATGGATTTTGCTCGTTTCCGTCAAATTGCAGACAGCGTGGGTGCTTTGTTATTGGGCGATATTTCGCATCCAGCCGGTTTGATTGCCAAGGGCTTGATGAATGATCCTATTCCGCATTGCCATATAGTAACTACAACTACCCACAAAACCTTGCGCGGACCGCGTGGAGGAATGATTATGATGGGCAAAGATTTTGAAAATCCGTGGGGATTAACTACACCAAAAGGAGAAATCCGTATGATGTCTGCTTTGCTTGATTTGGCTGTATTTCCAGGAAATCAAGGAGGGCCGTTGATGCACATTATCGCAGCAAAAGCGGTTGCCTTTGGTGAATGTTTGACTGACGAATTTTTCCGTTATGCCATGCAAGTACAAAAAAATGCCAAAGCGATGGCTGAAGCCTTCATGAAACGCGACTACCATTTGATCTCTGGCGGAACAGACAACCACATGATGTTGATTGATTTGCGCAACAAAAATATTACGGGCAAAGAAGCCGAGAATGCCTTGGTAAAAGCCGAAATTACAGTAAACAAAAACATGGTGCCTTTTGACGATAAATCACCGTTTATAACCTCTGGAATTCGCATCGGAACTCCGGCGATAACTTCGCGTGGTTTGGTAGAAAGTGATATGGAAACCATCGTTGATTTAATTGATCGTGTGTTGATGAACCACACCGATGAGGCTGTAATTGAAGCAGTTGCTGATGAAGTGAACGAAATGATGAGCGATCGACCGCTGTTTGTATTTTAATACCCAAAACGTATGTCCACATTTCGTTTGCAATTGCCTACTGATCCCCGCTGGGTGAATATCGTAGAAACCAACATCGAAGAAATTCTTACCGATCATGCGTGGTGTGAACAAAAAGCTGCAACAAATGCCATTACCATTGTAACCATCAATTCTGAATATCCCGATTTGGTGACCGATATGTTGGCCTTGGCTAAGGAAGAACTCGAGCATTTTGAAATGGTACACGATATCATCAAAAAAAGAGGGTTAAAGTTAGGCCGTGAACGCAAAGACGAATATGTAGGCGAATTGGCGCAATACATGAAACAAAGCAATACGGGTAGCCGAGTATCGGGATTTGTAGAACGGATGTTGTTTTCGGCTATGATTGAAGCCCGAAGCTGCGAACGCTTTAAAGTGCTTTCTCAAAACATTGAAGATCCCGAATTGGCCGCTTTTTACCGCGAATTAATGGAGAGTGAAGCCGGACATTACACCACCTTTATTGGGTATGCTCGCAAATATGGTCAAGGCATTGACGTGGAGAAACGCTGGCGTGAATGGCTCGAATTTGAAGCTTCAGTTATCGTGAAATACGGTAAAAAACAGACGGTTCATGGCTAAGTCAGTTGAAATTCGGTTGGCTACAGCTGCCGATTTTTCTACTATTGAATCCATTGCTCGCCAAACTTGGCCGGTGGCTTATGGTTCCATTTTATCCAAACAACAATTGGACTACATGCTTGATTTGTTTTACTGTGAATCGGCCCTAACCCATGATGTTAACCAAAAAAATCACTTGTTTTATCTTGCCTCTTATCAAAACCAACCAGTCGCTTTTGTGTGCATACAATTGCAGTATTTGCCGTACACCACTAAAATTCATAAGCTATATATTATGCCTGAATTTCAAGGTCTTTACATCGGTAGTCAATTGCTCGATTTTGTAAGTCAAATCACTTTAGATTCGGGAGGCAATAGCTTAAATTTAAATGTAAACCGTTATAATTCGGCGATGTTGTTTTACGAAAAGTATGGCTTTTCGGTTTTAAAATCAGAAGATATTCTACTTGATTTTGGCTATGTCATGGAGGATTATGTGTTGGTAAAATCTTTAGTGTAATTTCAACCCAATATTGGCTACAAGTCCAGCTAGTTTTCCCTGAGCAAAAACGGCCTTTTCTACCTTAGTTTTGGCTGGATTAATGGTGAAATTTTCACTGGAATAAAAATCGGCTTTATGCGCCATGGCACCATTAAATTCAGAACGATGCAAATCACAACGATCAAACATCACCTCTTTGATGTTTGCATTCATAAAATCAACAGCCAATAAACTACAGCCGATAAATTGAGCTTTGTTTAGTGGCAAGGTATAGAATTTTGAAAAATCCAGTTGGCAGTTTTCAAAATACACTTCAAACAAAAGCCGATTGCACATGGCAAAATTTAAGTTTTTTAAGTTGCATTCAATAAATCGAACCGTCCGAAAGGCCACATGATTTATTTGAGCACCTTCAAATTGACAATTTATAAACGAACAGGATATAAATGTGACTCCTAAAAAATTACAGGCACTAAAATCACAATCTATAAAACTACATTCCTCGAATTCGTTCAGGTTAAGTTCCTCACGAGCGAAGCATTTGTTGACGGTTTTGGTTTGATATTGATAGGAACTCAAGATTATTTTGCGGTTTTTTGAGTTTGTCAATGTACGCTAGGATTACCAAAGACACCGCTGTTTGTCAAAATTTAACATTTACTGCAGAAAATCTACAGCTACTGCAAGATGAACGCCTATACTTTTGCTTGTTACCCAAATTTATAAAATTGAACGATTAAGATAATCACTTTTTTATACCATTGATTTTAAATATGTTGTAACCTTTTTTTTAAAAATGTGTTTCATTCTGGAAATTGATTGGGTTGCATTTTCAATTTTTTTTACAATTGTTAAAAAAAAATTATAGACTGAATTTTGGTTGCAGTGAGTTTATATATACTTGCATTAGTTATGGATATTAGAGTTATCAAAAAATTACACGAACTAATCACGACGGAACGTACAGGTCCCCCAAAAGAGCTTTGTATCAAATTGGGTATTTCTGAGCGTACCGTTTATAATTATATTTCGTTCATGAAGAATGAACTTAATGCACCTATAAAATACAGTTCAGAAAAAGGAACCTATTGTTACCATGGAAATTGCGAATTGCGATTTGATGGTGCAATTGATGAAATTGTGTAATTAAACACAATCCTTTATTTCTCAAATTTATTCTCAAACACTATCCCCAAGATATTTCAGTAGACAAAAGCACGAGAAATTAGCTCGTGTTTTTTTTGGTATTATTTCGAATACAATTTGAATTACAATAATGACTTAATTGATTTAAATACTTTTATAACTAATCTAATAGAATATTAATTAGATCATGAATTTTATAATCAAATTAATCAAGTTAGAACGATGAACACAAAATGGACACAAAATGGACACAAATCGATAAAGTTGCATGCGATATTTAGATAGATCTCTTTTGTAAGACAGTCACAAATTAACTTGATTTCGCAAGCGACATCCATTTCGATGAATTAATCAAATTATCTAAGATACACAGGAATGGAGTAGTTTCACGAATACCTGGATTTCGAAAACGACATCCAGGAAAGCTCCGCTTTGAGAATCCAAAAACAAAAAAAACGCTCAAGTAATCTTGGCGTTTTTTTTATGTATTTGGAATCATTCGTGACCTCGACTGGATTCAAACCAGTAACCTTCTGAGCCGTAATCAGATGCGCTATTCAGTTGCGCCACGAGGCCTTATTGCGGCTGCAAATATAGGTATTAATACCAATTATGCAAATAGAAAATTGTTTAATTCTGCTTATTTTTTGTCGAGTGCACGAACGGTCACAAAATAGCGGTAGGCGAGGAGTGCTTTTTGCCACGGTTTAGCTTTTGTAATATCTAAGCCACTTTTGGTAAGACTGGGCAAAAGTAGTTTGTTGAGCTTGGCAAGTAAACGAAACATCTTAGTCTTGGTCGGGTTTGGTGTTATACTTGGCAAAATTTCTCGATTTCTGCGGATACAAATTATACGATTTGTCGCTAGGGTTTTCTATAACCGTTTTCACCGTAATTTTATCACCAACCTGAAAATTCTTAACGGTCATTTGGTAATCGAGCAAAATGGTGCCGCAGTAAAAGTTGCCGTATTCATCTTTTTCAATAAAGCCCGTGTAAATTCCTTTTGACATTGTATTTTTGTTTGCCGCAAAGATATTCAATCCTGCACAGCATTTGCTTTATGCCTCAAAAAATATACAACAGAACCAATTTTCATCGCCATACCTTTTGTGTGTTTCAAGAGGTACAAGCAGATGAAATCAAGCAATTGGTTTTGAATTATAAAAGCAAATCGGGAAGTGAATACTATTTTACTGAGGCCGGCGTGTTTCGCAAATCAAACCATTGGGGAAGGGCAGCCAATTGCAAATGGAGGCTGATTCCCATCGATACCACTTCGACTAATCGAACAAAAATTGGCTATGCTAACTGGACTTCTTTTTTTACGGATAATGATTTCGAAAAACTCTATTATATCCAATACGATGCTGGTAGCAAAACGGCCAATTATTTCCACAAAGACCAAGTAATTTTGCCAAAACAAGCTGTACTGCGAACGGCTGCTGAAACAACAAAAACGCTTAAGTTAATTCGGGGTTTGGTAAATGATATTGCTTGGATGGATTACATGCCCCATCAACATAAGGATCAGTTGTTGCAATTTGTTTGTGATCAGCTGTGCACCACAACCAAAAGTATTTATCAAATTAAAGCAGAAGCACTGCAACACAACTTATAAAAGTTGTTCTTGACGGTGTAATTTAATGATATAAAGGCAACACACCATTGCTAATACGCCAAGCATTCCCATAAATACCCAATTAATTTGGTAGCCAAATCGGCTAATAATTTCTAATCCTACTTTGGAGCTCGCCACGTGAGCCAAACTATAACTCATGGTAAAAATGGCCATATATCGGCCTTCGTGTCCTTTGGGCGCTCGACTCATGGCAAATCCATTCGAAAAGGGAAACAAGAAGATTTCGGCCAAACTCATAAAAATCAGTGAAAGTACCAACACACCAACCCAGGCGTTAAACAACAACACAAAAAAACTAAGGGCCATCAAAAAGCTTCCCCAAAATATTATTTTCAACTTATAAAGTTTACGCCGTTCGGCCATACTCACAATAGGCATTTCTAAAACAAAAATGAGCAAGCCATTGAAGGTCATGAGCAAGCCCGTTTCGAATTCGGATAGGTCATAAAATTCATGATGGTAGAGCGGCAGCGTGGTAAACAACTGAAAGAACAACATGGCCGTGCTGAAACTCACAAATAAAAAGAGCCAATAAATTTTATCGTGAAATACCGAGGCAACCTTTGGTTTGTTTATATCGGCTGTTTTGGATTTTCTTCTTTTCTTTTCTTTGACCAATACAGCAAATAATACAATGGCAGCAATACAACTGGCGCCATCAACCCAAAACAAGGCGCTGTAACCCATTGTAATGATGATTAATCCACCTAAAGCAGGACCGGCAGAAAATCCTAGGTTTATGGCTAAACGAACCAATGACAAAGCCCGAACACGATTTTCAGGTCGTGCATAGGTAGCTATTGAAACAAACATAGCTGGTCGAAACATGTCGGCGATGGTCATTAAAATAAATACGCCGATACATAATCCCCAAAAAGTTGTAATGTATTGCAAGCCAAAAAATAAAAATCCACTGGTAAACAAACTGAAAACCATCACTTTGTAAAAGCCAATCTTGTCAGATAATTTGCCTCCCAACCACGAGCCCAACATCGACCCCAAACCAAAACACACCATGATCCAACCCACTTCGGCATAGGAAAAATG
>JBJOOG010000135.1:0-37872 GCA_046051465.1 Bacteroidota bacterium | reverse complement strand
GAATGTAATCGGGTTTGTTGTAAAAAGCGGGAACAATGGTAAAGGTCATTTCGGGGAAATACTGTTGGCGCAATTCCTCGGCCAAGACCAAAATAGTAGTGGTTGACGCCATGGCGTGCTGCGGATAGAGCGGCAAGAGCATCACCTCAGTAACGCCTTTGTCTTTTAGTTCTTGTAATCCTTTTTTGATGGTTATGGTGCCGTATCGCATGGCCAAGGCAACCGGAATACTAACTTTGGCAGCTACCTTTTGGTGCATTTTTTTGGAAATTACGATCAGTGGCGATCCTTCATCGGTCCAAATGCGGGCATAGGCTTCAGCTGATTTTTTTGGTCGTGTTTGCAAAATAATGCCACGCACCAATAATGCACGCAAAACATATGGCACATCAATTACATATTTGTCCATTAAAAATTCATCCAAATATGGCTTTACATCTTTTGCAGTGGGGCTTTCTGGTGAACCCAAATTGACTAATAATACTCCTTTCATTTGTTTTTTTTAAGGATTCAAAAATACGAATTCTAATTGGTATGCGATTCAGGAAACGGCTACATTTAATGACAGCAAGTATTTTTTAGGCGTTGTGCCAAACTTCTTTTTAAAGGCAGCAATAAAATGACTGCCTGTGCTGTAGCCAATTTTTAATCCCACTTCATTCACGTTATAGGATCCCGAGTCCAACAGCTTTCGGGCGTATTCCATTTTATAATCAAATAGAAAACCATAAACCGTTGCGCCATATATTTGTTTGAAACCCATTTTTAGTTTTTTGAGATTCAAATCTACCTGTTTGGCCAAGTTGATTAAACTGGGGGGTTCGGCCATGTTGGCCAACAGAATTGCTTTTGCTTTTTTTATTTTCAATACGTTTTCTTCGTCATTCAAAAACGGACAATGCTCTATGGTGGGATCGTCCGAACGATTAAAATACAGACTCATAAGTTCATATCCTTTGCCTTTGTAATACAGGTTTTTGATGGACGGGTTCAAGCTGTAATGAAAAAGTTGATTCAACACGATGGCCATTGAGGGGCTAATGTCGCTTTCGTTGTAGTATTTTTTATCTCGGTTTTCGTCAGATAAAAACGGGATATAGCTCGCCTCTGTAGAAAATAAGGCATGAAATTTTTGAATCGAAATAATCACAGAAATAGCCCATGAATTGGGCATGAGTTCTAAATGAAGCGGCAGTTCTTTTTCTGGATTGTACAACAACAGCACTTTTTCTTCTTTGAGATCTAAGGTGTAACTTCCGGCATTAAACAAGAATTTACCCTGTCCTTTTAAACCAAAGTGAAACTGCAGAAGCCCTTGTTTTATTTTTCGTTCGGCCACCAACAAATTTGGGGTATCATTTTGAAACCGAATTAGAGTAAAATCATCTTCAATGGCAATAATTTCTTGTGCACTCATAGCGATATTTTTTATTCATTCAAAATTAGTGACGATCAGTATTTAACCAACACATTGTCTTATTGTTAGCCAAATAAACAAAGCAAAAGTAGCTGAATTTGTTGGAAATACATAACGAAAAATAAAAATCCCATAGCGTTGTAAAAAGTTCCTTAATCGTTATTTTTACCCATAAGGGTGTTTTACTTTTGTCCCACTTTGCGCAAAGTACACCCCAAAATGAAAAACGGAAACCTGAACAAGCATCTCTATTTCTACGCCATTGGGCTAAGCTATAAAAAAGCAGATGCCACACTTCGTGGGTTATTTGCCATTGATCAAGCCACGCGTACGTTGGTTTTGCAACAAGCCAAAAACGAAGGCATCGAGCACTTGCTTTTGAGTTCTACCTGCAATCGTACTGAAATTTATGGCTTTGCCGAGCATCCGTATCAATTAATTAAGCTCCTATGTGACAACAGCAAAGGCAGCGTTCAAGCCTTTCAAGAAGTAGGATATATCTACAAGAATAAAGAAGCCGTGCATCACATGTTTCGGGTGGGCACCGGTTTAGACAGCCAGATTTTGGGCGACTTTGAAATCATTAGCCAACTCAAACTCGGTTTTGCTGCTTCCAAAGCAATGGGTATGGTAAATGCCTATCTCGAGCGACTTGTTAATGCAGTAATCCAAGCCAGTAAAAAAGTAAAAACCGAAACCGAAATTTCCTCGGGCGCTACGTCGGTTTCTTTTGCCTCTGTGCAATACATCATCAAAAATGTGTCCGACATTGGCTCAAAAAACATTTTGCTTTTCGGGACTGGAAAAATAGGGAGAAACACCTGTGAAAATCTGGTAAAACACAGCAAGAACGAACAAATTACCCTAATCAATCGCACCAAAGACAAAGCGGAACGCCTGGCTCGAAAGCTTAATGTAGTGGTAAAAGATTATGCAGATCTACACTTGGAATTGCAAAATGCCGATGTAGTAGTGGTGGCCACTGGCGCTCAAAATCCAACCGTTGACAAAGCCCTTTTAAACCTAAAAAAACCACTGCTTATTTTAGACCTATCGGTACCCAGAAATGTACACGAAAACGTTCAGGATATTTCGGGTGTGAGCTTAGTAGATTTGGATCAATTGTCGCAAATTACCGACGAAACCCTCGAAAAAAGAAAAAGTCAAATTCCTGCTGCTGAAGCCATAATAAATGAAGTAGAAAGTGAATTTATAGATTGGACCAAACAACGCAAGTTTGCGCCAACTATCCATGCATTAAAACAAAAATTGAACCAAATAAAGGAAAGTGAATTGATGGTTCAACGCAAAAAAATGAACGATTTTAATGAAGAACAGGCCGAACTCATTAGCGCTCGTATTATTCAAAAAATCACCAATCACTTTGCAAGTCACCTCAAAGATGACGATACCCTTGTGGAGGAAAGTATAGAATGGATAGAAAAAATCTTTCAATTATCATCTCCACAAAATCAAAAACAATCCAACTAAATTCAGGGTTCATGGCTGATAAAATTATACGCATTGGAACACGAGACAGCGCATTGGCTTTGTGGCAAGCCAAGACGGTTGAACAGCAACTCAAGGATTTAGGAATTAAAACCGAGATCATTGCCGTAAAATCGGATGGCGATCTTGTACTTGACAAGCCCTTGTATGAAATGGGCATCACGGGTATATTCACCAAAACATTGGATTTGGCCTTGCTCAACGGCCAAATCGACATTGCCGTTCATTCGATGAAAGATGTGCCTACGGCCTTACCCGACGGTCTTGTGCAAGCAGCTGTATTAGAACGAGCAACTAATTTGGATGTGTTGGTTCACAAAGGAAATACTGATTTCAGTGCAGCAACTGCAACAATTGCTACCGGAAGTTTGCGCCGTCAAGCCCAGTGGCTCAATAAATACCCAAAGCATTCGGTGGTTGATTTACGCGGAAATGTGAATACGCGTTTGCAGAAACTAGCTGACAATGAGTGGCAAGGCGCAGTTTTTGCCGCTGCGGGTTTAGATCGGTTGGGGTTTATTAGCGATAAAGCCGTTAAAAGCCCTACGTTTGAAGGCGTAGTTGAAGCGTTGGATTGGATGATTCCTGCTCCTGCACAAGGCGCCATGGTTGTGGTTGCCTTGGCGAATGACACCTATACCTTGGATGCTTTATCGCAACTCAATCACATTGAAACCGAAATTTGCACCCACATTGAACGTCAATTTTTGCGCACCTTAGAAGGCGGCTGTACGGCACCCATTGGCGCTTTGGCTACCTACAACGAACAAACTGAAACCTTTGATTTCACAGGCGTTTTGTTGTCAATTGATGGCCAGAAAAAATTTGAAATTCAAAAAACAGTCGACGTTTCTGAGTGGAAAAAATTGGGCTACGAGTTGGCTCACGAAATTTTGGCCCAAGGAGGATCCGCCTTGATGGCTGAAATCAAGAAATCGTTGCAGAAATAATCCGTGCATTCGTGGTAAAAAACCCTTACATACTATCAACCAAATCCCTCTTGCCAGCGCAAACACAGCTTTTGTTTGATGCCAATATAGCGATAGACGCAATAGATTTTATTGAAATTAACCCCAAAAATTTTGAACTAGAACAGGTGTTTGACAACTTGATTTTTACCAGTCAAAATGCGGTACAAGCCATTTTGCAACACCCCAATTGCAACCAACTGAAAGGCAAAAATGTGTTTGCTGTGGGGATGAAAACCAAAAACCTGTTGGATGAAAACGGATTCAATGTGCTTGCCTATACCGGTTACGCCGCCGATTTGGCCGAAATTATTTCTTTAGTCTATGGCAAAGAAAGCTATACTTTTTTTTGTGGAAACCTGCGGAGAGATGAATTGCCCAAGATACTGACAGAAAACAGCGTTTTGTTTAATGAAATTGAAGTATACGAAACTACCTTAAAGCCACAAAAAATTAAACAGCAGCCCGATGGAATACTTTTTTTTAGTCCATCAGCTGTGGAGAGTTATTTGAAGTTGAATTTAATAAAAAATGAACCGTGTTTTTGTATTGGCGAAACCACTGCAGAGGCCTTAACTAAAAATAAAATTAGAACCATACACATCGCCGGTAAACCCTCAGTTGAGCAGGTGATCCAGGATGTAATCACCCATTATAAAAAGTAATGTTTGCTTTTTTCAGTTGTTAAACTGTAAACCGCAAACTGTAAACTGTAAATCATGTTAAAAAACGACTTATTCCTTAGAGCCCTTAACAACGAGAAAGTAGAACGTCCACCCGTGTGGATGATGCGTCAAGCGGGCCGCTATTTGCCCGAGTTTAGAGCCTTGCGTGATAAATACGATTTTTTCACCCGCTGCGAAACCCCCGAATTGGCCGCTGAAATTACGGTGCAACCCATTCGAATTGTACAACCCGATGCCGCGATCTTGTTTTCGGATATTTTGGTGGTTCCAAGAGCCATGGGTATTCACGTGGAGTTGAAAGACAATTTGGGCCCGATCATTCCGAATCCCATTCGCAGTATGGAACAAGTGAACCAAGTTTTTGTGCCAGACGTGAACGAAACTTTGGGTTATGTATTTGACGCCATCAAATTGACCAAAGAAATGCTCAATGATGAGGTACCGTTGATTGGCTTTGCCGGTTCGCCTTGGACCATTTTTTGTTATGCGGTAGAAGGAAAAGGCTCCAAAAGTTTTGATACAGCCAAAGGATTTTGTTTTTCCAATCCCGTTGCCGCGCATACCTTGTTGCAAAAAATAACCGACACCACGATTTTATATTTAAAAGAAAAAGTAAACGCCGGCTGCAACGCCATTCAGATTTTTGATTCCTGGGGCGGCATGCTTTCGCCGGTGGATTACCAAGAATTTTCATGGAAATACATCAACCAAATCGTGGAAGCTTTGGCTCCGTATACCAAAGTGATTGTGTTTGGAAAAGGATGTTGGTTTGCCTTGGGTGATATGGCCAAATCAAAAGCATCAGCACTGGGTGTAGATTGGACGTGTTCCCCGAGAAACGCCCGATATTTGTCTGGCGGAAAAATCACATTACAAGGCAATTTTGATCCGTCCCGTTTGCTTTCGCCCATTCCCACCATCAAAAAAATGGTGCATCAAATGATTGACGAATTTGGCAAAGACAACTACATCGTCAACTTGGGCCACGGTATTTTACCGAATATTCCGGTTGATCACGCGAAGGCTTTTGTGGAAGCAGTGAAGGAATTTAAATCATAGTACAAAGTATCAAGTATTAAGTATTAAGATTTTGTCTTTGTACTTAATACTTGATACTTAATACAACTATTCATGAAAGACAAATTTTATAACTACATTCTCAACCTCCAAGACCAAATCTGCGCAGGATTGGAAGCTGCCGATGGCGTGGCCAAATTCCGGGAAGATCTTTGGGCCAGACCCGAAGGCGGTGGCGGACGAACACGTGTCATTGAAAACGGCCAAGTTTTTGAAAAAGGTGGGGTAAACATTTCAGCGGTTCATGGTAAATTACCGGATTCGATGCAAAAATTATTCAACGTAGGCGAAGCTGATTTTTTTGCCTGCGGATTGAGTTTGGTGATTCATCCCAAAAGCCCGATGGTGCCTACGGTGCATGCCAATTGGCGTTATTTTGAAATGTATGACGATCACGGAAAAGTAATCAACAGTTGGTTTGGTGGCGGACAAGATTTAACGCCCTATTATTTGTTTGAAGAAGATGCCATTCATTTTCACCACACCTGCAAAACCGCTTGCGATAAGCATTCCCGAAGCGTCGGGATGGACTTTTATCCAAAATTCAAACAACAGTGCGACACCTATTTTTGGAACGCCCACCGCAACGAAGCCCGCGGAATTGGCGGTTTGTTCTTTGATTATTGCAAAGCAACTGAGCAAATGACAATGGAAGATTGGTATAACTTTGTAACCGAAGTAGGCAACAGTTTTCTAGAAGCCTATGTGCCTATTGTAGAAAAAAGAAAAAATGTAGCCTATACACCCGCCCAACGCACCTGGCAAGAAATTCGCCGCGGTCGTTATGTGGAATTCAATTTGGTGCACGACAAAGGCACCCTTTTTGGCTTAAAAACCAACGGCCGAATTGAATCGATATTAATGAGCTTACCACCACATGTGCAGTGGCATTATAATCATCATCCTATTGCTGGAAGTGCCGAAGAAAAATTAATTCGCGTATTAGAAAATCCAGTTGATTGGCTGGGCGATAGATTAGCAAACAAGTCATAAAGTCAAAAGGTTAACGTATACTAAGTCAATTATGTTTTCTATACCTAAATCGTATACTCAACCTTGACTTTTAAACGCTAACTAAAAATACCAATAGACAAATAGATAAGAAACAAGAGTTTGTCCTAAGAAAGTAACCTACAACCTACAGCCTACAACCTATCTATTCTATCCCCTCAACCCATGCAATCGGCTCACGTATTTGCCAATCACGTCAAATTCTAAGTTTACTTTGGTGCCTACTTTAAACGTGTGGAAATTGGTGTGTTCGTGGGTGTAGGGAATAATCGCTACGCTAAAGGCATTGGCTTTGGAGTTCACCACGGTAAGACTCACGCCGTTTACTGTAATGGATCCTTTTTCGATGGTAATATTATGCAAGGTGGGATCGTATTCAAAACTATAATACCAACTGCCGTCAGCTTCCCGAATCACGGTACAAATACCCGTTTGGTCTACGTGGCCTTGTACAATATGGCCATCAAGTCGTGCGCCCAATAACATGGCGCGTTCCAAATTAATAACATCGCCCACCGCCCAGGATTCAATATTGGTTTTCAAGCAAGTTTCCTGAATGGCCGTTACCGTATAGGTCGAATCGGTTTTGGAAACGACCGTAAGGCATACCCCATTATGGGCTACACTTTGGTCTATTTTGAGCTCGGGGGTTAATGCCGATTGAACCGTGAGGCGCAGGTTTTCTTGCTCTTTTTTTACGTCAACTAGTGTGCCTAGGGTTTCTATGATTCCTGTGAACATTGTGGTTTTATTTTACTAAATTTGCCCGTCAAAATTAGCAATAAATACCCGGTACTACCCATGAAAAAAGCAGAAAATATATTGGTTGGAATTTCAATAGGAGATTTGAACGGGATAGGCAGCGAAGTGGTTTTAAAAACCTTCGAGGACTCACGCATGTTGGAATTGTGTACACCAGTAATTTTTGCTAACGTGAAATTACTTTCATTCATTAAAAAAACGATTGAAACTACAGCAATGTTTCACGGAATTGACACCTTAGATCAGGTAGTAGTTGGGAAAATTAATGTGCTCAATGTGTGGCGCGATACGGTTGATTTGACATTTGGTGAGGCTACAGAAATGGGCGGAAGCTTCGGCATAAAATCATTTGTAGCAGCAACAAAAGCATTAAAAGAAGGAAAAATAGATGTGCTGGTTACGGCGCCTATAAATAAATTTAACTCCCAATCGGATGAGTTTACATTCCCTGGTCATACCGATTATTTGGCACAAGAATTAAACGGAAACTCCTTGATGCTCATGGTGCAAGATCAGTTGCGTGTGGGTTTGCTCACCGACCATGTACCGGTAAACGAAGTGGCCCAGCACTTAACCGAAAAATTGTTAATGGAAAAAATTGAAACCATTCGCAAGACCTTGGTGCAAGATTTTAGTTTGGTAAAACCCAAAATTGCTGTTTTAGGGCTCAATCCACATAGTGGTGACAATGGGGTGATTGGCAAAGAGGAAGAGTTGATAATTAAACCGGCCATCAAAAAAATTGCGGCAAAAGGCACGTTGGTTTACGGTCCATTTCCAGCTGACGGATTTTTTGGAAGCAACCAGTACGAAAAGTACGACGCGGTTTTGGCCATGTACCACGACCAAGGCTTGGTGCCATTTAAAACCTTGTCTTTTGGAAGAGGCGTAAATTTTACGGCGGGATTAGCTAAAATTAGAACTTCTCCCGATCACGGAACGGCTTATGATATTGCGGGAAAAGGATTGGCTGATTTTAATTCGTTTAAAGAAGCGGTATATTTAGCTATAGACGTGTTTCACTCCCGGAATCAGCACTTAGAAATCAGTGCTAATCCGATGAAAATCAGAGAAATAAAAGAAGAGAAAAATATTCGCTAAAAAAATGCGCGCCACATTTTTGATTGTACAATAAATTTATATCTTTGCGCTCCCGATTCGTTCGGTAAATTGGTGTCAAAATGAAACAGTTAAATGAATTTTTAATTCCTTTTTTAGGGTTAAAGGTAGGCAAACACCAATTTGAATATCAGATTAACAATACGTTCTTTGATCGCTTTGATTACCATGAATTTGAAAGTTCCGACATCAAAGCAAAAATAGTACTAGAAAAGAAGCCAAATTTTTTAGAGCTCAGTTTCAAACACAGCGGAACCATTCACGTTCCTTGTGATGTAACGGGCGAAGAGTTTGATTTGCCTATTAAAGGAAAAATCAATTTGGTGGTTCAATTTGGAGAGCAATTCAATAACGACAATGAGGAGTTATTAATCTTGCCACATGGAGAACACCAACTTGACGTGGCTCATTATTTGTATGAAATGATTGTTCTTTCAATCCCATACAGAAAAGAGCATCCAGGTATTAAAGCAGGTACATTACAAACGCCTGCGTTGGATACATTAAAAGCACTTTCGGTTTCAGATATCGGTACACAAGAACAAGAAACAATAGACCCACGTTGGGATAAATTAAAGCAACTATTAACGGATAAATAATACAGTAAAATGGCACATCCTAAGAGAAAAGTCTCCAAGACAAGAAGAGATAAGAGAAGAACACATTACAAAGCAACAGTTGCTCAAATCGCAACTTGTCCAATTACAGGAGAAGCTCATTTATACCACAGAGCCTACTGGCATGAAGGGAAAATGTACTACAGAGGACAAGTGGTTATTGATAAATCACCTGTAGCGCTTGCTTAATAAGCTGAAATAATACACTGAAACTCTCACCAAAGTGGGAGTTTTTGTTGTTTATATTGGGTCTTAAATAACCCATTCTAAATCAAATTTCATTTCAATTTTTTTTGTAATTTCCACCACTTTATCAAGGGAAACCTTGAAAAGAAATAGCAAACACCTATGAGTACAATTACTGCCGCCATTACCGCTGTAGGTTCTTATGTTCCTGATTTTGTACTAACCAATAAATTATTGGAGACCTTAGTAGAAACCAATGACGAATGGATTACTTCCCGAACTGGAATTCGCGAACGCAGGATATTAAAAGGAGATAAATTAGGGACTTCCTATTTGGCCATTAAAGCGGCTGAAAATTTGATCCAAAAAAGCAGACTAAATCCTGCTGAAATTGATGCCGTAATTGTAGCTACCACCACACCCGATATGCCAGTTGCTGCTACTGCAGTTTATGTTGCCACTCAAATTGGCGCTGTGAATGCGTTTGCCTACGATTTACAAGCGGCTTGCTCCGGATTTTTATACGGCATGTCTACTTGTGCGGCCTATGTTCAATCGGGAAGATATAAAAAAGTGCTACTCATTGGAGCAGACAAAATGTCTTCCATAATTGACTACACCGATCGCGCTACTTGCATCATTTTTGGTGATGGAGCCGGCGCAGTATTGTTTGAACCCAATCACGAAGGATTAGGATTGCAAGACGAGTTTTTGCGCAGCGATGGAATTGGCCGTGAATACTTAAAAATTGATGCGGGTGGATCTATTTTGCCTTCTTCGGCAGAAACGGTAGAAAACCGACAGCATTATGTGTTCCAAGATGGAAAGACTGTATTTAAATATGCCGTTACGGGCATGGCCGATGTAAGTGAAAAAATTATGCAACGCAATCAATTAACTCACGATGATGTAGATTGGTTACTTGCTCACCAAGCGAACAGAAGAATTATAGACGCAACGGCTTCTCGCATGGGGCTTGATGACAGTAAAGTATTAATCAATATTGAAAAATACGGCAATACTACATCGGCAACTTTACCCTTATTATTAAGTGATTTTGAACATAAATTTAAAAAAGGAGACAACCTTATTTTTGCTGCTTTTGGTGGCGGATTTACTTGGGGATCTATCTTTTTAAAATGGGCTTACGATAAAAAATAAACTAAACTTAAATCAACGCATTATGGATTTAAAAGAAATTCAAAACCTGATCAAATTTGTATCCAATTCAGGTGTTGCCGAAGTAAAATTAGAAACAGGAGACATTAAAATTACCATCAGAACCACACTTGAAGGGAATACTCCAGATATTACTTATGTGCAACAAGCTCCAATGGCCCAAGCCATGCCTGCAGCAGCTCCTGTAGCTGCTTTGCCACAAGCGCCTGCTGCTCCTGTAGCCGCAGCCCCTGCAGCAGAAAACGCAAACTACATTACAGTAAAATCACCCATGATTGGTACCTTCTATAGAAAACCATCGCCAGACAAACCAATGTTTGTTGAGGTGGGAAGCGCTATCGGAAAAGGCGATGTGCTTTGTGTAATTGAAGCGATGAAACTATTCAACGAAATCGAATCAGAGGTTTCTGGAAAAATTGTAAAAATTTTAGTGGACGATATGTCTCCAGTAGAATTTGACCAACCTTTATTCTTAGTTGATCCTTCCTAAATTGTTTTGAAATTCCAATAATCAAAATACAAATTCCACTATTGGATTTTGGTTCCGAAATAGCGGAATGGGATTTGTAATTTTAAAATTTATTCAAGATGTTTAAAAAAATATTAATTGCCAACAGAGGAGAGATTGCCTTGCGCATCATCCGAACTTGTCGCGAAATGGGCATCAAAACTGTGGCAGTATATTCAACAGCTGATGCAGATAGTTTACACGTAAAGTTTGCCGACGAAGCGGTATGTATAGGTCCAGCTCCCAGTAATTTGTCTTATTTAAAAATGTCCAATATTATTGCGGCAGCAGAAATTACTAACGCAGATGCCATTCATCCCGGGTACGGCTTTTTATCTGAAAACGCTAAATTTTCTAAAATCTGCTCTGAACACGGTATCAAATTCATAGGGGCTTCTCCCGAGATGATTGATCGAATGGGGGATAAGGCTTCGGCTAAAGCAACCATGAAAGCAGCTGGTGTACCTTGTGTTCCGGGTTCTGATGGTATTTTAGAATCCTATGAACAAGCGGCCAAACTATCCAAAGAGATGGGTTATCCGGTCATGCTTAAAGCAACCGCTGGTGGTGGAGGAAAAGGAATGCGTGCGGTTTGGAAAGAAGAAGATTTATTGAAAGCGTGGGAAAGTGCTCGTCAAGAAGCTGGAGCAGCTTTTGGAAACGATGGCATGTATCTTGAAAAATTAATCGAAGAACCACGACATATAGAGATTCAAGTAGTAGGTGATGCCTACGGCAAAGCCTGTCATTTATCAGAACGCGATTGTTCAGTACAACGCCGTCACCAAAAATTAACCGAAGAAACACCTTCTCCATTCATGACCGATGAATTACGTGAAAAAATGGGTGATGCAGCCGTAAAAGCGGCAGAGTTCATTAAATACGAAGGTGCTGGAACGGTTGAATTCTTGGTAGACAAACACCGCAATTTTTATTTCATGGAAATGAATACCCGTATTCAGGTAGAGCATCCCATTACCGAACAAGTGATTGATTACGATTTAATTCGTGAGCAAATTTTAGTAGCTGCGGGTGTGCCTATTTCTGGAAAAAATTACTACCCCAATTTGCATGCCATCGAATGCCGAATTAACGCTGAAGATCCATACAATGATTTCCGTCCATCACCCGGAAAAATCACAACGCTACACGCGCCAGGAGGACATGGAGTTCGTTTGGATACGCACGTATATGCCGGATATACAATCCCACCAAATTACGATTCAATGATTGCTAAATTGATTACTACGGCGCAAACCCGTGAGGAAGCAATTAGTAAAATGAAACGTGCTTTAGATGAGTTTGTGATTGAAGGGATTAAAACGACCATTCCGTTTCACCGCCAATTAATGGACGAACCGGATTATGTGGCTGGAAATTACACCACAAAATTCATGGAGAGTTTTACAATGAACGATCCTGACTAATAAAAAAAAGGCCTCTAAACAGAGGCCTTTTTCTTTGCTGAATTATAAAGTTTCTTTCAACCATTTGTAGAATTCGTGTTGCCAAACTTGGGCATTTTGAGGTTTGAGTACCCAGTGATTTTCTTCTGGGAAATACAAAAATCTACTTTTGATTCCGCGCAATTGTGCCGCTTGAAAAGCTTCTTGCGCTTGTCCAATAGGTACTCTAAAATCAGTTCCGCCTTGAATAATTAGAATGGGCGTATTCCATTGGTCTACATAATTTATAGGATTAAACGTACTGTAGGTTTTTTGTGCTATGGCATTGTTTTTCTCCCAATAGGCGCCACCAAAATCCCAGTTGTTGAAGAACACTTCTTCGGTTGTGCCAAACATACTTTGGGTGTTAAATACGCCATCGTGTGCAATAAACGATTTGAATCTATTTTGGTGAATACCGGCCAAATAAAATACCGAATAGCCGCCATAACTCGCGCCTACACATCCCAAACGGGCTTTGTCTACGTAGGATTCTTTGGCTACATCATCAATTGCCGATAGGTAATCTTGCATCACTTGTCCGCCCCAATCGCCACTAATTTGCTCATTCCAAGCTACGCCGTGTCCGGGCATTCCGCGTCGGTTTGGTGCTACCACAATGTAGCCGTTGGCTGCCATGAGTTGAAAATTCCAACGGAACGAATAAAACTGTGTCAATGCCGATTGTGGTCCGCCTTGGCAATACAAGAGCGTAGGGTATTTTTTGCTGGCATCAAAGTTGGGCGGTAAAATTACCCAAACCAACATTTTTTTGCCGTCGGTGGTGGTTACATAGCGTTTTTCGGTTTTACTCAACGCCAAGCCTTCGTAGATTTTGTCGTTTTCGTGGGTGAGTTGGTTCCACGTTTTCTTTTTTAGCTCGTAGCTATAAATCTCGGTCGCGTGGTTCATGTCGGTGCGGGTGAGCAGAATGTGGTTTCCAGAAAACCCAACAATGTCGTGTACATCAAAAATACCATCCGTAAGTTGTTTTACAGCAGGTACCATTTTGGTTAATCCTGGATAATTCACTTCAAACAATTGAATGGTTCCGTCTACAGGTGCGGTGAAATAGACCTTTTTACCATCGGGAGCCCACATAAAATTGTTTACAGTGCCATCCCAATTGGCGGTAAGATTAAGCTGTACTTTGTCATTTACGCGAACCACCAAATCATTTTTATCGGCTTCATAGCCGTCGCGTTTCATTTGCAACCAGCTCAAATTGCCCTGTGGCGAAAAACTCGGATTGGTGTCGTAGCCCAAATTGTTTTCAGTGAGATTTACGGTTGCTCCTGTGGCTAAATCGTATTGATACAAATCAGTATTGGTCGATACGGCATAGGCGGTTCCTTCTTTTTTCTTGCACACATAAATGATGCTTTTGCCGTCGGGCGACCAAATAAAATCTTCGTCGCCACCAAATGGTTTTTGGGGACTGTCATAGCGTTCGTCTTTCAAGATGTCAATCCCAGTTTGCGCACCTGCTGCCGTACTTTTGTAAAATACGTGATTGTATTTCCCCTCGTTCCAGGTATCCCAGTGGCGGTAATCCAATCCATTGTATACTTGTGCATTTGATTTATCTAATTCCGGATAAAAATCTTTTCCGTGTACCGATTGCAGTTTTACCTCCTCGCTATACAAGATGTACTTGCCGTCTGGAGACACATTGCGATCTGCAATAACGTTTTTTGTGTCTTTGATTTCAGTTGCTTTTCCGCCTTCGATGGGCATCATGAAGGTTTTGGAAGTCGATTTGTTTTCAGATACAGAAGGGTAAGAAACCTTGTAAATTAATGCCGACCCATCTTTTGAAATACCCACCGGACTTACGCGGCCCAATTTCCATAATAACTCGGGAGACATAACTTCTTGTGCGTGCAGTGCAGCCATACTAAATACCATTACAATTAGTAATCCAATTTTTTTCATAGTGTAAATTTTGAAGCGTTAAATGTACCCTTTTTTGCAAAAAAAAGCCACCGGAATACGGTGGCTTTTAGTAGGAATAGTTCTTGAATTATTTTTTGATTACGCGTTTAACAACAGTTTGGTCGTTTATCACAAATTCAATCAAGTAGGTTCCAGCCGTAATGTTACCAACATATACTGCATTGTTTTCTACTTTACCTTCAGCGACTACTTGGCCCAAAACAGTATAAATACGGTAGTTGGCCGCGGCTGCTGATTCAGAAACCGTTAATAAGTTCCCTTCTACTGGATTTGGATATACAAGCACTTCAACCGCTGTATTCTCTTCCTGACGAGCCGTTGCAGTAATATTTACCGTGTAATCTTCTACTTGTCCTCTAGAAAATGTCTCGCAAGAGGTTGGTGAGGCGTTGTATTTCATTGAGACACGCATTCTTTTAGCGCCTAAGGTTGTGGTTGTAGGCACCGTGAAAGATCCAGATACAGAAGTAGCTGAAATAGCGGTTCTATTGTACACTTGTTCTCCGGTGTCTAAGAAATCCCCATCGTTGTTGTAATCAATCCAAATGCGATACGCCTCTGCACGATTTGTAGATGAACGGAACGGAGTTATGGTTAACGCATTAGATACGCCACGCACTAAATTGGTAGAAATGGCTGTAAAATTCTCATATCCGGCAGTTCCTGTTGATGAATTGTTGATCGTACCTAATACTACTCTACTGATACGGTCATTTGACGTATTGGTTCCTTGCGAAGTACAATAAGTAACAGTTGGCGCAAGGGTAGTTACCGAAACAATATTACTTGTTGATGCGTTTCCAGCTGCATCTTTTGCTTTAACGCTAAAGGTATAAGCCGTAGAAGCAGTAAGTCCAGTCACCGCATAGGTTAAAGTAGTAACGGTAGCTCTCAAAGTAGCACCTTGGTATACTTCGTATCCAGTAACAGCCACATTATCTGTAGCCGCTGTCCAACTCAAGTTGGTAGCAGTAGCAGTTGTGCCCGAAGCACTCAATACTACTGCTGATGGCGCTGTGGTATCTGGCGTTGTAGTGGTTACATTTACTGCATTACTACTTGTAGTATTTCCTGCTGCATCTTTGGCTAACACCGTAAATGCGTATGTGGTTCCGGCGCTTAAGCCAGTTACAGCATACGTCAATCCGGTTACTGTAGCTTTGAAAACACTATTTTGGTATACATCATAACCGGTTACAGCTACGTTGTCAGTGGCTGCAGTCCAAGCTAAATTAGTAGTTGTGTTGGTAGTTCCTGAGGCACTCAATACGGGCGCAGTTGGCGCAGCTGTATCAGCCAAGGTAGTTACGTCTACCACATTACTTGCTGCCGAAACATTATTATTGGCATCTTTTGCTTTTACACTAAAGCTGTAAAGTGTAGACGGAGTTAATCCAGTTACAGTATAAGTTGTAGTAGCTACAGTTGCTTTTAAGGTTGCTCCCTGATATACCTCATATCCAGTTACGGCTACGTTATCGGTTGCAGCTGTCCAGTTCAATTGAGTGCTTGTGCTTGTTGTGCCAGCGGCAGCTAAATTAGTAGGTGCTGTTGGAGCAGTAAAATCAGTTGATCCTTGTGTAATGGTAAAGTTGGCATTCGAAATGTCAAAGAAAATATGGTTGCTTCCTTTAATCATGATACGGTTGGTGGTTCCTGCTGTATTTGGAATTACCACCGCTTCAGTTCCATCATTTGGTGTTCCCGCCACTAAAGTAGTGAAGGTGGTTCCACCATTGGTTGATAACAAGATATCAACATTGGCACAGTTTACATTGTTGGCTGTAGTTCCCGCTACATTCCATGTGATGGTTTGGGTGCTTCCGCCTACATATGAAACCGCAGTGTTAGGGGCAGTGACAGCAAATGGACCCGCCGTAGCATTTACAGTTACAATCATGTCGTCACTGTTGTTTGCAGCTCCTCCAATTTTATTGTCGCGCACGGTTAAACGAAAGTTCATTGTTCGTGCAACAGAAGGCAAAGCTTCAACCAATATTTCAGTACCTGATGTAGTGGTGGCTCCTGTTAAAACAGATTGCAATCTTGGAAAATAACGAACAGGAGATGTAGATGAATTATACGATCGGAAAGTAGGTCCTGTAGTTTTAGTAGCACTTGCAGCTGAACTGGCTCCTGTTGTTGTGCTGTTGTCAATTTGTTCCCAGTTGTAGGTTAATACATCTCCATTGGCATCAGTACCTGATCCTGTTAACATAAACGGAGTGCTTTTTGGGATTGTATAATCCAATCCAGCATTGGCCGTTGGAACAGAATTCCCGGTTGCTGTATTGGTTTGACAGGTTTTGGCTTTGATGTTGTTGGTTACTTGTTGAATGCTGATGGCATGGAAATATGGATCAGAATTTGGTTGAACATCTTGTGCTGTGATTCCGGCATAACCCATGATAGTTGAACCTGAACCAGGTTCCATATTAACGCCAGTTCCTTCACTGCTCATTGAGAAAGTATGGTTAGCTCCAAATTGATGACCCAATTCGTGCGCTACATAATCGATGTCAAAAGTGTCTCCCATTGGAATTCCGTCTGCTGGTGAGGTAATTCCGCTTCCTTTAGATCCGTTAACACAAACACAACCAATACAACCGGCATTTCCACCACCACCTGAGGCTCCGAATAAATGGCCTACATCGTAGTTGGCTTCCCCAATTACCGAGGTTAAAGTAGATTGCAATTGCGCATTCCAACTAGACATAGAAGTTGCTGCAGAATACGGGTCAGTTGACGCGTTTGTATAAATCACCAAATCAGTGTTGGCAATCAAAACCATGCGTGCGCCAAAATCCAATTCAAACACGCCATTTACACGGGTCATGGTGTTGTTAATAGCAGCCAAAGCTTGTGCTTTAGTTCCACCAAAATAGGCGGTATATTCTCCTGTACATGACATGGCCAAACGGAAAGTACGCATCACCGAATCGTCGGCATTTGGACGAGCAGTGCTGCTGGTAATATCGGTTGGTGCGTCGGCAATCATTTTACACTCAAATGGAGTCAATGAAGCCGCTTTGTCTTGACGACGGTACACCACGTACGAAGATAAATCGGTAGTGTAGGGCTCAATAAATTCAGCCGATTTGTCTGGATTGATGAGCATGGTTTGCACACCCAATGGGGATACGCTAAAATAAATGGTAGATCCTGGATTTTCAACTCCTTGTCCTATGTACGATTTAATTTCAGGGTAACGAGCTGCCAATTCGGGATCAAGATTGGATGATTCCTTTACTCGGTACTGAGCTAATTCGCCCGATACAGTAGGGAAGCTTACAATTTTGGTAGAGGCCGCTGCCGAGGCAAAACGCTGTGGCGCATTGGCTAAGGCTTGTTGCAAGGCTTCTGCATCTAAAGCAAATAAATGTGGATTGGCAATGCTTTGTTTGTTTTCTAAGGTAGTCGATTGGGTATTTTTTACCGTCGATTTCCATACGGGGCGACTTGTTTGCGCGAAGGCTATTCCAATCGATGCAAAAAGGGCCAAGGTGAGTACAACTTTTTTCATAAATAACGTGTTGATTTAGTTCGAGTTCCAAATATAAAAATTACTGCGAATGAATTGCAGTTTGGGGTAATAAAATCGATAAACGGCAATATTAAGAGGTTGATTGTTTCTCAAAACCCAATCCAATCCAAATAAAACTTATTTTTATGCAAATTTTAGCCGATGCGTTTAAGTTATTGGGAATACAAAAGTTGGTTTTCACAGGTTGATTTCACGGTTGTGGGAAGTGGCATTGTGGGCTTACACGCAGCCTTGCGCTTGCGCGAACGCTTTCCATCTGCCAAAATTTTAGTATTAGAAAAAGGGGTTTTACCCGAAGGCGCCAGCACCAAAAATGCCGGCTTTGCTTGCTTTGGTAGCCTTTCTGAATTGCTCGATGATTTGCGCTCGCACTCAGAAGAAGAAGTGATTAACTTGGTACAAAAGCGATGGAATGGCTTGCAGTTATTGCGCAAAAATTTGGGTGATGCAGCCCTTGATTTTACCCCCCACGGCGGCTACGAATTGTTTTTGCAATCGGATGAAAAAAGTTATGCTAGTTGTTTGGCCAATATGCCGTTTATCAACGACTTGTTTCGTTCCTTTTTTAAGGCCGATCTTTTTGTCAAAGAACACAATCGTTTTGATTTTGCAAGCATTTGCGAACAGCTGATTTTTAATCCGTTTGAGGCGCAGATTGATACCGGAAAAATGATGCAAGCGCTTCTTAAAAAGGCTGTTTCAGCAGATATTCTTATTCTGAATCAACAGGAAGTTTTGGGCTATACTGAAAACGAGTCTTTTGTTGAAGTGCAATTACCCGATTTTTCATTCACTACCCAAAAGTTATTTTTTGCTACCAACGGCTTTGCCAATCAAATCTTGGATGTCGCTGTAAAACCAGGTCGTGCCCAAGTACTCATTACCGAGCCCATTCCCAACTTGGCCATCAAAGGCACGTTTCATTTGGATCAGGGCTATTATTATTTTAGAAATATCGACAACCGCATCCTGTTAGGCGGCGGCAGGAATTTAGATTTTACAGGCGAAACCACCACCGATCTGGGTCAAACCGAATTGATTCAAAACCGCTTGGAGCATTTGCTAAAAGAAGTAATTTTGCCGCAGCAACCGGTACAAATTGCCCAGCGTTGGAGTGGCATCATGGGATTGGGCGCACACAAAAGCCCCGTTGTGGAGCAGTTGTCCAACCGCGTATATTGCGGCGTACGTTTGGGCGGCATGGGTGTTGCTATTGGAAGTTTAATTGGGGCCGAATTGGCCGATTTAGCCTAACAGATGAAAAACAAAATAGTTCAATTTTTACGTAAAGTGGTCTTGTGGTTTTTTGGAATTTCCCTTGGCTTGGTTCTCCTTTTCAAGTTTGTTCCCGTACCCTATACGCCTCTCATGCTCACGCGAAGCATCGAAAACAAACTAGCCGGAAACGACATGGTCTGCAGCCACGATTGGGTGCCCATTGATCACATTTCCAAAAACCTTCAAAAAGCTGTGATTGCCAGTGAAGATGGCCGATTTCTCACCCATCATGGCTTTGATTTTGAGGCCATCCAAAAAGCCATGGAAAACAACGAGCAAGGCAAAAAACTCAAAGGTGGCAGTACCATTTCGCAACAAACCGCTAAAAATGTGTTTTTGTGGCAAGGCCGAAGTTACCTTCGCAAAGGACTAGAAGCCTATTTCACGGTGCTCATTGAACTCATTTGGGGCAAAGAACGCATCATGGAAGTGTACCTCAATAGCATCGAAATGGGCGATGGCGTATACGGCGCCCAAGCGGCGTGCGAATATTGGTACCGCAAAGATGCCACCAGTCTCACCAAAATTCAAGCGGCTGGAATAGCGGCCATTTTACCCAATCCACGCAAATACAAAGCGACCAATTCGTCGGCCTTTATTAACCGACGAAAAAATCGCATTGTGAAACACATGGGGTATGTAGGGAAGTTGGAGTATTAGCACCCCCTATTTTGATAAATAAAAATGGAGTCCTATTTGTTTAGGACTCCATTGTTGTTTTAAGATGGGCTTGATTGCTTATTCTACAACTACAGAAAACTGTGCGGTTGCATCGGTGCTCCCACCTGCATTGGTTGGGTCACCGTTTGCTACTCCAACAGCTGATTTATTGGGTAAATGAATCAGGCTAATTGTGAGTGTGCCCGCCGCCGCTGTCGTAGTTGAAAATACGGTTTGCAATCCAATGGGTTTCCCATTTGCATCAAAATTTTCAGCATTTGTAGCATAGACAAACTCGTTTAGGGTTCCGGTTTTTTGATAAAAAATTTGATGGTCTTCTGCCTCGGCTACTATCTCTGCTGTTAGGTTTTCAGTCGGGCTTACCGATTCATTTTTAAATGATACCACTCCAGTATAGATGGTGTTTTGGGCAAATGGACCTGAAACGCTTTTTACTGGCTCGTTTGGCCCATCGCCATCTAAGTCTTTGTATACAAGTGTTATAGACGCGCCTCCACCTGCTGGTGTAAATACAGCGGTTAGGGTAGTTATTAACTCTTCTTCATTTACAGGAGTAGCTTGGTTGTCATTGCTACAAGCGGTTAGGATTGTTGTGATTGCAAATACAATTGCAATGGATTGTAAAGTTTTCATGATTTTGTTTTTTTAGTAATTAAATTTTAATTGAATTTGAATATTTCTGCCAATTTCATTGGCGTAAAAGCGTTGACGATTAAGGTAGTCACGGTAGTTGGTGTTTAACATGTTTTGCACAGTAAATGCCAAAGTGGTGTTGATTTTAGAAAAGCTTGTAAATTTTATTTCGCTGTAAAAATGCAACAAATGATAACCCAGTGGAGGAGTGCTGATGTCAACTACCACGGGTACAAATTCATTATTCACCAGTATATTGGTTGTAAAATTATTGTTTGGAAATTGAGGTTGATAAAACACCACTTCGTTTTTTACTTCCAACAACAGCTTGTACCACTCTTTTTTACTGTACTGAATTTTGTGATTCAATTGCATAGGCGGAAGATCAATTAATGCGCTATTTTGAGTGAGATCACGCCCGTTTACGTATGAAAAAGATATTGATTCGTTCCAATTGGTGCCTATTTTCAAATTGGTTTGGACATCTATCCCTGTGAGTTGTGCACGTGTTTGTTGGTATTCCCATACCGGAAACGTGCCTCGTATGGTTGTTTCAAAACCAATTGGCCGGAGAAACATATAGTTTTGAATGGCACTCAAATAGGGGTTAAGTTCAACCGAAAAACGGTTCCATTTTTGTTGAAATGTAGTTCCTATTTTTAGGGATTGTTCTTTTTTCAGCGCCAAGTCACCCAATTCGATCACACCCGATGCGTGATGCAATCCATCACTAAAAAATTCAGAAGGATTTGGATTTCGGTTGGATAGACTAATGTTAAAATAGCCATCGGCATTGCCCCCAAATTCTTTGTGTAATCCCAGACTGGCAGCCAAGTTATGAAAACGAAAGGTCGGCTTTGTGAGCCATTGCGTCCCGTTGTAATCACTCACAATAAATGAGGAGAATAACGCGTCATATCCCCTTTCGCTCCAGCGGGATTTTAAATAGTATTTTGAAGCTTGAATATCAGAATAATCATACCGTAATCCGCTTTCAACACTAAAATCAGTTGTAAAATTATGCGAAACAATTCCATACACACCCAGGTCAATTTTGGTAAAGTTTGGGATAAGAGGACGAACGCCGGTTGAAGGATTTGCAAAGTTGGTTTGATACGAGCCATTAAGTCCAGATTTTAGCGTCCAGTCGTGGTTTATTTTTTTGTAATCAATTGCTCCCGAATGGGTAGTTAAATCCAAATCAAGTGCTGCACTTGTTGCGTAATTCGCTCTACGGATATCAAATTCCAATCGTTTGTTCAATTGAAAGGCATATTGAAATTGCAGGGATTCGGTTTCATCCCACCGGTGCTGATAACTCACTTTAGCCAAGTGATGCTGCAGTTCTTGTCTTGGGCTTTTGATGGCGTAACCAAAGGGTTGAATTACCGCTGGAATTTGATTGTTTATGGATTGATACAACTCATTTGCATTTCCCACATGTGAGGCACTAAGGATGCCAATTACAGCATTAAAATAACTGTAAGAAGCTGTAAAATCATATTTTTTCTGACTGTATCGAATATCCCCACTAAAATTATTTTCTCTGTTGCCTGTGTTTGACAATACATAATCGGGGGCTGATTTATCACCAACATACCGAAAAGTTCCTTGAAATGAATAATTCCAACCCAACGATCGACTTCGTTGAAATCGTGTTGCAGCAGAACCTCCTTTTCCGTTGGACTCCGCAGTAAAAATGGTTTTTCCAAACAATGAATCCCCGCGCACCAATAGCGGTTCAACTACAATCAATCCACCTACAGCGTCGCCGCCATACTGAAGGCCAGAAGCGCCTTTTATAACTGTAATTTTACCCGCAGAATTTACATCCAAATTGGGGGCATGTTCAGCACCCCACTGTTGATCTTCTAACCGAACATTATTTGAAATTAAGGGCACACGGCTTCCGTAAAGTCCATTGATAATGGGTTTTACTATGGCATTTCCGGTTTTTAAACTAGAAACGCCCGCTATTTCTTTTAGTGCATCACCCAAGGTTTGATTGCTGTATTTTTCGAGCGTCTCGCCTTGTATCTTTTGTTCGCGTATGGATTTGTTTAGGGAATTCCCTCCTTTTTTAATATAAATATCTTCCAGTTGATGCGAGCATTGTGTTAACGTAAAATTCAACACAAGATCTCGTGATACGAATACAAGGGTATCAATGGGTTTGTATCCGATGTATGAAATGTGCAGGGCCAATTTACCCGATGGAAGATTCTTTAGTACATAAAATCCGTTTTCATCAGATGATACAGTTTTTTTACCCGCATGAATATGACTTCCACCAATAGGGAGCAAGGATGAAGCGATGATCTTTCCTGAAATTGTATGTTGAGCATGCACCACAACAGACAAAAACACGAAGAAAAAGAGTATTGATTTTTTCTTTGGCATTTTGTTTAAAATAAGTAAACACAAGAATATGTCCTCAAAAATTGAGGATCATTGGTTTATATTATTTTAAAGCATAGGTGGACCTCGAAGAGCAAAAAGACTTCCTTTAAAACAGGAAATATGGTCTTGTGTCTCCAACGAAAAATAGGGTGGTGTAGGTGTTTTTTCAATCGTTTTGTAGGCAAATTCGCTTGTTGGGATAAAAGTGCCCAATGTAAATTCACAAACTGTACATTGATCAAATGGGTGGTGTTGATGAGAAATTTCGGTGTTTTGGGAATAGGTATGATGGCATTCTTTTTCTTGAAAAAGTTGATGCAGGTGTTCAAAGGAATGCAAAGACTGAATCAGCATTGTAAACAATACCGACAGCATTAAACCCACATTGACTAACGCATATTTTTTAATCATACCGGTCAAAAGTAATCACTTACTTGTGCTTCAAGATTATTTTTAACAGAAAAATACCTTTTTTACAACTTAAGAAAATGTTGTTGTGTAGTTATACCAAGTGATTTTTTACCAAATATTCGGCAATTTGTATGGTATTGGTTGCCGCTCCTTTGCGCAAATTATCAGCAACAATCCACATGTTTAGTGCATTGGCCCGGCTTTCATCACGACGCAAACGGCCTACAAATACCTCGTCTTTTCCTTGTGCAAACAAAGGCATCGGATACACATAGTTTTCGGTGTCGTCTTGTACGATTACTCCCGGAGTTTCAGCCAATAAGGCACGCAGTTCATTCAAGTTATAATCGGTCGAAAACTCTACATTAACGGCTTCAGAATGTCCGCCCACTACAGGAATTCGAATGGCAGTTGCCGTAACGGCGATGCTGCTGTCGCCTATAATTTTTTGGGTTTCGCGCACCAATTTCATTTCTTCTTTGGTGTAGCCATTGGCTTCAAATACATCACATTGTGGAATGGCATTGCGGTGAATGGGGTACTTGTAGGCCATTTCGCCTTGTAAGCCTTTGTACTCGTTTTCCAATTGTTGAACGGCTTTTACACCCGTTCCCGTAATGGATTGGTAGGTAGAAACAATTACGCGTTTGATGCCGTATTTATGGTGCAATGGCGCCAAAACTAGCACCATCTGAATGGTTGAACAATTGGGGTTGGCAATGATTTTGTCGTTCTTGGTTAATTCGTTGGCGTTGATTTCGGGTACAATCAATTTTTTAGTTGGATCCATGCGCCAAGCCGATGAATTGTCAATTACGGTAGTGCCTGCAGCGGCAAATTTGGGTGCCCAATCTAGGGAGGTTTGTCCGCCCGCCGAAAAAAGTGCGATGTCTGGCTTCATGGAAACGGCGGTTTCTAAGCCCACCACTTTATAGGTTTTTCCCTTGTATTCTATCTCTTTCCCTACCGATTTTTCAGAGGCCACGGGAATCAATTCGGTTACAGGAAAATTTCGTTCGGCCAACACCTGAAGCATTACTTCGCCAACCATTCCGGTAGCACCAACTACAGCAACTTTCATATATTTTTTTTGTTTAATGATCAATTTAGTGTGCACAAAAGTAGCTAGATTTTCTAATTTTTTGCTACTTGATTGAGCGATTTCTGCGGCTTATTCCCGGTAAAAAATCCGCTTCACGCGTTGGGAAATGCCGGTGATGATTTCGTATGGAATCGTGTTTAATTTTTGTGCCATCTCTACCACGGTAGGGCTGTCGCCAAACAGCTGCACCCGATCGCCTTCTTCGCAGTCAATACCGGTGACATTCACCATGAGCATGTCCATGCAAATGCTACCCACAATGGGTGCTGGTTTTCCGTGAACGCTTACATATCCCAGTTCGTTGCCCCATTGTCTAGAAATGCCATCGGCGTACCCAACCGGAATGGTGGCTATTTTTAGCGGTTTATCGGCCACAAATCGTCGGCCATAGCCCACGCTCTCGCCTGCTTGTATGGTTCTAATTTGCGAAATCACCGATTTAAGCGTGCCCACCTGTTCCAATGCAGGTTGTTCAGCCGGATTGTTGGAAATCCCATACAAACCAATGCCCAATCGCACCATATCAAATTGGGCATTTGGATAATTACTGATGGCTGATGAATTGGCCAAATGACAAATTGCCCGATAACCCAGTGCTTGTTGTAGCGCTTCACTTCGAGTTTGGAATGCTGCAATTTGTTGCAGTGCAAATTCTTTGTTTGCGAGATCATCACTGGTGGCCAAATGAGACAAAATGCTTTTCACGTGTACACTACTAGTTGCTTGAAGTATGGCTATCAATTCTGGAAGTTGATCGACATCAAATCCCAAGCGGTGCATGCCCGTGTCAAGTTTGAGGTGTATGGGAAAACGATTCAATTGATGAAGTTCTGCTATTTTTACAAACGCACGCAGTCCTTTTATGCTATAGAGTTCGGGCTCTAATCTGTGTTGAATAATGGTTGCAAAACTGCTGCTCTCGGGATTCATGACCATAATTGGCACGTCAATTCCGGCGTTTTTTAACGCAATTCCTTCATCGGTAAAGGCCACTCCCAAATAATTTATTTTATGGTGTGCCAACAATTTAGCTATTTCAGTTCCTCCATTTCCATAACCAAACGCCTTAACCATAACCATCAGTTTGGTGCCTGGAGCTAGTTTGCCACGGTAATAATTGAGATTGTGCGCGAGTGCATTTAAATTAATTTCCAATACGGTTTCATGCGTTTTTTCTTCGAGAGCCGAAACCAGTTGTTCAAATTCAAAAACGCGCGCGCCTTTAATTAAAATGGTCTCGTTGCCTATTTGCAATTGATCTAATTCAGACAAAAAAGCTTCAGTTGTGGGGTACACATGCCAATTTACAAGACGCGAAGCTTGACGGCTGATGGCACTTCCGATCCCAAAAACCCGATTAATTTTGTGTGTTTTAGTGAGTTCAGCCACTTGATTATATAACGCTTCTTCAGATAAACCACTTTGAAAAACATCTGAGAGAATCACCGTTTTATGCTTGTGGTTTTTGTGGTGTTCTAAAAAATCCAAGGCAATTTTCAGCGAGTCCAAATCGGCACTGTAACTGTCGTCTATGAGTGTGCTGTTGTGCAGCCCTGCTTTTACCTTTAATCGCATTTCAACGGGATAGAGTGTTGCCATGCGTTTGGCTATTTGTTCGTTGTTGTAACCCAAATACACCAACACAACTGCGCAACTGATGGCGTTTTCAATGGATGCTTCGTCGGTAAATGGAATGCGGCAGCTGTAGAGATTGGAAGCGGTTTTAAATTCTAAATCAGTGGCGTTGGCCTGCACTTTTTTCTGTACGATTACCTCGGCAGATGGCTCTGAATAACTCCAACTAAACCCGCGCAAATTTTGATGCAAGGCCATTCCTTGCAAAAGATCGTGCTTGTAAATAAGTGTCTCAGCATGGGTAAAAAGCTGCAATTTTTCAGTGATTTTTTGCGCTACTGAGTCAAAGCCCTCATTGTGTGCCGAGCCAATGTGTGTCAATACTCCAATGGTTGGCTGAATTATTTGTTGCAACACCTCCATCTCGTGTGTAGTAGAGATTCCTGCTTCAAATAAGCCAAGAGTAGTTTGGTTGTTGAGTGCCAATACCGAGAGCGGCACCCCAACTTGTGAATTGTAACTTTTAGGACTTTTGGTGATGCTGTATTCGGGGCTGAGTAAATGGTACAACCACTCTTTTACTATGGTTTTTCCGTTGCTGCCCGTAATGCCAATTACAGGTATAGAAAAGCGGCTTCGGTGTGCGGCGGCTAATTTTTGTAAGGCGACCAACACATTGTCTACCAAAATAAAATGAACGTCTTGGGAAACATGAGCGGGAAGTTTGGACACTACAAAATGGCAAACGCCTTTTTCAATTAACTCTGGAATGTAGGCATGCCCGTTGTGTTGCTTGCCAGGTAAGGCAAAAAACAGTGTGTTTACACCATTTTGCAAAGATCGACTATCAATAGAAATGGTGTCAAATGCAGCCACTCTGGGCGCACTGAGCCAAGGAGATTGTAAATCGGTTGCTATTGTTGCGCTGGCTAACATCAAGTACAGTCTAGGTTTTTTTGTTTTTTTTGGCCGTCGAATTTTCGGGGTGCATGGCCTGATAAAAGGCCGCTCGACTCAAGGGTTCATATTCGTCGGTTTCACCCAACAAAACCAATTTATCGCCTTCGGCTTTTCGGAAGCTGTAGTGTGCCAAATTTCCGGTTCGGGTGCAAACGGCGTGCACTTTGGTGACGTATTCGGCGGTGGCCATTAAGGCGGGCATCGGGCCAAACGGATTGCCTTTAAAATCCATATCCAATCCGGCCACAATTACGCGTATGCCAGAATTGGCCAGGTCGTTGCATATTTTTACGATTTCGTCGTCAAAAAATTGGGCTTCGTCTATGCCAACTACATCACAACCTTGGGCCAAAATGGCTATGTTGGCCGCAGCTGGAACCGGTGTAGAACGAATTTCGTTGCTATCGTGCGAAACCACCATTTCATCGTGGTAGCGCGTATCAATTGAGGGCTTGAAAATTTCTACTTTTTGTTTGGCAAATTGGGCGCGTTTTAATCGGCGAATCAACTCTTCTGTTTTGCCCGAAAACATCGAGCCGCAGATCACTTCGATCCAGCCAAATTGTTCTTTATGATTTACCGTATTTTCTAAAAACATCTGCTCGTATTCAGCGGTTAAAGGGGTTCATTTTTTTTAGTGTAGGGCACACAAACCGACATAAAATTTTGTTACTTTTACGTCGCTGTCAAAAGTAAATAAATTTTAGATAAGGAGGTGAAATCCTTGGTTTTAAATACCCACAGCAAGTAACTAGATTTTAGTCAAATAAACCACACCTCTACCGAAAAAGCCCAAGCAAATGAAAAAAAAGTTGGAAGCCGAATTAATTAGCATAGCACACCGTGTTTTACAATTAAAAAATAAATCGGATGTTGAAATTTTATTTCAAGAAACCCAAAAATTATACGAAAAATTGGCGGTGATGCGCTTTGTGGAAAACCAATTTGGCGATGCAAAACCTACGATTGGTCAAATGGATTGGGACGCTTACTTTGAAGCTGCCGAGGAAAATACAGACGTTGTTAGCCCGAAAAAAACAACTAAGAAAAGCAAAACGCCGCTTGATCTAAAACAAGAAAACCCCGAAATCATTGCCGCTTTTGTAGCTGAATCAGAGAAAGAAGAAGATTCAGATGCCTTCGAAAAAACCGAAGCAGCCACACAGGTTATGCAAGAAGTAGATCTTGAAGAATCTGCTGCAGAATCTACTGAGGTAGAAGAAATTGTTTTCGAAGCCGTAACTGAAAATCAACCAGAAATAAATAATGAGGAACCCGAATCAACAACGGCTCCTGCACAAATTTCTTTTGAAGATTTATTGGGTGCCAATTATGCCGAACCCGAATTTGTAAAACCCAATCCAATTGAAGACGAAGCTGAAGCTGAAAGCGAACCAATCGAAGAGGCTGTTGAGACGGCACTAGAAGCCCCTTTATTTTCCTTAGACGAAGAACCCGAGTTGGTCTTGGAATTGCCTGTTGAAGATCAAACGGAGAAAGCAGAAGTGATAACTCCTTTATTTGATTTAGCTTCAGATGAACCTAAGATTGCTACCGAAACCCCTGCCAAAGGCTTTGTAATTGGACTTAACGACCGTGTGGGCTTTATTCATCAATTGTTTGATGGCAGTCCCGAAGATTACAACCGCGTACTTTCGCAACTCATGACGTATCATACTTTTGAAGAAGCCGAAGAGTTTATTCGCAGTATGGTTAAACCCGATTACAACAATTGGGAAGGCAAATCCGAATACGAAGAACGTTTCATGGACGTGGTGGCGCGCAAATTTCAATAACCCAAGTTCATGTCCAAATTATACATCGTTCCCACGCCAATTGGCAACCTCGAAGACATGACGTTTCGGGCCATACGCGTGCTCAAGGAAGCCGATTTAATTTTGGCCGAAGACACCCGCACCAGCGGAAAATTGTTGAAGCATTTTGAGATTGGCACGCACATGCACAGCCACCACATGCACAATGAACACAAAACCATCGAAAATTGCCTCAGCCGATTAAAAGCCGGCGAAACCATTGCCCTAATTTCCGATGCCGGTACGCCCGCCATTTCAGATCCGGGATTTTTACTCACTAGAGCTTGTATCGAAAACCAAATTCCGGTAGAATGTTTGCCCGGCGCTACGGCTTTTGTCCCTGCTTTGGTGAACAGCGGTTTGCCCAACGATAAATTTGTGTTTGAAGGATTTTTGCCCGAAAAAAAGGGAAGACAAACGCGTTTTTTGCAATTGGCCGGCGAAACCCGAACCATGATTTTTTATGTTTCTCCCCACAAATTAGTAAAAACCTTGGCCGAATTTGTGCAGTATTTTGGCGCCGAACGACCGCTGAGTGTGGCCCGAGAATTGTCTAAATTGCATGAAGAAAACGTACGCGGAACCGCCGAACAAGTGCTAAAGCATTTTGAAGCGAAACCACCCAAAGGTGAAATTGTAGTGGTGGTAGGCGGAAAACCCCAAACCAAAGAAGGTAAAAAAGCTGTCGAGTCTTAGTTTACTTCCAAATCGACAAACGCAAACGAATTACCACTAAACAAGCCTTTATCCGATAGTTTTAAATCGGGAATCACCAACAAAGCCATAAACGAAAGTGTCATATACGGTGCTTTTAATGTACTTCCCAAGGACTTGGCAAGCGCATCGAGTTCCTGGTATTGGGCTGCGACTTGCACGCCATTTTGATCACTCATGATGCCGGCTACGGGCAAGGGCAATACCAATTCTTGTTCGGCCGAAACGGCACACAATCCGCCTTGTTGGGCAATGAGTAAATTCACTGCTTTGCACAATTCTTCGTCGGTAGCGCCTACCGCGACAATGTTGTGACAATCGTGCGCAACAGAGCTGGCAATGGCACCCGATTGTAAGCCAAAATTCTTGATGAAAGCCACCGCTACAGGCGCCTCGTTGTAGCGATTTATCACCGCAAGTTTAAGGATGTCTTTTTCTGGATCAGCACAAAGTTCGTCGGCTTTTACCGTGGCGGGCACATGCAATTCGTTGGTGATCAATTGCCCTTCGAGTGCCTCAATAACCCGAATGGTTTTGGCCGAACTTTTCACCGCAAAATCAGCTGGGGTTTTGGGCTGGCAATTGAAATTATTTGGGGTATCAAATGCAATTTTGGGTAGTTGGGCTTGCCCATTTTGAGCCACGATTTCGCCATTGATATAGGTTGCTTTTACCTTGAATTGAATTAAATCTTCTACTACAATAAAATCGGCAGGATCGTTGATTTGCAAGGTGCCCACATTCATTTTGTAATGTGCTACTGGATTCAGACAAGCCATTTGCAACACCTTAAACACATCGACTCCTTTGGCAACCGCTCGCGCACATAAATCGTTGATGTGTCCCAAAAGTAAATCGTCGGGGTGTTTGTCATCCGAGCAAAACAGCATGTTTTCGAAGTGTTCGTTGGCCAAATCAATCAAGGCCTCAAAATTTTTAGCGGCGCTGCCTTCGCGAATGATGACCTTCATGCCCAATTGCAATTTCTCGAGCGCTTCATCATAGGTAAAACACTCGTGATCGGTGCTGATGCCGGCCTTGATGTATTTTTTTACGGCCTCTCCGCGCAAGCCGGGCGCATGGCCGTCGAGGGGTTTGCCCGACAGCTTGGCCCAGTGTAATTTTTGCAACACTTCGTGATCGTCGTGCAATACGCCCGGGTAATTCATCATCTCGGCCAAATAATAAATGTCGGGAGAGTCCATTAATTCTCGGATGGCTTCGGCATTGATTTCGGCACCGGCCGTTTCAAACCCTGTAGCGGGTACGCAAGAAGGTGCCCCAAAATGAAATTTCAACGGACTTTGCTTGCCGTTTTCAATCATGAAGTTTACTCCAGCTACGCCCAACACATTGGCAATTTCATGTGGATCGGATATGGTTCCAACGGTGCCGTGCACTACGGCCAGCTGGGCAAATTCGCTGGGCACCAACAACGAACTTTCGATGTGAATGTGGGAGTCAATAAAACCCGGCAAAATGTACTGGGTTTCCTGATGATCGGCGGGTTCAATTGACACAATTTTTCCATCAATTACAGTAACTATACCGGGAAAAATCTGTCGGTTGCGAATGTCAACTACTTGTCCAACTACTTGCATGGGATGGGAGCCTACCGTTTGTGGTTTGGCTGAAAACAAAAATAGGAAAAAGAAAAGCGCGGTGTTTTTTTATTAAATTTGAGCATCAAAATTTAATTTACACACCAAACAACTGTATTATGCGCTGGACTTTTAAACCACAACCCGACCCGCTTCTAGTTGAAGCCCTTCAAGAATCGTTACAAATTGATGCCCTAACCGCCCGCTTGTTGGTGCAACGCGGCATCACTAATTTTGACCAAGCCCGTCAATTTTTTAGGCCTTCGGCAGCCGATTTACACGATCCGTTTTTGATGAAAGACATGGATTTGGCCGTAGCCCGAATCGAATTAGCCTTAGCCAAACAAGAAAAAATCTTGGTTTTTGGCGACTATGACGTAGACGGTACCACCGCTGTATCCTTGGTCTCGGCCTACTTAAAAACCCGAACTACACAAGTAGCTACCTATATTCCTGACCGCTATATTGAAGGCTACGGCGTTTCGTTTCAAGGCATTGATTTTGCTACCGATAATGAATTTACCCTGATCATCGCTCTGGATTGTGGCATCAAATCGATTGACCATGTGCAATATGCCCAAGAACGCGGCATTGATTTCATCATCTGCGATCACCACCGTCCGGGAGAAACATTGCCCCAGGCGGTTGCGGTTTTAGATCCCAAACGCGACGATTGTACCTATCCCTACGACGAACTTTGCGGCTGCGGTATTGGGTTTAAACTCATTCAAGCCTTGGCCCAAAACCAAAACCAAGCCGTTGAAGAATTGCTCCCGTATTTGGATTTAGTGGCTACGGCTATTGCCGCCGATATTGTACCCATGACCGGAGAAAATCGGGCGCTGGCTTTTTTGGGATTACACGTTATAAATAGCAATCCAAGACCCGGAATTCGCGCTTTGTTGCAACACGTAAAAAGCAAAATCCTTACCATCAGTGATGTGGTCTTTACCTTGGCTCCGCGCATTAATGCAGCCGGGCGCATCAAACACGGCAATTACGCAGTGGCTTTACTCAGTGAATTTGATTCTGATCAGGCCCAACAATTTGCTGCCGAAATCGAACAATTCAATGGCGACAGAAAAGAATTGGACAAAGCCATTACGCAAGAAGCCTTGTCTCAAATTGTACAATATCAAGAAGAAACCGCAGCAACCACAGTGGTTTTTCAGGAAAATTGGCACAAAGGCGTGATTGGTATTGTGGCCTCTCGACTCATTGAGACCTACCATCGTCCTACTTTGGTTTTTACCAAAAGCGGCGAGTATTATGCGGCTTCGGCTCGCTCGGTTCCGGGCTTTGATGTGTATGAAGCGCTCGAGGCTTGTGCCGAACATTTGGTGCAATTTGGTGGCCATAAATATGCGGCCGGACTCAGCTTGAAACCCGAAAATTACACGGCATTTAAACAAGCCTTTGAAAACGTGGTGCAATCTACCTTACCAACCGAAATGGAAACCCCCGAAATTGAAATTGATGCCGAAATTGAACTGACCCAAATTACCCCCAAATTGATGCGTATTTTAAAACAGTTTGAACCGTTTGGTCCTCAAAATTTGGCCCCCGTTTTTCAGTCAACCCAGCTGCGCGATACAGGTTATGCTAAGTTTATTGGTGCCGATCAAACGCACCTTAAAATGCAAGTGGTGCAAGGAAATTCGGAGCGTTTTGGTGCCGTAGGATTTGGCTTGGCCGATAAACTTCCACTGGTTAGTCAACGCCAACCGTTTAATGCGGTTTATTGTTTAGAAGAAAATGAGTGGAACAACACGGTGAGCATTCAACTGCGTGTAAAAGATATTCAATCATGAAAATAAGTCCAGTAAATGACCCCTATGCGGCGCTGCGCTACACCCAGTTTCAGTGTTTTTTGACGCTGCGATTTTTTATGGTATTTGCTTGGTCCATGCAATTTATTGTGATCGAGTGGCAAGTGTATAGCCTTACCAAAGATCCGTTATCGCTTGGATTGATTGGACTCATGGAAGTCATTCCAGCTATTGGTATGGCTTTGTTTGCTGGCCATATAGTCGATCAAAACGAAAAGAAACGTATTTTGTATCGTTGTATACTTGGGTTTTCGGCAATTACACTGGCTCTCTTTTTTCTCACATGGGAACCTGTAGCCCAACAGCTGTCGGCGCATACTATTTTGTATGGGTTTTATGCCTTGGTTTTTGTGGGAGGTATTGTTCGGGCCTTTATTGGACCTTCTTTATTTTCGTTTTTGGGATTAATTGTGCCCAAAAACCTGTACAGTAACGCGGCTACTTGGAGCAGTTCGGTGTGGCAAATGGCCTTCTTTTTGGGCTCGGCTGTAGCTGGTATAATCATCAATTGGATTGGTGTAAACGGCTCAATGATTTTTATTTTAGCTTGCTCAGTTATGGCTTTGTGGGCATTGTCAAAAATTCCAAAACAACCGGTTTTGAATGCCAAAATTGGCGAACCCATTTTTCAGAGTTTACGCGAAGGCCTCTTGTTTGTGTTTCAAAACAAGACCATTTTAGGTGCGTTGTCTTTGGATATGGTGGCAGTGTTGTTTGGCGGCGCTATTTCGCTCTTGCCCATTTTTGCACAAGATATTTTACAAGTGGGGCCAACTGGTTTTGGGATGCTGCGTGCTGCTCCGGCTGTAGGCGCATTTGTAACCATGTTGATTGCCGCTTATATTCCACTCAATCGAAAGGCCGGTATGAAATTGTTGGGCGCCATCTTTGCTTTTGGCTTGTGTATTATTGTTTTTGGCCTCTCCACAATTTTTTGGATTTCGGTAGTTGCCTTGTTTTTGAGTGGTGCCTTTGACGGCATTTCGGTCGTGTTGCGTCACACCATTTTGCAGTTGCATACACCCGATTCGATGCGCGGACGTGTTTCGGCAGTGAATTCTATTTTTGTGGGGTCGTCTAATGAATTGGGCGCCTTTGAAAGTGGTTTTACCGCCAGACTCATGGGCACCGTGCCGGCCGTAGTTTTTGGCGGATGCATGACGCTACTTATTGTGGGAGGAACAGCTATTTTTTCACCCAGCTTCCGCAACTTGGATTTAGAAAAAGAGGCAGCCGAAAATTAGTCGAATTTTTTAAGCTCAAACTGTTGGCCATCAAATACGCCATAGGTAAAATACCCAATCCAGTCGCCCAAGTTGATGTAATTTGAATTGGGTCCTACTTCAATATTCATGGGCAAATGCCGGTGTCCAAATACCAAGTAGTTGTAGTGTTTGCGCTGTAGTTTTCGTTTGGCATATTGCACCAGCCATTCGTTGTCTTCGCCTAAAAATTTTACATCGGCCTCGCCCGAAATTAATTTGTTTTTTACCGATAAATATTGCGCCAAGGACACACCAATATCGGGATGCAACCAGCGAAAAATCCATTTGGAAATGGGGTGTACAAACACCTTCTTCATGCGTTTGTATCCTTTGTCTCCGGGGCCTTTTCCGTCGCCGTGCCCAATTAAAAACGTTTTGTCAAAAAAGGTAAATTCGCGGTTATCGTGGTATACGGGAATTTGGAGTTCGGTTTCAAAATAATCATTCATCCATAAATCGTGGTTGCCCACAAAAAAATAAATGGGAATGCCATGGTCACGCAATTCGGCTAATTTGCCCAACACGCGTATGAATCCTTTGGGAACCACTTTTTTGTATTCGAACCAAAAATCAAATAAATCACCCAGTAAAAATAGCGCTTCAGCATCGCCCTTAATTTGGTCTAACCATTGCACAAATTTTTGTTCGCGCGGATAACTTAGCGCTGCAGTGGGTGCGCCAAAATGTTGGTCGGAAGCAAAGTATATTTTTTTAGGAGAAGCTGCTGACATGTGGGTTTTGTTAGTTGTCGCTGGCATACCATTCGGCAAATGACGAATCGGTTTCTTGTAATTTAAGCGAATGCAACTGAATGCCTTCGGGTAGTCGATTTTTGATTTTTTTGGCAAAATCAATTACCATATTTTCGCTGGTGGGTTGGTAATCAACCAAAATAACATGGTGCCCACGATTGCTGAGTTCTTTGGCTAATGAAACGTGTGGCGTAGTTTGATTAAACACCGTGGCGTGATCAAACTGATCGACTATTTCTTCTTTCACAATTTTTTTCAAATCGGTAAAATCAATCACCATCCCAAATTTGACGTTGTCGCGGTCGGTGATGGGAGTGCCAATTACGGTAACCGATAATTTGTAGCTGTGTCCATGCACATTTTTGCATTTGCCGTCATAGCCATACAAGGCGTGACCGGTTTCGAAATTGAATTGCTTGGTAATGCGAATGCTACTCATATGTTAAATTTACTGGGCAAAAATACGATTTATTCTAAATCCATTCGGTTTTTGGATCCGTAATACGACAAATGGCGTTCCTTGTTAACGCCTCTGCATTTTCGAGTCAAATACCAACTGTAAGATTAGTATGGAGTATAAGTTTGGTTTTGATTGAAACTACCCGCGTGAACCAAGGCAATATAATTTTGAAAGTCACTCCATTAGACAAAAGAAATTACCTCAAAAAAAGCCGTCTATTTATTAAGGATTTACTTGAAAATTCTGATTTTCATTGGCGTGCGACGCTCTTGCATTAATCGCTTTATTGTCATCAGCGCGGATTACAAAAGCTACAAAACTAATGTTCTCAGGATTGATTTGAGGAATATTACTAAAATTTGGAGGTGAAGTAACGGTTGGAATAGGAATTTGAAACCTTTTTTCAAATGTTTCTCCTTCATTGATCGAACCAATCGGCTCCCCTAATATATCGGTAAGGGACGCGCGTAACACATGATTGTGCTCAAAACTAACAATTGGGTTTTCTCCGTTGTATAAATCAAGGTTGTAATTGCGTTGCAAGAAATACAACTTATCTTCCAATAAATAGACAACCAATTTTAAATTGGCGTAATCTTCTAAACATTTTATTTTAACACCCAAATCAATTGTTCCATTTGCTACTATTGAACTCATGGCAATTCCTATGGTAGTATTGTTGCTCGTTAAGTCAATAGCCTGTTGCACGTTGGATGTTTCTGGGAAACTCCAAACTTCCATGCGGTTGAGTCGAGAAACCGGTAAAGCAAGCGGAGAATTGGGTAAAATTAGGTTTTTTAAGGGCGCAATTCCAGGAAAATGATACGGATCATTCCCGTTATGAATGGCTACTGGAATAACTTTATCCGAAATGGCTTCGGCTTCTTTCATTGCCCAAGAAACACGAGTACAATTGCCACACCATGTGCCTGTATAATCTTCGATCAACACATTTTTCTTAAAAAAACCGGTCACAGCTGGCGCAGACGAAGATCCATCAGGAAGGTTTTTAATGATGTTGGTTTCTTGACAAGAAATCAATAAAATTAATATACCAAAAAGTGCGCTTAAAACCTTTGTTTTCATAGTAAATCAACGTAATAGTTTTCTGTCCACAAATAAAAAGAAAAATACTTTACTTTTCGTAAGATTATTTATTCATTTGCACAAATATTCTGTTCCCTTATGAAAAAACTAGCTCTGCTCCTTTTCTTTTTTTGTACACTCGCAAAAGCGCAAACTACATTACCCGATGTTGCCTTAACCAATTTAGAGGGTAAGCCTGTTTTCATGAAAAAAGATTTTTCTGAAACAGACAAACTGTACCTTATTTCTTTTTGGGCAACTTGGTGTGGGCCTTGTATCAATGAATTGGATGAATTGAATGAGGTTATTGACGACTGGAAAAAAGAACTTAATCTTGAAGTTATTGCTATTGCAACCGATGATGCACGTACCCAAAAACGGGTTAAACCCATGGTAAATGGAAAAGGCTGGGGGTATACTATTTTGTTGGATACCAATCAAGATTTAAAAAGAGCGCTTACGATTGTAAATATTCCCTACACTATTGTGGTTAAAAACAACCAAATTTTACATATTCAAAACGGCTATGTGCCGGGCAGTGAAGTTGAATTATTAGCCAAATTGAAGCAGTTAAAATAATGACCAAAAAATGCCTAACAAGTGCCTTTGTAGCACTATTGACTTCTGTACTTAGTCTTGCACAATCTGAAAATCAAACCAAAGATAAAGGAATCTTTAGTGGAGGCTTTGAATCAAATGGCCAGTGGTATTTAAATGATAAGGGCCTGAAAGACGTTGATGGAAATTCAACAGTTCATCCGCCTGAGCCCCTTCGGTCTAATTCGTATTTATTTGTCAATTACTCGTATAAAAAATGGATAGCTGGAATACAGGGCGAAGCATATGAGCAAAATGCACTGTTAAATATGAATCCAAAATACAACGGGACCAATGTGGCTACCTATTTTGTGCAATACAAAGGAGAAAAAGTAGATGTTACTGCTGGTTATTATTATGAGCAATTTGGAAGCGGCTTGTTGTTTAGAACATGGGAAGATCGTGCTTTAGGAATTAACAATGCTTTGCGCGGAGGACGAATTATCTTGAAACCGAGTCCTTTTTTTACTACCAAATTAATTTATGGCAAACAGCGTACAGGCTTTGACGTGGCCCAGTCTGAAATTTTTGGAGGCGATTGGGAATGGAATATTTCAAAAGCATTAAAATGGAACACAACCGATTTAACCTTGGGAGGTAATTATGTGGGGCGATATGAAAAAACAACAATCGAAAATCCCAATTTTGATGCCTTGACCAATGGGGTTTCTGGGCGTATCAATGTAACACACAATTCGATTTACTTTTCGGCTGAATACAATTACAAAAC
>JBJOOG010000134.1:0-19385 GCA_046051465.1 Bacteroidota bacterium | reverse complement strand
TTTTCCTTGATGAAAAAGAAACAAAAAATCAAGACCTGGGATTTTCGGCGATCAAAATAGGCTCACTTCCTAAAACTCAAAAACTCCCTCGCTAAAGCGGGTCAAACAGTTCGAGTTTCTTAACGGAAATTTCTCCTTTTTGATGCTCGCCTTCCAAATCCTATGGTCAGAGAAGTCTTCGAAAGTGCTATTCTGTATATTGGAATTTGGAATTTCAAAAATTGGTCCCAAAGTAACTGGATTATAATTCGTGTATTCGTGGCTAAAAAACCAAACAGACGTTCTTGGTATACTTCACAAAACTCCCCGCTTCCCGCTTCCCGCTTCCAACTCCCCACTCATCAACCATTCTTAGTATACTATCCAATTATTAATTTTTCATTATTCATTATAAATTAATACATCAGCTGCTGCTTCCCCTTGTTATTCCAGCCCGCTTGGTTGGCATATTTTACAAAGTAAATTTTTAAATCAGCTTGGTTGGCGTATTGCACAAAATAGACGGTTTTGTCGGCCTGGTTGGCGTAATCGGTAAAGAACCATTTGCCGTCGTTTTTTCCGGCTTGGTTTGCATAGGCCACTTTGTATACTTTTAAATCGGCTTGATTTTCGTAATCGGTTACAAATACTTTTACATCAGCCTGGTTGGCATAAGCCACCGAAAAAACTTTTTGGGCTTGACTTGGAACTGCAGCTAGAAGAAGTGTTGCGAATACTAAATAATACGTTTTCATATCAATTAATTTAAGGTGAGTGTTACTTTATGTCCTTCGGCCGAGCGCACATTAAACACCGTGCCGTCGGCAAACAACAAATATTGTCCTTTGATGCCCATGAGCACTCCCGTAAAAACAGGCGTTTTTTCTAAACTCAAAGACGTGATGCTTTTAGGGTATTGTAAAACGGGGTATTCTAAGGTACACAAATCGGGAATGGTTGTATCAAAATAGGGTTGCACCTCGGCGGGCAGCAAGTCTTTTATTTTATTTCTTTCGGCAAATAAATCGACCAAAATGATGTCGTTGGTGAGCATTTTGCGCCAATTGGTTTTATCGGCATAGTGATTTTTGAGCGCCACCTCGGTAATTCCAGCCAAGTAGCGGTTGGGCACTTCTACAATAGGCAAGGCCATTTCGGCGCCTTGATCGATCCAACGGGTGGGCATTTGGGTGCCGCGGGTTACTCCAACTTTTATCTCACTCGACACCGCAAAATACACCAAATGCGGCTGAAGTTGCACACGGGATTCGTAGTCCAAATCGCGATCGGCAATGCCCAAATGTGCAGTACTGAGTTCGGGTTTCATGATCCAATCGCCTACTGCCGGACTCGAACTGAAGCAATCGTAACAAAAACCTTGGCGAAAAATCTTCTTGGGCGCACCGCAATTCAAACACTGATACCCGGTTAATGCCATTGTAATTTCTTTATTCAACAATTGGTTCACGTGCATAAAGCCCGAATCAAACACCATATAATAATTAATGGGGTTACCCAGTTCGGTTTGCATTTTGGTGAGTACGCCTTCGAATGTCATTTGCGCTTTGTTTTGAATTAGGGTATTAAACAAAAATTCCTATTTTTGGTAAAGTTATCATTCGCCGTGCAATTATCATAACCCTAACTCAGAAACATGCCGTTTCCTCTCCTCAATTCGATTGCTACTTGGATGTTAAAACAACGCATTCATCAAATGGAGTTGTTTTTAAAATACCCCAACGAAGTACAGGAAGAACTGGTTATGAAACTCATTCGCAGTGCCGAAAACACGCAAGTAGGCCAGCAATACGGCTTTGAATCGATCAAATCCTATGCTACTTTTAGCGAACGAGTACCGGTTTCAAGCTACGAAGATTTGGAACCCCTAATCCAACAAACGCGCAACGGTGCCCAAAATGTGTTTTGGCCTACGCCCATCAAATGGTTTGCCAAATCGAGCGGAACTACCAATGCCAAAAGCAAATTTATTCCCGTAAGCAAAGAAGCCCTTGAAGATTGCCATTACAAAGGCAGCAAAGATTTACTTTGTTTGTATTTGAACAACAACGAAAATTCGGAGATGTTCCTGGGTAAAAGTTTACGCTTGGGCGGCAGTTCACAGATCTACGAAAACAACAATACATTTTTTGGTGACCTCTCGGCCATTCTCATTGAAAACATGCCCATTTGGGCCGAATTTAGTAGCACGCCCAGCAGCAAAACTTCGTTGATGAGTGAATGGGAAACCAAAATTCCAGCCATCATCAAAGAAGCACGAAACGAAAATGTAACTAGTTTTGCCGGCGTTCCATCCTGGATGTTGGTTTTATTGAATCGGATTTTAGAAGAATCGCAAGCTGGGAATTTGCTTGACATTTGGCCCAACTTAGAAGTGTATTTTCACGGTGGGGTAAGTTTTGATCCGTATCGTGCACAATACCAGCAATTGGTACCCAAAACTGATTTTAAATACTACGAAATTTACAATGCGTCTGAAGGATTTTTTGCCATTCAAGACCAAAACTTCTCCAATGATTTGTTGCTCATGCTTGATTACGGGATTTTCTATGAATTTATTCCGATGGATAGTTATGGCACGCCTCAGCAACACGTAGTCCGATTGGCCGATGTGGTACTCGAAAAAAACTACGCCATTGTAATTACCACCAACTCGGGCTTGTGGCGATATTTGGTGGGCGATACCGTGCGATTTACCTCACTCAATCCCTACCGCATTCGCGTAACCGGACGTACCAAGCACCACATTAATGTATTTGGCGAAGAATTAATGATAGAAAATACAGACAAAGCCCTGAGTCTCACTTGTAATGAATTACAGTGTTCGGTAAAAGATTATACTGTAGCCCCCGTATTTATGCAAGGCAAAGAAAAAGGCGCACACGAATGGATCATTGAATTTGAACAAGCACCCGATTCCTTGACTCAATTTAGCCAAATGCTAGACCTACATTTGCAAAGCATCAACTCCGATTACGAAGCCAAGCGCTACAACAACATGACGCTCAATCCGTTAAAAGTTAATGTCGCACGAACGAACTTATTTTACGACTGGCTCAAAACCCACAATAAATTGGGTGGACAACATAAAATTCCCCGCTTGTCTAACCAACGCGATTACCTCGAAGAACTCTTGGCGATGCAAGCCACATAGCCCATGAAAAAAAGTATATCTATTGCCTTTGTATTCATTTTCTGCATTGCCTGCGGCCCCAAACGCATGAAATGTTATGGCAAACGCTGTGTGATTTTACACAAATCCGAAGTGACAAAACGAGCTTCATCTGCTCACAGCTAAAACAAATCAATTGAAAACCAAACTGTATCTTTCTGTTTTTTGTGTAGGCTTTTTTTGGGGCACCACTTTTTTAGCTATCCGCGTTGGCGTAGAAACCATTCCGCCCTTTTTGGTTTCGGGCTTGCGTAATTTAATAGCCGGCAGTTTAATTTTGACATATCTACTAGTAACAAAAAAAACAGAACCCATTCAATTGCATCATTTGGTTCGCGCCTTTATTTTGGCCTTACTAATGATTGTGTTGGGCAACGGATTGACCACCTATTCTGAAAAATACATCACTAGCGGCTTGACTTCGTTGATCTCTACCTTGTCGCCACTAGTGGTCTTGTTGTTTAATTTGGTTTTGGGCTTTGAAAAACTGTCATTTAAAACCGTAGCCGGAATTTTTCTCGGGCTATTTGGCATGTATTTGCTCTACGAAAATAACATGGCCGATTTTATGAATCCCGAATACCGCAGGGGTGTTGGCGCACTTTTATTGGCCATCATTGCTTGGTCTGCGGGAACTTTAGTGACCAAACGAGCCAAAACAAACCCCTTGGGAATGCTCCAGAATGTGAGTTTGCAAATGCTTATTGCCGGCACTATTTTATTTGGATTACACCTTGGCACACAAGGCAAAATAGACCCCAGTACATGGAGTATGCGCAGTATTGGCGCGGTAACTTATCTTGCCATATTTGGTTCACTTATTGGGTATGTAGCCTACAGTTACCTCATGACACAATGGTCATCCACCCGCGTCACGGTATTGGCCTATGTAAATGTGGTGATCGCCTTGTTTTTTGGCTGGCTCATTTTGGACGAAACCATTACCCCGCGAATCATCTTGGCAACTGCTGTAATTGTGAGTGGCGTGGTGCTCGTGAACTATAAAAAAAGGGCATAAAAAAAATCCCAATTTGCATTGGGATTTACTTCGTTAGGAGGCAATCTCCAATCGTTTCAACAAATTTTTATGGAGTGCTTGTTCGGCATAGATCTGGTCAATATGCAAGACTTTGTCGTCTGAGCTAGGCAAATCATACATCGCGTCGGTCAAGATGGCTTCGCACAACGAACGTAATCCGCGCGCACCCAATTTGTATGCCAAGGCTTGATCTACGATAAAATCCAAGGCTTCATCCGAGATGCTAAAATCTACCTCATCCATGGCAAACAATTTTTGGTATTGTTTGATCAAGGCATTTTTAGGTTCGGTAAGAATGGCTCTTAGAGTTTCTCGATCGAGGGGATCCATGTGCGTGAGTACCGGCAAACGCCCAATGATTTCAGGAATTAAACCAAAATCTTTCACATCTTTCGGGATCAAGTATTGCAATAAATTGTCTTTGTCAATGTTGTCGGCGTTTTTGGAGGTGCTATACCCCACCGCTTGGCGATTGAGTCGTTTGGAAATGATGCGCTCAATACCATCAAAGGCTCCACCGGCAATAAACAAGATGTCTTTGGTATTTACTTCAACAAATTTTTGATCCGGGTGTTTGCGTCCACCTTTGGGGGGAACATTCACCACGGTGCCTTCGAGTAATTTTAGCAAAGCTTGTTGCACGCCTTCACCCGATACATCACGGGTTATGGAAGGATTGTCGCTTTTGCGGGCAATTTTATCTACCTCGTCGATAAACACAATGCCGCGTTCGGCTTTGGCTACATCATAGTCGGCGGCTTGCAACAAACGGGTTAAAATACTTTCAACATCTTCTCCAACATAGCCTGCCTCGGTCAACACAGTCGCATCCACAATAGCCAAAGGCACATCGAGCATTTTGGCAATCGTTTTGGCCACCAAGGTTTTCCCGGTTCCGGTTTGACCCACCATCAAGATGTTGCTTTTTTCGATCTCGACCTCGTCGTTCAATTCTTGCTGCATCAACCGTTTGTAGTGATTGTATACGGCAACGGCCATGACTTTTTTGGTTTGGTCTTGGCCAATGACATACTGGTCTAAAAAGGCGCGAATATCCTTGGGTTTTTGCAACACCAGATCGGCTGATTTTCCCGAATTGGCCGATGATTTTAATTCTTCTACAATAATGCCGTGGGCTTGCTCAATGCATTTGTCGCAAATGTGCGCATCAATGCCAGCAATTAATACCGCGGTTTCTGCTTTTTTACGTCCGCAGAAGGAACAATCTAAACTTGGTTTTGCCATTGGTGTTTTCTTTGTTTCAAGTTTCAGGTTTCAGGTTAATTCTAGTTTGCATGATCCATTATAAACCAAACAAAACAGTAATCAACTGGAAACTTAAAAACCTAAAACATATTTAAATTTAAGCAACGATTTTGTTTTTTTTGTGTCAATTTCGTTTCAACCTGAAACTTTAAACTTTAAACCTTAAACAAATCATCTTCTCAACACTTCATCAATCATGCCGTATTCTTTGGCTTCGTCGGCAATCATCCAGTAATCGCGCTCGGAATCTTTGAATACTTTCTCAAAAGTTTGCCCCGAATGAAGGGAAATAATGTGATACAACTCGTCTTTCAGTTTGAGCATTTCGCGCAAGTTGATTTCCATATCGGTAGCCACACCTTGTGCCCCTCCAGAAGGTTGGTGAATCATTACACGTGAATGCGGTAAGGCCGAACGTTTGCCTTCAGCGCCCGCGCACAACAAAACGGCTCCCATAGAGGCGGCCATTCCGGTACAAATGGTAGCCACATCGGGCTTGATGTACTGCATCGTATCGTAAATTCCCAAACCGGCATACACACTTCCGCCAGGAGAATTCAAATAAATTTGAATGTCTTTGCTGGCATCCACGCTTTCTAAAAACAACAACTGCGCTTGCACAATATTGGCAATTTGGTCGTCAATGCCTGTGCCCAAAAAGATAATGCGGTCCATCATTAAACGTGAAAAAACATCCAACTGAGAAATGTTCAATTGACGTTCTTCGATAATGTAGGGAGTCATATTGGTGGGCGTCATGGCTTGTGTTAATTTGTCAAAATACAAACTGTTCACACCGTGGTCTTTGGTAGCAAATCGCTTAAACTGTCTCGCCATTTCGAGCGATGCTCTGGGGTCTTTTCCGTAGTTCATCTGATAAAATATTAGGAATGATAAGATAATTAGATAAAAAAAGCGCCAAAATCGGTTAGGACTTTGACGCTCAAAGATAGTATTTTTCGATTACATTTCGCCGTAAGAGGCTTTGATGAAATCTTCGTAATTCACTTCTTTTGTTTTGGCTTTAATTTCAGTTTTGAACAAGTTGAGCATTTTCTCGCTCATCACCTGATCCGACAAACGCTTCACCTCTTCTTGGTTCGACAACACACGCGCCACAATACCCTCTACCTCTGAATCAGATGGATTGAGTTGACCAAATTGTGCCATTTGTTTTTTAATCAACTCGGCTGTGTAAGATTTTAAATCTTCAAAAGTGATTTGTAATTTGTTGTCGGCCATGATTTTGCCTTCGATCAATTGGTAACGCAAGCCGTTTTCTGAACGGGCATACTCGGCTTCGGCTTGTTCAACCGTAAGGGGAGTTTCGCCTACCGTTTGGATCCATTTTTTCAAGAAGGTAGCTGGCAACTCAAACTTGGTGTTTTCAATTAAAGAAGTGGTTACATCATTCAAGAACTTCTGATCAGCTTGTGTGGCAAATTGCTTTTCGGCATCTACTTTAATTTTGGCTTTCACCTCGGCAACTGAACTTACGGCACCGGCACCAAATAATTTATCGAAAAACTCTTGGTTTAACTCGGCCAATTCGCTGGTAGTTACCTCTTCAATCGTAAAATCAACATCAATGGCCAAGCCGTGCACGTCATCATGCGAAACTTTTAAATAATCCATCAATTGGTGATCATCAGCAAAAAGTCCTTTGGTGTTTACAGTCACTACATCGCCCACTTTTTTACCCATAAATTGAGCAGCTGTTTTTTTGTCTTTAAAAAGATCTAAGGTTAATTTGGCTGGACTGTCAATGCCTTTTTCAGTGTTGGTAAAGGTTCCTGAAATATCGTCTCCTTCGGCAATGGTATCTTTAGCAATCATTTTGCCGTATTGCTTGCGAATGCGCACCACTTGCTCTTCCAACATTTTGTCATCGGCAATGATAGTGTATTGCGTAAGGTTTTTTACTACATCCAAATTCACTGAGAATTCTGGGGTTAATCCCAATTCAAAATCAAATGAAAAATCTTCGGCTTCCCAATTGAATTCGTCTTTTACAACTGGCAATGGATTGCCCAAAATGTCAATTTTTTCTTGTTGCAAATAGCGGTTTAGGTTTTCTTGGATTACTTTGTTTACTTCTTCCAACAATACCGTTTTTCCGTATTGTTTGCGAATTAAACTCATAGGCACTGCGCCTTTTCTAAATCCAGGTACGGAAGCTGTTTTTAAATATTTTTTTAGTACTTCTTCTACTTTTGGCGCGTAATCGGCTTTGGCTACTTCAAGGGTGAGCACTGCGTTTAACGCATCTACATTATTTCTTGTGATTTTCATTTGGTTACCTTCTAAATTTGGGTGGCAAAAATATAACTTTTTGGCTACGAAGCCAACTTTTTACAGCCTACAATTTGGCCTATTTATTTTGCGTAAGCGAATAGGTGAGCGATTGCAAAACCGAGAGGATAATGCTAAAAAATGTTGCCGTCCAAAAGCCATCAACCACAAATCCGCCTACAATTTTGGCACATAATATAATGATCAATGCATTGATTACCAACAAAAAAAGCCCCATACTAAGCAGCGTAACTGGCAACGTGAATAAAACAATTAGTGGCTTAATGAACACATTGAGCAAGGATAGCACCAAGGCAACTAGCAAGGAGGTAGTAAAACTAGCTACGGATACGCCGGGTAATAATTCGGCAATGAGTAACACCAATAAAGCGGTTGTAAATAAACGAATAAGAAGTTGCATGGGTTAGGGAATTAAAAAGCGGGAGGTTATCGAAAAAAATAAGGTTGGATTTTCGGCATGCAGCCAATGGCCAACATTTGGAATGGTTTCTAGTTGAGCTGTAGGAAAATGAGATAAGATATTGTCCCAATCAGTATCCAAAATGTACTTTGAATTGCCGCCACGCACAAACAAAGTAGGTAAATCAAAGTGTGCAGATTCTGGCAAAGCTGTACCAACTTGTTCAATTTCTTGGGTTAAAACCGGCAAATTAAACCGGAAGGCCAGCTGGCCAGGTGTTTGCCAATACAAATTTTTCAACAAAAATTGACGGGTGCCGAAATCGGGAATATAGTGCTGCAATTGGGCATCTACTTGGCTGCGTTCAGGCTGGACGCTAAAATCAATAGCATTCAATCCGGTTAAAATTTCTTGGTGATGTTGCGGATAGTACTTGGGACCAATATCGGCTACAATCAATTGACGAACCAAATTTGGGTGCTGGGTTGCCAATAACATCGCCAATTTACCGCCCATGGAATGACCAATTACCGAAATAGTTTGTAAGCCATAATGAGCACAATAATCCAATACATCTTGTACCATAACGGCGTATGAAAAAGCGGCATCGTGAAAACTGCGTCCGTGGTTGCGCAAGTCAATGAGGTGCACTTCAAATCCCAAAGCGGCATATTGCGTCCCCAAGGTTTTCCAGTTGTCAGACATGCCCAAAAAGCCATGTAAAATAAGCAATGGTTTTCCTTGGCCTTCTATTTTAGAATATAACACCATTTTGAATTATAGATTAGCGCAGCAAAGCGAGGTATTGTTTGATAACCGATTCAAAACCCATATACAACGATTCTGAAATGAGCGCATGTCCAATGGATACTTCGAGCAAACCGGGTATATTTTGGGCAAAAAATTGGCAGTTTTGCAAACTCAAATCGTGTCCGGCGTTGATACCTAATCCCAATTCATTGGCGAGTTGGGACGCTTGCACGTAGGGTCCAATGCCCGCCAAATTGCCCAAACTATAGTTGTGCGCATAGGCTTCGGTGTATAATTCGATGCGATCGGTACCGGTTTTTTTAGCTCCCTCAATCATCTTCAAATCGGGATCAACAAAGATAGAAGTGCGAATGCCGTTGCGTTGAAACTCTTGGATTACTTCGGCCAAATAAGCTTGAAATTGTATCGTATCCCAACCGGCAGAAGAAGTAATCGCACCAATGGCATCGGGCACCAACGTAACTTGGGTGGGTTTGCACTCCAATACCAAATCGATAAAATTGTGCTGTGGATTGCCTTCAATGTTGTATTCGGTATACACTAAGGGTTTTAATTCACGTGCATCTTGGTAGCGAATGTGACGTTCGTCGGGACGCGGATGAATGGTTATGCCCTGCGCCCCAAAGCCTTGAATATCGGTGGCAACTTGCAACAAATTGGGAACATTTCCTCCGCGGGCATTGCGTAAAGTGGCAATTTTATTGATGTTTACACTGAGGTGTGTCATTTGAAAAAATTTGAGCACAAAAATACAAACTTAAAGCCGTGTAGGTTGTTTAAAATTGATTATTTTGCAGGGCCTTAGCTCGTGCACCCATGAATCAAATTCAAGACTACATTCACCGCGATTACAAAGCCATCAGTTGCAAGGAAGACTTGGCGAGTGTACAAGATTTTTTTGAAGAGATGGGCTTTTCTCATTTTCCGGTTGTTGACGATTTACAATTTGTAGGCTCACTCAATGCCGACGACGCAACTACCTTTGACGCTGCAAAATCAGTAGCGGATTACCGCTATATTTTGGAACAATTCTATGTAAAAAACAGCATGTCTTGGTTTGAAGTATTTGAGGTGGCAACCAAAAATCAGGCAACAATAATTCCCGTATTGGATGAACAAAATCAGTATGTGGGCTATTACGAACTGGAAGATATCCTGCTGTTTTTTCAAGACACGCCGCTCATCAAAGATGCCGGTAGTATTTTGGTGATAAATAAAAGTATTCAAGATTATTCCTTGGCGCAAATCAGCCAAATTGTAGAGAGCAACAACGGCAAAATTTTAGGTTTATTTATTTCGGGCTCTGCCGATGCAACGATTGAAATTACTATAAAATTGGCTTTAGGCCCTTTGAATGAAATCATCCAAACGTTTCGTCGTTACAACTACGAAATTGTATCCCAACACCAAGAAGACCAATACATTACCAACCTCAAGGAACGTTCCGATTACTTGGACAAATACCTCAATATATAACGCCCACTCAGTATGAAAATCGCTATATACGGACAATTTTACCAAAACAGTACCGAGCCCATTATTCGGGATATCTTTCAGTTTTTTACACAAAAAAAGGTGGAACTGGTTGTAGAAAAGGTATTTATGAAAGTATTAGCCGAAAAAAATATTGTGCAGGAATCCCACACTACTTTTGAGCATCACACAGACCTAGATGCCAGTTTTGATATGTTGTTGAGCATTGGTGGAGACGGAACCATTTTGCGCGCCATTACCCTGGTTCGAGACAGTGGCATTCCTGTTTTGGGAATTAATGCCGGTAGATTGGGATTTTTGGCCTCGGTACAAAAAGAAAATATTGCTAGTTTTTTGCAACTAGTTGTGGATAAAAAATACCGCATTTCTAAACGGACTTTACTTTCACTTCGATGTGATCCGCCTAATGCCGAAATTGAGCGATTAAATTTTGCGATGAATGAAATTACGGTGAGCCGAAAAGATACCACCTCGATGATCACCATTGAAACGCATTTGAACAACGAATTTTTGAATTCGTATTGGGCCGACGGCTTAATTATCTCAACACCCACTGGTTCGACTGGTTATTCCATGAGTTGTGGCGGTCCCATCCTAACACCCGAAGTAACTAGCTTGGTAATTACGCCCATTGCCCCGCACAACCTCAATGCAAGACCACTTGTAATTCCCGACAACACACAAATAAAATTAAAGGTTTCTGGACGCGAGGACAATTACCTCGTTTCATTAGATTCACGAATTGCAGCGGTTCCAAATGCGGCCGAATTGACCATAGAAAAAACACATTTTCAAATCAATATGGTTGAAATCCCAAACGAAACTTTCCTAAAAACCCTCCGGAATAAGTTGATGTGGGGCGAAGACAAACGCAATTAATTGGCCACAAAGCAACATACTTTATTGTGGTATTAGCCGTTATTCTGACAAGCTGAAATTTTTCCTGCTTATTTATTTTGAAAACACCTTAAATCTAATTGATTAGAATGCCAATTACGTAGGCAGAATTATTATATTTGCACGCTATTTTTAAGCCCATGCGCACACCATTGTTTGTTTTATTTGCCTTGTTTGTTTACCAAACTACCGTAGCTCAAATTTATGAGATTGGCGGTTTTTTGGGTGGCAGCAATTACATTGGTGACATCGGGAAAACAGATTACATTGCACCCAACGAAATGGCCTATGGTTTTTTGTTTCGATGGAATAGAAGTGCGCGTCATTCTTGGCGTATTTCCTATACCCAGTCTAAAATTACCGCTAATGATGCTGAAGCCACTTCACCCTCGCGCCAACAACGGGGCTTCTCTTTTGAAAATGACATAAAAGAAATTTCGGCTGGGCTGGAATTTGATTTCTTTGATTTTGACCTGCACGATTACAAACCCAAATTCACGCCCTATGTGTACACGGGTTTGAGTTACTTGAGTTACAATGGTTTGTTTTTTGTAGGCAACGATCCAAAATATGACACAACCCATAGTACGCTAGCCATCCCAATGACCGTGGGAGTTAAAGCCCGTTTCTTTGACAATATTGTTTTTGGATTTGAATCGGGAGCGCGCTATGCGTTTCAAGACGATTTAGACGGCAGTAATCCTACAAATGATAACCTGAGCAATGCTCGATTTGGAAATATTAACAGCAACGATTGGTATGTATTTACCGGATTTACATTAACCTACACCTTTGGAGACAAACCTTGTTTTTGCTCAAATTAACCCATGAGTTTACTTAGTCAAATCAATACCGAGAATTTACCACAGCACCTGGCTATCATCATGGATGGAAACGGTCGTTGGGCCAAGCAACAGGGGTTTATGCGGGCATTTGGACATGAGAACGGAACAAAATCAGTTCGTCTCACCGTAGAAGCATGTGCCAAATTGGGCATAAAAAACCTAACCCTGTATGCGTTTTCAACTGAGAATTGGAACAGACCAAAAATTGAAGTAGATACGTTGATGAAGTTACTCATCAACTCCCTGAAAAACGAATTGAGCACGCTTACGCAAAATAACATCAAATTACAATCCATTGGGAATTTAGATTTACTCCCCGAATCGGCTCAATTGGAGTTGAAGAGTGTAATCGATCAAACCCAAAACAATACCCGCATGACCTTGACTTTGGCACTGAGTTATGGCGCCAGAGAAGAGCTTTTGCAAGCCATTAAAGCCATTAGTCTTAAAGTTAAAAATAATATAATTAGCCCAGACGCTATAGACGAATCAATTATAAATAATCATCTTTACACGCACAATTTACCCGATGTAGATTTGTTGATACGAACAAGTGGAGAACATCGAATCAGTAACTTTTTGTTGTGGCAAATCGCCTATTCCGAATTGTATTTTACAGCTGTTTTATGGCCTGATTTTAAAGAAGAAGATTTATATGAGGCTATCCTTAGTTATCAAAAAAGAGAACGTAGATTTGGAAAAACAAGCGAACAAATTAAATAGTATTTTAGTGTTACATAAACCCACCCTTTTATTAATTTTAGTCTTACTTACAGGCGTTTTTTCTTCAAAAGCACAAGAACGCATTCCGTTTGACCAAGGCACTAAATATTTCTTGGGCGAGGTAAAAGTAACCGGAAAAATTAGCTATAACGAACAAACTGTAGTCACATTTGCTGGCTTAGAAAAAGGCCAAGAAGTAACCATACCCGGTGAAGAAATAAGCAACGCAATCAAAAAATTAGGAAAACTTGGGTTGTTTAGTGAGATCGATTTTTTTGTAAATAAAATTGTGGGAGACAGCATTTATTTGGAACTAAACATTAACGAGTTGCCAAAATTGAATGAGGTGAAAATAGTGGGTGTTAAAAAAAGTAAGAAAGAAACACTCATCAAAGACAATGCCTTAACCAAAGGAAAAATTGTAAATGAAAACCTACTCACCACTACTAAAAACTACATCGAAAATAAATTCCGTAAAGACGGATTTTACAATACCAAGGTTTCAATTACTACCAAACAAGACACGGTTGAATCCAATCAGGTAAATATGTTGGTCTACATTGACAAGGGCAATAAGATAAAAATCAACAGCATCAATTTTACTGGAAACAACGTTTATTCTTCGTCCCAACTCAGAAAACGGATGAAGAATACCAAACAAAAAAATGTGCTTCGGATTTTTAAAGCATCAAAATACATAAAAGACAAATACAAAGAAGACCTTGTTCGTGTTATTGACAAATACAAGGAAAACGGATACCGCGATGCGCGCGTGGTGAGCGACACCCTTGGTTTTACCAAAGACAAAAAAGAACTTAGTTTAAAAATAAATATTGAAGAAGGAAGGAAGTACTACTTTGGAGATATTAAATTCTTGGGGAACACCATCTACTCTGACCGTGGACTTCAACAAATGCTTGGCATTAAAAGAGGTGATGTGTATAATGGCGTATTACTCGAAAAACGAATTGCTGACAAAAGCAAACCCGACGGTGAAGACATCACTAACTTATACCAAAACAACGGGTATTTGTTTTCTAATATTAATGCGGTTGAAGTAAAAACAGTCAATGATACCATTGACTTTGAAATTAGAATCGTTGAAGGACCGCTGGCTTATTTCAATAAAATAACAGTGGTAGGAAATGACCGCACCAATGACAAAGTAATTTACCGTGAACTTCGTACAAAACCAGGACAAAAATACAGCAAAGAAGAACTTGTGCGAACCATTCGTGAGATTGGACAATTGGGATTCTTTGATCCAGAAGCCATCGATCCCAAATTTAAAAACGTCGATGCAGCAGCTGGTACTGTAGACATTGAGTATAATTTGGTTGAAAAAGGATCAAGCCAAATTGAATTGCAAGGTGGATATGGCGGCGGCGGATTCATTGGAACCTTGGGTTTATCGTTTAATAATTTTTCGGCCCGAAACATCTTTAAAAAAGACGCCTACAAACCCCTACCTATGGGAGACGGACAAAAATTATCCTTACGTTTACAAGGAAGCACCTTTTTTCAAACCTACAGTTTGTCGTTCTCTGAGCCCTGGTTTGGCGGGAAAAAACCCATTCAGTTTAGTAGTTCACTTGCCTTCAGTAAGCAATTTGCCGCTAATAATTTTGTGGGCGGAATTGACAAAAGTAAAAACTTTAACATTTTTGCCATTTCATTTGGATTGGCCAAACGCTTAAAAGTACCCGATGACTTTTTTGTGATTTCGCACGCCATGAGTTTTCAATTTTATGATCTGAACAATTACAATACTGGACTCTTTACTTTCGGTAATGGATCATCACGCAACCTGGCTTACACCATTGGTATTAGCCGAAACAACAAAGGGGTTAACCCAATCTATCCTACCTATGGTTCTGAATTTAGCATCTCGGGTAAATTCACTCCGCCTTATTCGTATTTCAATAAAATTGATTATGCCAATTTAGGCTCTTTAGAACCCTACAAACTCCGAAATGAAGGCAGTACGCCCATATTGAGCCAAGACCAAACCGAGTTTATTTTGCCCGGCGAATACATCGATGCCAACGGGAACCGAGCGCTTAATTTTCAAGATGCTGCCGCAGATCAAGGCAAGGTGGATCAAGAAAAGTTCAATTGGTTAGAATACTATAAAATCAAGTTTAAGGCCGACTGGTACACGAAAATTTTTGATAAATTAATTTTACGTTCGCTGGCTGAATTTGGTTATTTAGGTAGTTACAACAATGCAAGAGGATTGGTTCCATTTGAACGATTCTTTGTGGGTGGTGATGGATTGGCCAATTTTGCGCAAGACGGTCGAGAAGTGATACAATTGCGTGGGTATCCAAACAACTCCATATCCTCGCGAGATGGCGGACCTATTTACAATAAATTTTCATTGGAACTACGTTATCCACTTACACTTAAAGCAGCTGCATCCATTTATATGTTAACATTTATTGAAGGTGGATCAGCCTACAACAATTTTAAAGAATATAATCCGTTTGTACTGAAACGATCGGCAGGTGTAGGCTTGCGTATATTTATGCCTGCATTTGGTCTTTTGGGAATTGATTTTGGTTATGGATTTGATCCACTAACTGGTTCAACTCAGCCAAATGGAATGGAAACGCATTTTATCATTGGCCAACAATTTTAAAAAATAACTGCTATATTTGGCAGCAATTATACCCTTTGGATATGAAAAAATATTTGGTTCTATTACTCATTCTCCTGAGTTTCACACAGCAAGTAGCCGCTCAAGGTCGCGGTGTGAAAATTGGGTACATTGACATGGAATATATTTTGCAAAACGTGCCCGAATATAGTGAAGCCAAAAACTTGTTGGAGCAAAAAGCTCAAAAATGGAAACAAGAAATTGAGGTAAAGCGTAATGCAATCAACAAACTAAAGGATGGATTGAAAGTAGAGCGCGTGTTGCTTACAAAAGAACTAATTGAAGAAAGAGAAGAAGAAATTACGCTGCAGGAAACTGAATTAATGGACTACCAACAAAAACGATTTGGTCCAAATGGGGATTTAATCGTGCAAAAAGCTGTACTTACTCAGCCGGTTCAAGACCAAGTTTTTAATGCTGTACAAGACATTGCCGAAGCTAAAAAATACGATTTTATTTTTGACCGAACCTCAGAATTGACGATGCTTTTTGCTGCTAAGCGATTTGACATCAGCGATCAAGTAGTGCGCAAATTGGCGCGTTCTTCTAAACGAAATCAACTGACTAAAAAACAATTGAAAGAGGAAGAAGCAAAAGAGGCAAAAGAAGATATGGTAGACGAAAGCAGTAATTTAACTGAACGTCAAAAAAAATTAGATGAACGCAAAGCCGCTCGTGAAAAATTAGTAGCCGACAGAAAAGCCGAAGCCGAAGCCAAACGCAAAGAAGCAGCTGAAAAGAAAAAACAAGCCGCCGAAGCCAAAAAAGCTGGCGTTACTCCCGCAGTTCCATCAACTCCAGAAACAACAAACACAACTGCTCCCACAACCAATAAAGAAAGTGGAAATTCAACTGCTGCTCCAGCTGCCAACAATGCTGCTGCTGGCACCAACAAAGGATCAGAAACGCCAGCTGTTTCTAATTCAACTGCGCCAAATGCAAGCCCTGAAGCAACCACTACTACAACTAAAACCAAAGAAGAATTGGCTGCCGAACGCAAAAAAGTATTAGAGGAGCGCCGCAAAGCATTGGAAGAGAAAAAAAGAAAAGCCTTAGAGGAGCGTGAGGCCGCCCGAAAAGCCAAAGAGGCAAATGCCAAACAAAATTAAAACCACTAATTAATAAATATTTAAACACGATGAAACAAATTAAAACTTTAGTAGTAATTGCACTTGTATATGTAAGCAGTCTTGGAACAGTTCAGGCACAAGCAGCAAAAATTGCCCATGTTGATGTGAGCGAAATTGTATCTAAAATGCCTGCCATGTTAGATGCACAAAAACAATTGGAGAAATTAAGTGCAACCTATGATACAGAATACAAAACCATGGTTGAGGAATACCAAAATAAATTAAAAAAATACGAACAAGAAGCGGCTACTGTTACCGATGCTGTAAACGAAACACGTTCGAAAGAAGTGCAAGACATGCAAAAAAGAATTGTGGATTACAGAGACAATGCTCAAAAAGAATTGCAACAAAAAGAATCGGATATTGTGAAACCAATTATGGATAAAGTAAAAGCTTCTATTCAAAAAGTGGGCAAAGCAAAAGGATTCCAGTATGTGTTAAACTCAGAAGGTTTATTGTTGGCCGATGGTCCAAACGTGACTGCTGACGTAAAAAAAGACTTAGGTTTCTAATTCATACTCCTACAAATCATCGGCTCATTGTGACTTTCAACTCATAATGAGCCGATTTTTTTTACATTTGACTCATGTACAACAACCATCCCATTGGACTTTTTGATTCGGGCATAGGCGGCACTTCTATTTGGCAAGCCATTCATGCGTTAATGCCCAATGAGACTACCATTTATTTGGCAGACAGTGCCAATGCTCCCTATGGCGAAAAATCAAAAGCCGAGATCTTGGCTTTGTGCAAAAAAAACACAGAACTCCTGTTGAGCAAAGGGTGTAAACTCATTGTAGTGGCCTGCAATACCGCTACAACCAATGCCATCAAAGAATTGAGAGCCCAATATGATGTGCCATTCATTGGTATAGAACCGGCAATAAAACCGGCGGCTTTGTCTTCAAAAACACAAACAATTGGGATTTTGGCTACCAAAGGAACCTTAAGCAGCGAATTGTTTAATAAAGCATTAGAAGTATATAGTACAACCAAAATCGTAGAGCAAATTGGACATGGATTGGTAGAACTAATCGAAAGCGGACAACTTGATACAGCGGAAATACAGTCTAAACTCAAAAGCTATCTAGAACCCATGATTGCAGCCAACATAGATTATTTGGTTTTGGGTTGTAGCCACTACCCCTATTTGATTCCCGCAATCAAAAAAATTCTCCCTACGCACATTCAAATTATTGACTCTGGCGAAGCCGTTGCGCGACAAACCTTAGCCGTATTGAAAGAAAAAGTAGGGCTACACGACAGTAGTCAATCTACACAGGTGTTTTATACCAATACATATCCAAAAGTACTATCAGATATTCTGGGATCGGGCTACTCGGTAATTAAACTGGACTTTTAGATTACTCCTCGTCTTTAAACCAGCTGGCGTACATTACGTAATTGGTAGAGATTCGTTCGATTTCGCCTGCAAAATCAGACACATTTATGTCTTTTACTTTTTTGGCAGGAATTCCAGCATATATGGTTCCCGATTCAACTACTGTGTTTTGAGTAACTACCGATCCCGCAGCTACAATAGAATTGGACTCTACTACACAGCCATCCATAACGATGGCTCCCATACCAATTAATACGTTATCGTGAATAGTACAGCCGTGTACAATCGCATTGTGTCCAATAGAAACACAATTGCCAATGGTTGTGGCATGTTTTAAATAGGTGCAATGGATAACAGCTCCATCTTGAATATTTACTTTATTTCCTATGCTAATTTGATTGACATCGCCCCGAATTACGGCGTTGAACCAAACACTACATGCTGCTCCAAAAACTACATCACCTACTATGGTGGCATTTTCGGCAACATAACAATCTTGAGGAATTTGCGGGGATTTGCCCCGTACTTGCTTAATGATCATACCAAAAAAAGTCCCGAATAAATCGGGACTTGAGTTTTTATTAGTTAATAGCCGGACAGTTACAGTGGTAGCGTTCTGGTTTGCAAAATAAATTCATACCTAACGTAATTTGATGAAATCCGCTGTTTGAAAAATTCACCTCGCCCATTAAACGAGAGTAGGTGTAGGATAACATGTAATCTTGAAAATTAACCCCAACTATAGGCGTAACCATTTGTAGTTTTTGCGCTTTTACGCTGCCATTGTTAAGATATTCAGCTCCATCTAAACTTTGGCGATAGGATAAACCGCCCCACACTTTGCCAAACTCCATAGACTTGTACATTTTTAAGTTAACGTCTAAGGATTTTTCATTGGTAACCTCAACCGATTGGTACATGATAGATGGCTCCCAAAGCAAACCGTCTTCTTGTCCAAAAGTATAACCCGCGTTAAAGATTATTTTGCGAATATTATCATTCTCTCTTTCGGTGTATAATGATCTTCTTTGTTCGGTTGCATTTTTTACCGTAGCATGAAAATAGAAATCCAAATAATTATAAGACAAACCCACATCTACATTAAAATAAGAATCCGTTTGAAGATCTCCTGTTACAGTTGGATCAAAATCAAATGGGCCTAAAAATGATGATTGATCCAAAACACTTTGCACTAATCCGCCACTCATACCAAATGACAATTGATTCAAATCAACACGGTCTCTAGAAAACATGATGTGGTGTGCATAGGTAACTTTGAATCCTTTTTGTGAATGATAGCCATTTCTATCGTTGTAAACAATTACCCCAGCTCCAGA
>JBJOOG010000133.1:0-2635 GCA_046051465.1 Bacteroidota bacterium | reverse complement strand
CAACACTATGACCGAAGGCAACTTTGTAGACTACGTAAAAATATTTGTTTCATCTGGCAAAGGCGGGAAAGGATCTACCCATTTGCACCGCGAAAAATTTATCGAAAAAGGCGGTCCCGATGGTGGTGACGGCGGACGAGGCGGACACGTATATTTGGTAGGCAACAAAGGACTTTGGACTTTGTTTCACCTCAAGTTTGCCCGACACATCAAAGCCGGACATGGTGGCGATGGCGGAAGCGACCGAAGTACCGGACACGACGGCGAAGACAAATACATCGAAGTCCCATTGGGAACGGTAGTGCGCGACAAAGAATCAAACGAAATACTGTTTGAAATTACCGAAGATGGCGAAAAAAGAGCCGTTGCACAAGGCGGAAAAGGCGGATTGGGTAACTGGCACTTTCGCAGCTCGACCAACCAAACGCCGCGTTATGCACAACCGGGATTGCCTGGTGTAGAAATGGATATTGTATTGGAATTAAAGGTGTTGGCCGATGTCGGTTTAGTAGGGTTCCCAAATGCAGGAAAATCAACCTTGTTGTCGGTGCTCACTTCTGCCAAACCCAAAATTGCTGATTATCCGTTTACCACACTCAAACCCAATTTGGGCATTGTGGCCTACCGTGATTTTCAGTCGTTTGTGATTGCCGATATTCCCGGAATTATAGAAGGCGCTGCCGAAGGAAAAGGGCTGGGACACTACTTTTTGCGTCACATTGAACGCAACTCCACCTTACTATTTTTGGTGCCTGTTGATGCCGAAAACATCAAAGCCGAATACGATATTTTGGTAAACGAATTAACCAAATACAACCCCGAAATGTTGCAAAAAGAACGCCTGTTGGTGATTTCCAAATGCGATATGCTCGACGACGAACTCAAAGCCGAATTGAAAACCCAATTGGACAAGGAATTCAAAGGGATTCCGTATTTATTCATTTCATCTGTCGCTCAACAAGGCCTTACCGAACTGAAAGACAAATTGTGGGCGATGCTCAACGATTAATTACAAGCTAAATAACACATCCAACGTTTCCGGAATACTGTTGGCTTCTATTTTGGGGTAAATCAATTTTGAAGACAACCAGTTTTCGATTTCCAATTTAAAATTCCCATCTACTTTTTTTAGCGTTGGAACGCCCATTTGCTTCAATGCTTCGGAGTTGCAAGCTTGTTCGTAGTGATTGGCAATTGGTATAGACAAAACTTTCTTGTTGAGGTACAACGCTTCTGCCGGGGTTTCAAATCCTCCACCAGTGATGATGCCTTCGCAGTGAATGAGGCTCTCGTCAAAATAATCTTGGTTAATCGGAAAAAATAGAATGTTATTTTTTCGATACGGCTCCTTTACACTCGGTAAAAACCAATGAAACTCTACGTCGGGTAGTTCTAAAAAAGCCGATTGAATACATTCCACATCAAACGAAGGCAAATACACCGTGATGTGTTTTTTATTGATGGGCGTTGACTCAATAATTTTTTTCTTGATCACAGGATTAAAAATAAAGGAATCATATTTTTTGAAATGCAAGCCAATCGCATGTGTAGAAGTCGAGTAATTATTCAGTACCAATTCGCCCAAAAAATCACCTTTTTCGGGTCGTGGGCTATGTTTAGAAACAAAACTGGCTTGGTGTCCAAATTGAATTGATTTTTTATTTTGCAATTTGCAGGCCAAGGAAGTAACCGCTTCAAAATCGTTGATGATCACATCGTAGTTGCTTAACGGTAAGTTTTTGGCGTCTTTGTATAAGTCAATCGGATGGATATTTTTGGCAATTTTCCAATAATCTAATCCGCCACATTGCGAGTAATGCAAACTACAGCCCTTATTTCGGTATTTGATGGGAAGCTCAAAATTTAAACTGGCATTTGATCCGCTTAGGAAAAAATCAACTTCACCATATTTTTTTAAATACGGATACAATTGTTGGGCTCTGCTAATGTGTCCGTTTCCAGTAGCTTGAATGGCATAAAATATTTTCATGTGTTTATTCTTGTAAAATTTTGGCCACAATGTCCATTTTGTCATTTTCTTCAGCCGCATTTTCTTTAGTAAAATCGGCGTTTTTGTAGTGATAAAGACTCCAGGTTTTTTTGTGGTATTCCAAGGCGGTTAGATTCTCAACCCAATCGCCGCTGTTGAGGTACATCACCGAACCGTTTTCGGTGTCAATTTGTTTCATTTGCGGTTTGTGAATATGCCCGCACACCACATGGCTGTACTTTTTCTCGATGGCAATCTCGGCGGCCGTTGATTCAAAATTGGAGATGAATGAAACCGCTTTTTTCACACTGTCCTTAATGGCTTTCGAGAAACTGCGTTTTTCTTTGCCCATTAACACCAAAAACCAGTTCACCATGCTGTTAATTAATATCAGTAAATCGTAGCCTTTTCCGCCTATTTTGGCAATGATTTTGGCGTAGCCCTTGGTCGATGAATCAAACACATCGCCATGAAAAATCCAGATTTTGTTTCCGTCCAAATCCAAAACGAGTTTGTCCACGAGTTCAAAATCGCCCATCACCAAATCGGTGTATTTGCGCAAGGCCTCGTCGTGATTGCCTGTAATGTAAATTACTTTGGTGCCGTTGGCCAACATTTTGATAATATGCCGCAGAACATTCATGT
>JBJOOG010000132.1:0-4165 GCA_046051465.1 Bacteroidota bacterium | reverse complement strand
CAACCGATACCGAATCGGGATGACGATACACAACATGTTCAAAGTAATTGTTGAGTTTGGTAGCAAAAAACGGATTACGAACTATTCCATCGTCTTGAAAATCTACACCATCCCAATAGTGCTTTTTGTAATAGGTAAATACAGCCAAACTATCGGGACGACCGTTGGATGCTTTGGGCACGTCCTTGAGTAATTTATCCATTTTTAAATTCAACACCGAGGCCACATAACTGCCTTTGTTTTGTACTAAGAAATTCTCTTCATAGGCTGATATAGCGGCCGCAATCGCTTTTTGTTTGGTGCGGACTAACTCGGTAGAATCTAATTTGGTTTTGCCTCGTGCGGCTTGAACTGCCGATTCAATTTCTCGATTTTGATCGCCAATGAAACGAATGTAATTGAAAAAATCATTCTCCCGTTTCGAATTTAGAGCAACCAGTTCTTTTGCGTACATGAACTCAGCATCACTTTTAAGCTCTAAAAACTGGGTCTCTTCGTCGATAAAAAAGTCAAACAGTATTGATTTTTGCTGCCCTACAATCGAGTAGATTCCGCGGTCTAATTTTCCCGTTCCTTTGAATTCTATCTTCCCGTTTTTGATGTGTGTACAGGTATCCTTAATGAGGGTTTTGTCAAATTGATAAAAGGTGAGATACACCAAGCTATCCTTGCAATTTTTTAAATTAATTTTCAGATGATAGCCCGATTGAGCCTGAGCTACAGCAGCACAAAGTAGAAAAAGTAAAGCGTATTTTTTCATGCCAAAATTCTAGTTAATCGGATTAAAATTTGGAGTACAAAAATAAAAAAAGTTGAATTGAAAATGCAACTAACTATTCTTCATAGCGGGCAATCTCACGGTCATAAAAGGCATTGGCCTGGGTGATTAAATCTTCCATTTCGGCCTTGAGTTCGGCTTCGTCTAGGTCTTCATCTTCTTCCATAAATTCGACTTCATCGTCTTTTAAGTTGATGATGAAACGTGGGTAATCCAAATGGATGATAAAAATATCGTCGGGAAAATCGGTGTTGTCGCCCAATAAAAATTTAGGTAATTCCATGTTGTTCGTAGATTAAATTATTTGTCGGATAAAATTACAGGTGCACTGCCTTTGCCCATAAAAATGATCTTGGTATTGGGTGATGCAGCCAACTCTTTTTGCGCTTTGATTTGTTCGTATTGCAATTGCTTATCTGACAAACCGGCCGAAATGATGCGTTGGTAATCGGCTATACCCTGTGCTTCAACGCGTTTACGTTCGGCTTCTTGTTTCTCTTTTTGCAAGACAAATTGCATTTTTTGGGCTTCTTGCTCGGCGTTAATTTTACTCTCAATCGTGGTTTTTACCGAGGCAGGTAAATTGATGTTGCGGATGAGCAATTGCTCTAGAATTAGGCCTCTTTTTTTAAAGTCATCCTCAATACTGCTGAATATACGCTGTTGAAACTCGTTGCGTTTGGTTGAGTACAAGGCCACCGCATCATAATACACTGCGTTATCTCGAATGCGGGTTCGGGTAACTGGACGTACAATTTTGTCGTTGTAATTCTCCCCTATTTGTTTGAATATTTTGGGTGCCGATTCGGGCGAAATGCGGTACAATACAGTTAAGTCAATAACCACTTCTAGTCCATCATTAGACAACACCCGTATGGCATCATCGCCTTCTTTTGCACCTTCATTATGTATGGCCGACATGGTGTAATTTTGGGTTTGGATATCAAATTCGGTAACCGTCAAAAGTGGATTAATCAAGTGAAGTCCACTGCTAAGAATGCCGTTTTCAACATTTCCATACAAGGATTTCACCCCCACTCGTCCGGCATCAATTTGCTTAAACATAGACGAAAACAATCCCAATACTAAGAGAGCTATACCCGAAATCTTGAGCGTCTGCGCATATTTTGTGTAGGAAGAACCGGAGGATTTGAGCGAATAACTCAAGATCAGTAAAATAATGCCTAAAATAAATAGAGTAATCATAGTTGGGTATTTAATGTTATTGATCGTGTTGTGCTACTAATTTTTTGGTTACCACAACAAAACGAAGATACAAAAATAAAGCAGCCGCCATCAATCCGGCGCACAATCCAATCCAAACGCCTACTGCTTCTAACGAAGTGTAAAATCCCAAAAAGTATGATGTTGGAAACCCGATGATCCAATAAGCCACAAAGGTGAGGTACATGGGGATTTTTACATCTTGCAAACCACGCAATGCCCCCAGCACAACTACTTGTATGCCATCGGCGATTTGAAAAAGGGCAGCCACGAGTAGCAACTTTGAAGCTATAGTAATTACTTCTATGTTGTCTAAAAACTGATCGGAATGTCCCATATCCAAAAACAAATAGGGCAATTGCTTGTGCAGTAAAATAAAAAATAGAGCAAAAATTATTTCTAAGGCAATGGCCAATAAAAAAATGGAACGAGCCACAACAATTAATCCTTTGTAATCGTGCATGCCTTTGTAATTACTCACCCGGATCATAGAAACCACACTGAGTCCCATGGCAAACATAAAGGTCATCGAAGCCATACTCAAGGCAATTTGATTGGCCGCTTGACTGGTTTTACCCAACATGCCACACAACCATATTCCTGCGGTAAACAACACCACTTCAAATAACATTTGCATGGCCGAAGGAAAGCCCAATCGCACCAATTTTACCACCATTTGTCGTTGAATTGCCTTCCATGAAAACCCACTAAAATAAGGTTTAAGTCGAGTCGTATTGCGCAACAAAACATGCATAAAAACAACCATCAAAATGCGGGAAATCACGGTACCAATAGCCGCACCTTGTGTACCCAACTTGGGGAAAATCCAAATTCCGTAGATGAGCACATAATTAAAAAAAACGTGCACCACATTGGCCATCACAATCGCATACAATGAATATTTGGTGAGCGACAAACCATCGGCAAATTGTTTATAGCCCTGGTAAATAATTAACGGAACCAATGAAAAAGCCACCCAATCCAAATAAGGTTTAGCTAAATCAATGACATCCTTTGGTTGTTGGAGCAATTCCATGAGCGGTTTGGCAATCACCACGGTAAGAAATAAAAAAACACCTAAAATCGTACACAACAAAAGTCCATGTTGAAATGCCGATTTGATTTTTACTTCGTCTTTTTCTCCCTCTGCTTCGGCAACAATGGGCGTAATTGCAGTTGAAAATCCAATACCCAATGACATGGCTACAAATAGGATGGAGTTACCCAAAGAAACCGCAGCCAATTGGGTTGTTCCGAGCTTGCCCACCATAATATTATCGACAATTCCAATCAAGGTATGCCCCAGCATGCCCAGCATAACCGGATAAGCCAACTGGATGTTGTAACGAAATTCTTTGGTGTATTGGGAAAGGTTTATCATGCTAATTTAAAGCAGCAAATATAACGCAATTGAGTGCCTATTTGAATTATAAATACGGGCTTATCTAAAGTATAATCATCGTTTTTACTTTATTTAAACAAAAGACAAAACCCTTTGTTAAATGCATGATTAGAAAGTCGTTGTAAAAAATTTATAAATCCAACAAAAGGAAATGTGTATGTTTGTGAAAACTAAACACATTTGTTATGATTAAAAAATTACTCTTTTCTGCACTCATTCTTGCCTCCTGCAGCGGATTTGCGCAAGACAATTACTTGGATTTTGATGGAATCGACGATTTTATAGATGTTGCTGGTTCTGAAAATATCTTGGCCAATAAAAACACCATCAGCATGAGCTGCAAGGTATATCCAACCAATGCATTTCCTGGATTCCCTGCATTTAACGGCTTACTTGGCTACCGAAACGAAGCCAATTTTGATTTCTACTTGATTCAACTTTCATTTGATACAATTGAAGCACGTTTTCGGAATTCGGCTGGAATTCAATACACTATTGTGTACAATGGATTAATTCTTGATCAATGGAATCATTTCTTTCTTGTCTATACCGGAACAGCACTTCAGCTTTACCAAGGAGCTACACTGGTAAATAGTATTTCGGCATCAGGATCAGCGCCAGCCAATAATAACAGTACGTTTAAAATTGGATTGATTCAATTTCAAAGCTATGATTGGTACCACCGCGGATACATGGACGAAGTGAGTTTATGGAATAAAGCGCTTACTGCCTCTGACATTAGTGCAATTATGGCCAATGGA
>JBJOOG010000131.1:0-25975 GCA_046051465.1 Bacteroidota bacterium | reverse complement strand
AGCCAAAAAATACTTTGGTCTTGTCCTTCAAATCCTCGGGTGGCGTCTATAATTAAGATACACACATCGGCGTGTTCAATGGCACGCACGGAGCGCATCACCGAATAAAATTCTAAGTCTTCTTTTACTTTGGCCTTGCGGCGAATTCCAGCGGTATCAACCAAATTAAATTCAAAACCAAATCGATCAAATTTGGTATCAATAGCGTCGCGTGTTGTTCCTGCAATATCGGTTACCATGAATCGATCTTTCCCAATCAAGGCATTGATGAAGCTCGATTTTCCGGCGTTGGGACGTCCTACTACGGCAAAGCGCGGCAAGACAATTTCTTCAGTTACAGGTTCTGGTTTTTCGGGAAAAGCATCAATCAAGGCGTCTAATAAATCGCCTGTTCCGCTGCCCGAAATACTGGCAAAGGTGTAGTAATCGCCTAAGCCCAAATTATAAAACTCCATGGCGTCTTTCTCGCGCATGGCATTGTCTACTTTATTTACGGCCAATAGCACCGGTTTGGTCACCTTGCGCAACAATTTAGCCACGGTATCATCCATGGGCGTAATGCCTTCTTCTACATCAACCACAAATAAGATCACGTCGGCTTCATCAATAGCCAACTCTACTTGCTTGCGGATTTCGCCCTCAAATACATCGTCAGATCCTTTAATGTAGCCACCGGTATCAATCACCGAGAACTCTTTGCCGTTCCATTCGCTTTTGCCGTAATTACGATCACGGGTTACTCCCGAAACCGCATCGACAATTGCTTCTCTGCGTTTGATCAACCTGTTGAATAAGGTTGATTTTCCTACATTGGGTCTACCGACTATGGCTACGATATTATTCATGGGTATTCAATTTTTGGCAAAAATACGTTTTTTTGACTGAGGAATAGGAGATTAAAACCTGGGCTTATTAGTTGTAGCCAAAGCGCTTCAATTGGTTGGCATTGCTGCGCCAATTTTTATTCACTTTCACGTACATTTCAATATGGATTTGTTTGCCAAAGAATTTTTCTAAATCGGCACGGGCTTCGATGCCCACTTTTTTCAAGGCGGCTCCTTTGTGGCCAATGATAATTCCTTTTTGGGTATCGCGTTCCACCATAATGAGAGCGCGGATGCGGATGATGGTTTCGTCTTCCAGGAATTCTTCGGTGGCGATTTCTACCGCATACGGGATTTCTTTGTTGTAATGCAACAAGATTTTCTCGCGGATAATTTCATTCACAAAGAAACGCTCGGGTTTATCGGTCAAGGTGTCTTTTGGGTAATAGGGCGGACAAACCGGTAACAAGTCGATGATGCGGTTAAATACTTCTTTGACATTAAAATTTTGCAAGGCCGATATCGGAAACAATTCGGCATTGGGCACTTTGGTTTGCCAAAAAGCAACTTGTTCTTCGAGTTGTTCTTGGTTGGAATTGTCAATCTTGTTTAACAACAACAAGACCGGGATTTTAGCATGAATAATTTTATTGAAAAACGCCTCGTCTTTGAGCTCTTGCTCACCTATCTCGACCATGTAAATCAAGATGTCGGCATCTTCAAAAGCCGATTTCACGAAATTCATCATCGATTCCTGCATTTCGTAGGCCGGCTTAATGATTCCTGGCGTGTCCGAAAAAATGACTTGAAAATCATCGCCATTCACAAAACCCAAAATACGGTGACGTGTGGTTTGCGCTTTGGAGGTAATAATAGACAACCGCTCGCCAATAAAGGCATTCATCAAGGTTGATTTACCCACGTTGGGATTTCCAATAATATTTACAAAACCTGATTTGTGTTCCATGCTAAAAAGCGAAATAGTTTTTTATCAAAAAAGCCACTCATTATTTTATGGCTTTTATTGGTTATACGAAACTGACTCGAACCTGTGTCCGCCGCGGCGGATATGAGCCCGAGTGCAAAAAACATATAAATTATAAATAAAAAGCCACTCATTGCTGAATGGCTTTTCTTAGTAGCGGGAACAGGACTCGAACCTGTGACCTTCGGGTTATGAGCCCGACGAGCTGCCTACTGCTCTATCCCGCGCTGTTTCGAGTGCAAATATACAACCAATATTGACACCTACAAGTTAATTAGCTAAAAATAAAATTTTAGCTAGTGTACTGACTGTAAATTAATTAAGCGAAAACTCAGCCACAACAGGAATATGATCGGATATTTTTTTAGCCAATGCTAAGTTTTCAAACTGGGTATAAAAAGGAATTACAAATGATTTAAGGCGTTTTACTTTGCGAGTAGCATAGAAAATATTGTCGTATTCGGAGGCCAAGCAGTTGCCGTTTTTACAGCTTCGTTTTAAAGATGTTTTTTGGTGCACGAACGCCGATTGGTAGTTCATTTTTCGGAAATTATTGAACACACTATTGGATTGCGGACAATTAAAATCGCCTAAGAAAATGAGATTCATATCGGGATATTCTTTTGTGACTTGGGCCAAGAGTTTAATTTCACGCTCGGGCTGTTTGGATTTAGGCACCGCATGAAAAGAAGCCAGTGTGAATTGCTTGCCTTGAAACGCAAAGGTTGCCAAGTACGGTTCACGCTCTATTTGCTGCGCATACTGCTTTTCTAACCAGGCCTTACCGATTAATTTCACCCGACTGGGTTTCCATAAAAAAGCATAACGCTCGGTGGTTCCTCTTGTCGTTTGTGTAGGATCACTAATGCAGTAGTCCCATTTGGACCCTTTTCTATTTAAGGCAGCTGCCAATCGTGCGACCGCTTGTGCACCACCATTGCCTGCCACCACTTCTTGTATGGCCAACACATCATAGGATTTTACTGTTGAAGCAATAAACTCAATTGTAGCATCTGATTTGGATTTTCCCAAATTTTGAATATTCCACGAGAGCACTGACACTTGGGCCAGTGCCAAAAACGGGACAATGAAAAGTAGAAAAATAAATTTGTAACGCATAAAACCTCTTTTAGGTTTCTCAATAGTACAAAAAAAAACCACCAACTTTCGTTGGTGGCAAACCATTTATTTAAACCAATTTATTAAAACTACTCTTCGTTTGCTAATGCCGATGTTCTATCTTCAACTGGAAGCACTACTGCTAATCCAGATTCGTTAAGCATTGTCATGTTTAGGGTATCCAACTGCGCCAAGTTTCTTGAAACGGCTCCGCTGAAATTGTTGTAAGATATGTTCATTTCTTTCAATTTGGGCAAACGCTCTAAATCAAAAGGTACTTGTCCGTCCATGTTGTTTTCAAATAAACTTAAATTTTCAAGAGAAGACATATTGGCTACTTCATGACTCAATTTACCAGTCAATTTATTGCTGTTCAACAACAATATGCGAAGCGATTTTAACTCGTAAATACTTGTTGGAATAGTTCCCGATAACTCATTATTGAATAAAGACAACACTTTTAGTTGTTTCAAATTTCCAATTTGAGTTGGAATTGATCCTGTCAACTCGTTCATAAACAACTCTACAGATTGTAGGTTGGTTAAGTCACCCATTTGAGATGGAATTGTTCCTGTCAATTTATTGAAACTTAAATTCAAATATTTTAAGTCTTTTAAATTTGAAATGCTAGCTGGAATTACGCCCGAAATTTCGTTGCGGAATAAATTGAGTTTTTGCAAGTAAACTAAGTCGGTAACTTCGGCTGGCAAAGCACCAACCAAATGATTGTTCGAAAGATCAACGCTTACCACTTTGTCGTTTTTGAGTACTACACCAAACCAATTATTTACCGGGGCATTTAAATCCCATGTATTGGTCCATTGGGCTCCATTAGTAGCGTGGTATAATTTTACTAGGGCTTCTTTTTCTTTGGGAGAAACAGCAGCAAATAAACTAGCAGAAGTAAGTAATGCAATGAATAAGGTAATTTTATTTTTCATGTGTAGGTTAATTTAGGTTTGTGAATGCATCCGGTTGTTGGGGACAACACAGCTGCTTTGTTTTTAACACGGGGTAAAAGTAGACCGAACATCGACTATGAGCAAATAAAATCGATAAAATACATTATTTTATATTTTTATACTATATTTTTCTTACATTTTAATAAATTGTATCATTCTGATATATTGAAAAAACGTGCCCAAGAATGACTATTTCTCTATCCAAAAAACTATTTTTGGATTATTAACCTTAACCCAAACAAAATGGAAACAAACTTTTTAGCCTTACTCACCGCGGCAGCCTCAACGCTTATTGTTGGTTTTATCTGGTACAACCCACGCGTATTTGGTAACCTATGGATGAAAGAAGCAGGCCTTAATTATGCCGATTTAAAAGGAAGTAACTTAATCAAAACATTGGGCATTTCTTTTATATATGCCTTTTTTGTTGCATTTATTATACAGATGCTCACCGTACATCAATTTGGCGCACTGGGTATGATTGGAGGCGATCCAACAATTGCCAAAGCCTCATACACCGAATTTATGACCGATTATGGCAATGCCTTTCGCACCTTTAAGCACGGAGCATTACACGGATTCATGAGTGGTTTATTCATGGCCTTACCTATTATTGGAACCAGCGCTTTGCATGAACAACGTAGTTTTAAATACACGTTAATTTCTGGAGGATTCTGGGTAGTAAGCTGTACAATTATGGGAGGAATTGTTTGTGGATGGCCTTTGAATTAAAGTATATTTGCTAAAAAAAGATTGAAGGCGCCTCATTCGATTTGTATATATAGAAACACCGCTGAACTTCCAGATAATTGGGATGAATTGGCTGCATCAACTGTTTTCTTGACCAAATCTTATTTAGAAATCACCAAAAAATCAGCGCCCAACAACATGTGTTGTTACTTTGTGGGCTTTTTTACAGATGGAATACTTACAGGAATTGCTATTGCACAATACATTGATCTCTATAAACTGTCCTCGTTTGGCGAACGCGACCAATGCATCAAAACGGCAGTTCGCAATTTTATATTTCGAAAACTCGCTGCAAATGTGTTGATTCTTGGAAACAACATGCTCACAGGCGAAAACGGATGGGCTTTTGCAAAACATACTTCCAATTCCTATCAACAAAACTGTCTTGCTTTGGCTTTGGTTAAACTTGTTGACACACTAAAATCAGAAGGGATAACCATTCACATACAAATTGCCAAAGATTTTTATCATACGCCTTCAAATTTACTATCGGCAGCTTATTTTAAATCATTTTATCAATTTTACATACAGCCAAACATGGTCTTTTCTTTGGCTGAACATTGGAATGCAGAGGCAGATTACACCAAAGATTTACAAAAAAAATACCGCGACCAATGGAAACGAGCTAGAAAAAAATGTGCTGGTGTTGAGAAACGAACCTTGGATTTGGAGCTCGTGGCACACTATGAATCCGAACTGTTTTCCTTATACAATACGGTAGCCAAAAACGCGCCTTTCAACACCTTTTTCTTGGCTCCTCATCATTTTTACAACATGAAACAGCAGCTAGCTGAAAACTTTACAATTTTCGTTTATTTTGAAAACAATTCACTCATTGGATTTTGTACACTAATTCAAAACGGCTCTGTAATTGATACGTACTTTTTGGGTTATGACGAAGTGCTTCAAAAGCAAAAGATGTTATACCTCAATATGCTGTATGACATGATTGATTTTTCGATAATGAAAAAAGCAAAAAAATTGGTTTTGGCGCGAACAGCTTTAGAAATAAAGAGTTCTGTAGGTGCAAAAGCGATCCCAATGTTTGGGTATATTAAACACCGAAATAAGCTATTAAACTTCTTTATGAAATGGATATTCAACTATTTGCAACCAGAAATCAAATGGATAGAGCGGCATCCATTTGTTTAATTGATTTGTTCAAGCTCTAACTGAACCAGTTCCCAGTCATCCAATAGCTGATCTAGCTCTTTCTTTTTTTTGTTGTAAGCCATAAAAAAAGAGGCATCTTCGATATGCTTGTCGTAGTTCGAAGCCAATGCTTTGTCATCTTGCTGTATGTCAATTTCCAACTGCTTAATCTGACTTTCTATTTTGCTTAACCTATTCTGTAAGGCTTTCCCCTTCTTCTGATCTTCATAAGACACCTTTGTTGTGATTTGCGGTTGTACTTTTTGTACCGCATCTTTCTTTTCTACTTCACGCATGTTTTCAAGGTTGCGTTGCTCCAAAAAGAAATTAACATCACCCAAATATTCCTTGATCTTTTGGTCTTTGAATTCGTATACAATATTCGACATGCCTTGCAAGAAATCACGGTCGTGAGAAACCAACAATAAGGTGCCCTCAAACTTTTGCAAAGCCGCCTTTAGGACATTTTTGGATTTGATATCCAAGTGGTTAGTTGGCTCATCCATCACCAAAACATTGATGGGCTGCAGCAATAATTTACATAAGGCCAAACGGTTGCGCTCGCCTCCCGAAAGCACTTTTACTTTTTTCTCAACATCGTCTCCGCGAAACAAAAACGAACCCAACATATCGCGCACTTTGGAACGATTGGTATCGGTTGCGGCATCTTCCATGGTTTGCAATAAGGTAATTTCGCCATCCAAATACTCGGCTTGGTTTTGTGCAAAATAACCCAACTGCACATTGTGGCCCAATTTGATGTTTCCTTTAAACTCAAACTCGTGTACGATGGCTTTAATAAACGTAGATTTTCCTTGGCCATTTTGACCCACAAAGGCAATCTTGCTTCCGCGTTCAACCAACAAATTGATATCTTTTAAAATGACTTTATCACCGTAGGCTTTAGTAACATCTTCGGCTTCTATCACTACTTTCCCAGGCACTTTTGAAACGGGAAAGGAAATATTCATCACCGAATTATCGTCTTCGTCAACCTCGATGCGCTCAACTTTATCTAACTTTTTAATCAACGATTGGGCCATTGATGCTTTAGATGCTTTGGCGCGAAACTTCTCGATGAGCTTCTCGGTCTCTTCAATTTTCTTTTGCTGATTTTTTTGCGTGGCCAATTGTTTCTCACGAATCTCATGGCGCAATTCCAAATACTGCGAATACGGCTTATTGAAATCATAGGCTTTCCCCAATGAAATTTCGATGGTTCTGTTGGTGACATTGTCGAGAAACATCTTATCGTGTGAAACGATCACTACTACTCCGGGATAATTGCGTAAAAAGCTTTCCAACCAAATGATACTTTCGATATCCAAGTGATTGGTAGGTTCGTCCAATAACAAAATATCGTTGGCTTGCAACAACAATTTGGCCAATTCAATACGCATGCGCCATCCGCCAGAAAAAGTCTCTGTGAGGTTGTTAAACACTTCCCGTTTAAAACCCAAACCTAGCAAAATCTTTTCGGTATCACCCACATAATTGTATCCACCCAAGAGCTCAAATCGGTGGGTATAATCAGATAAATCTTCGATAATTTGCGAATATTCGGCGCTCTCGTAATCGGTGCGGGTTACCAACAAATGGTTGATTTCTTCTAATTTTCGCTCTACCTCTTTGATGTCTGTAAAGGCTTGATAGGCTTCTTCCAATACCGTTCGGCCTTGCTCAAAATCAATGTCTTGACGAAGAAATCCAATGCGCACTTCTTTTTCAGTAGCAATACTTCCTGAATCGGGTAAAATATCGCGCGCCAAAATTTTCAACATGGTGGATTTTCCTGCTCCATTTTTTCCCACTAGCCCTACTCGATCGCCGGCGCCCATTCTAAAGGTTACCTCTTCAAATAAATACGTTCCTCCAAAAGAAACCGACAAATTGTGGATATTGAGCATAATTGTGACAAATGTTACGTAGAGAAGAAATTGAAAAAGTACCTTTGTTGAAAATTTTTGCAAATGTTAAAAAAAGGATCCAAAGTAAATAGCATTTTAACAGGAAGTTGTCCGAAATGCCAAAATGAAAACATGTACGTTGATGCCAATCCATACCATTTAGGAAAAGTGCTAAAAATGCATGAAAACTGCAGCCATTGTGGATTGAAATACCAAATAGAACCTTCCTTTTTTTATGGCGCCATGTATGTGAGTTATGCGGTAAATGTGGCCCTGGGTGTAGCAACTTTTATCATTGCTAAAATGTTTATTGGATTAGACCTGGTTCAATCATTTGCTGCAATTATAGGATCACTGGTAGTACTCTACCCTCTTGTTCTTCGGGTTTCAAGAAACATCTACATTAATCTATTTGTGGATTACGAACCAACTACTAACGGTTAGCCTTTTTTGATGAAACGCTTAATATCAATAGCAGCAGGTAACTGTTGATTATGTTCAATGGATTGATAAAGCAAATCCGAAAGATACGGACCTAATAAAACGCCTCTGGTTCCTAAACCATTCAATAGGTGTAGTCTATTAAATTCAGGATGCGTTCCTACTAATGGCTTTCTGTCCTTAACCGTTGGACGTACACCTGCATAATGGTTTAGAAGTTCAAAGTCGCAATTGATGACCTCCTTGAGTTTTAAAATAAGTTCTTCTAAACCATCTTGGGTGGGGCTATTCGATTTATTATCCCAATTATAGGTAGCGCCTACTTTGTATACATCTTCTCCTAGTGGCAAAATAAATACCGAAGAATTTACCATTTGATCAAGTTGTAGATCAGGTGCTTTTATAATTATAAGCTCACCTTTTACACCATCAAGTGGCAGGTGATTAAACCAGGGATTGGCATGCATAGCAAAACCTTCGGCAAAGACAATATTTTTGGACTGAACTCCATGATACAATACATGATCCTCAAAAAATTGAACATCAGCATGAACAAAGGGTTCGTGAATGAACAAACTTTTGGATTGCAAATAAGATTGATACTGATCCAATAAAAGAGGCACATCAACATAGCCAGTATGTAAAACCTCTCCGAAATGAAAAGGAGAATGGATACCGTTAAACTGCGAAGTACGAAGCGAAGTAGACAAAAAAGGGGTTAAACCAGGTTTGTCAGCAGCCACAAACCAATTGTTTTGTTCTTCAGTAGAACTTAACTTGCGGAGCATCGGCAATTTAAAATCAACTTGAACACCTATACGCTGAGCGATAGAAGCATAAAAGGGAGTAAGCAATTGCAACTGTTTTTCGGCATCCCAAACTAATGTAAATCGCTTTAATACTACCGGATTATATATTCCACCGGCTATACGAGAGGAACAAGAAGTAGGCGTATCGTAAACAACAAAATTTTTATTATGCTGAATCAATGTTTCGGCAAATGAAATTCCCGCTAAACCCGAACCGACAAGTATATAATCTAACATATGAAATAAAAAACTCCTACCGGTGAAAGTAGGAGTTGGTTAAAAAGTAAAGTGGATAAACTAGTAATTCCACATATCTTGTTCAAAATCGCGAATTTTATCTTTAACGCGTTCTGATTCTAACAATTGCATTTGTGAATTTTCGCGCATGTATTCCGAAATCTCACGGTCGCCATACACATTCTCTTCTTTGTACAATTCACCATTAAATCGTCTTGAATTTAACATGTCATCAAAACTAATTGGCATGGCAGAATTACGATTGTTGAATGCTTTGGCATCATGTAAAATTTCACGAACAGCAGGGAAATAAACCCAAAATAATTCAATGAAATCTTGGTTTTCAGCACCGATTTCTTTGGCTTCAGGAGATACAGGGCAAATTCCAAGTAAACGATACTTTAATTCACTCTGGCGTTTATCAAAATACCAAAAGCCTTTAATTTTATAATCGGCTACATCAATAGCACCAAGCTCTTTTTTGTTGATGTACTGAGGATCTAAAACTTTTTTTCCTGATTTATAATCTTCAGGGTAATTGTTGATTTCCTCTTTACCAGCATTGGTAGTGTCAATGTAAGTAAATGAAGAACTCATGTCCTTAAATGTTTTTTTGGTATTAAAGTAACTATCCGTATATACTTCAGTTATTTTACCTGACTTGATACCTTTCAACAAAACATCAAACAATGAACGTCTATCTTTTCCAATGTTAGACGTGTCAATTGGATAATATAAAGGAAAATTAATACGTTCATCAAGATCTATAATTTCCCAAGTTGTTTTTCCCATCAACACATCGCGATCATGCACATATCCATATGGAAGTGGCTTGTCGTTATCTGAATTGAGCTGAGCAGGTGTTTTTTTACCAATTTCAGAAGGCACTTTGGCATTCAATAAATTAGATTGAGCGAAAGTTGAAAAACTTACACTTACAAACAAGGCTGCAATAATTAGATTTTTTTTCATTGTGTATACTTTTAAAGTATTAGTAGGTAATCTTGAAATGGGATTATTGTATTTCGTATATAACTGGTGCAGTTCGAGACAATAATATATCTGATCCTTCTAACTTGGTTTTAATATCAGAAATGGTAACTTGATCACCTCTACCCGCTTTAGCTAAAGCAGCTTTACATTGTGCATTTACACGATCACCAGAAACTACAACTGTAGCTTGTCCTGCAACTTTTAAACTAAAACCTGTAACTTTCAATTTAACTTCAAAATCAAAATCAAGCATTTTAGCTGAAATTTGAGAAACTTCAAGTCTAGATTTAGCACCTTTAACTACACCATACTCTCCACCAATACATCCAGTTGGAGCAGGAATACTTTTGATACGGAATATTTTTTTGTCAGATACTTTTGAATTATCAGGCAATGTACCCGTTACATTGATGGCAACTTCAGTTCCAGATCCGGGATTCATTTTGTAAGAACCTGGTTTTCCGGCTGAACTTAAACCTGGTGCAGAGGCAGAAACTTTATCAGCAGAAATACCAGCAAATGAGATAGTCATTGGGTTGGTAACACCACGATACACTACGTTCATTTTGTCTGCTGAAATTGTGGCAGAATTTGGTTTTGGAACTACTACATAATTTCCTTTAATTGGTAAGCTAACTACTTTACCATTTTCATCAAAGTTAAATGAACCCGTAATTTCGTGCTCTCCAACATTTCCAGCACCAAAAGAAAACTCAGCTTGACCAGCAGTAGCTTTTACAGACTGTCCATTAACAATTACTGATTTGGCAACTAAGTTAGGATCAAATTTTCCTAAGATAATTTTACCTTTTACAGCTTCACCTTGGAAGAAAGCCGTTTTCTCAGGAACTACAATTGGTTGGTAAGCTGTCAAAGATGCAGCGGCAACCAAGTCAGACTGGAACATTCCGTTGATGATGTCACTTTCAGTCGTTTTGATATCGGCTTGCAATTGAGATAATTTAGTAATGGTTGCAATCAAAGGGAATCCTTTATAATTGTACTCCATCCACTCAATTTTCTTATTTTCAGTTTTAGAAAAAACAGGGGCTGTAGAAAAACGATTTTGAATTTTTTTCAATTCTACTTCAGCAATAGAACTTCCGCCCACTTCTTTGATTTTTGTTACAAAACCAGCAATTTTTTCAAGAAATTCTTTTCCTTTTTTAGAGGGTTTATCTCCTTCAAACCATTTTTCATCCACCATATCACCTTTGTCCATGGCTTCAAAAGGAAGATTTCCGTTTTCATCCTTTTTAAACTCTTTGGTGAAATCAGCCTTGATAGCTTCGATATAATCATTAAATTCTTTCGAAATTGCTCTGATCTTCTCTACTTTCTCCTTTTTGTCACCATATTGTTTGGGTTGATCAGCTGCTTTCTGGGCTAATTGTTGAAATGAAGATTCATTTCTAGCATCCGTAATTACATTTGATTCAACAATTTTATTATTTAAGATACCAAAAGCAGATAATACTTCTTTTGACATATTTAACGCTAACATCGCGATGAAAACCAGATACATCAGGTTAATCATCTTCTGTCTAGGGGTTAATTTTCCTCCTGCCATTTTTTCTAATTAATTAGTTTGGTTTATATATTAAAAAAGTAGGAAGATATTAGTTCCCTTTGTTGCCCATAGCAGATAACATTCCGCCGTAAACATTATTCAATGAAGACAAGTTAGATGTCAATGACTGCATTTGATCTTTCAGTTTCAAATTGTTTTCAGCAACTTCATCATTAATTTGTGCGTTTCTTGACGCGCTATCCAATTGAATTTTGTATAAACCATTTAATGATTCCATTTGTGCAGCAGCCAATGTCAATTCTTCACTGTATTTTTTAGTAGAAGCAATTGAATCAACTGTAGGCGCTATACCTTTGGCAGCAGATTCGAAATTTTTGATGCTATTTCCTAAGCTGGCCATTAATTCACCATCAATTTTGGCTTCTTTAAGCATCGCATCAAGTTTTTGTGATAATAATCCTTGAGGATCTTGAGCGTCTTGTGACTTAGCTGATTTCTTTTGCGCTTCTCCTCCTGCAAGTTCAGGATATACTAATGTCCAGTCCAATTCTGTATCAACTGGATCAAAAGCAGAAAGTCCAAAAATCAAAGCTTCAGTTCCAAGACCAATAATCAACATCGCGCTTGCTCCAGGCCAGTGCATCAATTTAAATAGTGCTCCAATGATTACTACTGCCGCTCCCATACCGTAAGCGAAATTCATTACTTTTTTGCTTAAAAATGCCATAATAAAAAAATTTAGTTAGTTAAGTTAATGTAAATAAGTGGTTTATTGTTTATTTTTTTGCGTTACCTGTAACAGATGTTCCCATGTAATCTTGAACAGTTCTGAAACCTATATAACTTCTTGAAGTATCTGCATATTCAAAGTCACGGGTGCTTACTTGTAAGAAATACGCAACATCTTTCCAAGAACCTCCACGCACAACCTTGCGCATGTTTTTTAAATCTGGAACGTTTGGATTCATAGTTGATACGTATTCGTATGCACCTGCATCATAGGAAGAAGCAGTCCATTCAGAAACGTTTCCAGCCATATTATATAAGTTGTATCCATTTGGCTCATACGATTTTGCCTCTACAGTATATAAAGATTGATCGGCAGCATAATCACCTCTGTTTGGTTTGAAATTGGCTAAGAAACATCCTCTGTCGTTTTTAGTATATGGACCACCCCACGGATAAGTTCCAGATTGAAGACCTCCTCTAGCAGAATATTCCCACTCTGCTTCAGTAGGCAAACGGAATGAATTAATTAAATCTCTTCCAGTTTTCTTAGATTTAATGTAGGTATTTTTCTTTAATGTTCTCCATGCGCAAAATGCTTTGGCTTGGTGCCAGTTCACTCCTACTACTGGATACTCTGAATACGCTTGATGCCACAAATAATCATTGTGCATTGGATCATTATAAGAATAAGCAAAATCTTTAATCCAAACTGTGGTGTCTGGGTAAATTGGTCGGGTTTCAGTACGAATAAAATCCTTGCGTTTACCTGCTTTTGCTTTGGCTGCCGCTTGAATGTCCAACCAAGAATATCTAAATTTTAATTTACTTGCATCTATTGTTCTCAACCCGTTGAATGCCTCAGCCATTGGAATATACATAGAATCCATAACTTCAGTGTAGTACTCATCTGGGTACTTAGATGTATCTTTAATTAATTTTACTTTTCGGTTTAATTTTCTTCCAGCATACGGATCTTCTTCAGTACCTACACTGTAATAATTTTCATTCATGTACTTGTCATAAGCCGTCATTTTCGCAGGATCAGTATCGTTGAATTTAAAATCATTAATACTTCCTCCTTTTGACCCCTTAGCAGGCTTAGCTCCACCACCAGCTGCTCCACCGGCTGCAGGTGCTCCACCACCCAATTCGTCAGCAAGAATAGCTAAGCGAACACGAATTGTGGAATCTTTCACCCATTCTACAAACTCACGATATTCACTATTTGTAATTTCTGTTTCATCCATATAAAATGAACGAACAGTTACTGTTTTGGTTGGAGCATCTTGTATGTTGGCTAAATCGTCATCAGATTTACCCATAATGAAGGCGCCACCGGGAATCAAAGACATACCAAGAGGCTTCTCTGGAAACCATTTTTTTCCTTTAACTCCTACTAATTCTCCTTTATCACTCGATCCTCCGCAGCTTACTAAAAGTGCCGATAATACTGTAAATGCAATGAATTTCTTCATATAAATTTGGGTTATGTGTGTATTCAATTTTTTGAGGCCGTAAACCTATTTATTATTTTTTAAAAAAACAATTTAATTGTATTAAAAATCACAATCGAAAACAAAAATAGAAACTTAGGTTTAATAGTACTAAAAAATTCATCGCTAAAACACCTAATTAATCGATGAAAAACATATTGCACTACAATTTGTAAGTATTTTTTTGCAAGAATAGTGCATTACAACCTGATCTACTTGTGCTGTGTTAGACCAAATTCTTGCGTTGTGCTTTCCACCACCGTTCAGGAATTTCATTGGCACACGCTGCCAAATACTCTTCATATGAACATGGTAATAACGTGCTTTTTTGGAGTTTAGTGTGCGAAGTATTGATGTATGGTATTTCAATCCACCAACGATCCGTTTTGTTGCTTTTGTAAAAAACCAATTCTTCTCCATCCAAAGGTACAGTATACTTAATGTACTGCTCTTTACTGCCAAATGGATATTCATGTGAACGGTGTTCAACACCTTCAATAAAATACCACAACAATTGTGCAATCAAGACAGCCTCTTGCTGTGAAGCAGAAGAATTAAAAACTCCAAACGCACTTACCTTATCGCTTATTCCTGCATAACGTGCCAAAGCACATATCTCTTTCCCAGTAAATCCATTGGGTGAAAACACAGAAAAATTACCCGAATCGGATGATTTCACAGCATGCATATCTATACTCACGCAATCTGCATCCCTTAAAACAGGCTCAGCCAAAGCGATACTATTTGATATATCACCTAATCTATATGCGTCAAAAAATAGCTTTTCTACCAAATCAATTTCTTCCTGTGAATTTGCATAGGTTTGATACCCTATATTGCTATAATTAAAAAGATTGTTTGGCTCATCAATAATGATCTTCGTTAAATAGGATGTGGCTGAGAGTGAATCTTTCTCTTTTCCGAAATCAAATTTACTATCAATTGATACCAAATTGACCATTTGTTCCAAGCCATCATAGGCTCTATACATAGGATAAGTTAAATCCTGTGTCCCACCAATAATTAATGGAATACAATTGTTTTTGAGCAATGATTTCACCAATTGCTGTAATGCAAAGTACGTATCTTCAATCGTTTCACCCGCATCCAAATCGCCAAGATCAGCTATGCCCAAATTCCAATTACCCGGAAATAGACTATAAATTTCTTTTCGAACGGCATCTAAGTTTCCTTCTGTTTCCTGAGAGCCACCACGCGATTCAATTACACCAATTAGGGTAATTTTTACGTTGTCCAATACCGGAAAATCGTAGGCTGTGTGTAAACTAATTTTGGATCCGAAATGTTGAGAACTGAGGGATTCTGCAAAAGCAAGCACCTCATTTGAAACTGGAGTTAAAAAAGTATAATCCACTTTATTTCTTTTTTGTTGCGGTTTTTTTAGCAGACGTTTTTTTAACTGCCGTTTTCTTAGCAGGAAGTTTTTTCGAAATCATTTCTTCAACTTGTGCCAAGGTTAATGCGGCCGCATCGATGTCTTTACTGAGTTCAATTTTAATTTTACCCTTCGTAATAATAGATCTACCCCAACGGGCTTTTTCAACCACAATTCCTTGTTCTTTCCAGTTGTGAATTACTTTATCCACCTCTTTCTGTAATTTCTCTTCGATGAGCTGGGTAATATCTGCTTGTGACAACTGATCAAAATTGTACTTTTTATTTACATTGATAAACATGCCGTTCCATTTGATAAACGGACCAAATCGGCCCACCCCTTTTTGAACGGGTTCATTTTGGTACATGCCAATTGGCGCATCCGCTTTGGCTTTTTCGTCAATAAGTTCTTGCGCTCTGGCCAAGCTAACATTCATTGGATCTTCTCCACGTGGCAAAGAAATAAATTGAGAACCAAATTTTACGTAGGGACCAAAACGTCCATTATTTACTTCGATCAATTCCCCTTTGTATTCACCTAAACTTTTGGGCAATAAAAACAACTGCAACGCTTCATCCAAAGTAATGGTTCCTATATTCTGCTCATTCATCAAACTGGCAAATTTCTTGTCCTCGTCTTCGGCATCGCCAATTTGAGCCATCGGACCAAATTTACCCAAACGCACACTCACTGGCTTCCCAGAGACTGGATCCACACCCAATATACGTTCCCCGCTTTCGCGTTCGGCATTGGCTTCAACATCTTTCACGTTGGGATGAAATTGATCATAAAACTCCTGCATCATTTTAGACCAGTTGACATTACCCTCAGCGATTTCGTCAAAATCCTGTTCTACTTTGGCCGTAAAATGATAATCTAAAATGCTACCGAAATTCTTCACCAAGAAATCTGTAACTATTGTTCCTATATCGGTAGGCACTAATTTGCCTTTATCTGATCCTGTATTTTCTTTGAGCAATTGCTCTTGAATAGCATTGGCTTGCAAAGTCAATTGGGTATACTTGCGCTCTTGCCCTTCTAAATTGCCTTTTTCTACGTAATTTCTAGCTATAATAGTAGATATAGTTGGCGCATATGTAGAGGGACGTCCAATTCCCAATTCCTCTAATTTTTTCACCAAAGAAGCTTCTGTATAACGGGCTGCTGGTCGAGAATAACGCTCGGTTGCAGTAATGTAATCTTGCTGAAGGGATTCATTTACCTTGAGCGCAGGCAGCATGCCTTCTTGTTCTTCGTCATCGTCGTCTGTCCCTTCGAGGTAAACCTTAAGGAATCCATCAAACAATAAAACTTCTCCCGATGCGCTAAACAATTCGTTGTGCGTTGATGCTGATATTTTAACTTGGGTGCGCTCCAATTCAGCTTCACTCATTTGTGAGGCCAAGGTGCGTTTCCAAATCAAATCGTATAAACGAGCCTGATCGCGATCAACATTTACCGAGTGGCGCGACATATCAGTGGGACGAATCGCTTCGTGGGCCTCTTGTGCTCCTTTACTTTTATTGGCAAAACTTCTAGGCTTGCTATACTGCTCGCCATATGATTTTATAATTTCAGCTTGTGCTGCGGCAGATGCTTCTTTCGAAAGATTCACGCTGTCGGTTCTCATATACGTAATTAATCCTGCCTCATATAGGCGCTGGGCCAATTGCATGGTGATACCCACAGGCAAATACAATTTACGCGCCGCTTCTTGTTGCAAAGTAGAAGTAGTAAACGGAGCGGCAGGTGATTTTTTTGCCGGTTTGGTTTCTAAATCACTTACTTTGTAGCTTGCATTGATATTTTTTTGCAAAAAGTCGGTGGCTTCTGCTTTTGTATTAAAATTTTTGGCCAATTTGGCTTTTACTGTTTTCCCATTTGCGGTACTGAATTCAGCCACAATACTGTAAGAAGCAACTGGATTGAATTCTTGGATTTCGCGTTCGCGTTCTACAATCAGACGCACCGAAACCGATTGCACACGTCCTGCTGACAAACCGCCCTTAACTTTACGCCACAAAACCGGTGACAGTTCATAACCCACTAACCGATCCAATACGCGTCGAGCTTGTTGGGCATTGACCAAATTGTAATCAATTTCACGTGGATTGTCAATGGCTTTTAAAATGGCTGTTTTGGTAATCTCATGAAAAACAATGCGTTTGGTTTTGGCTTTGTCTAATTTTAATTCTTCGGCCAAATGCCATGATATTGCTTCTCCCTCTCGGTCCTCATCCGAAGCCAACCAAACCATTTCGGCTTTTTTTGCCAAGGTTTTGAGTTTGCTCACCAAGGCTTTTTTGTCTGCCGAAACTTCATATTTGGGTTTAAATCCATTGAGCACATCTACCCCAATTTCTTTGGATGGCAAATCAGCTATGTGGCCGTAGCTCGACTCCACTTGGAAGTCACTACCCAGAAATTTCTCGATTGTTTTTGCCTTAGCAGGCGACTCCACTATCACTAAATTCTTTGCCATCTTTGGATTTGTTTGAGCCGCAAAAGTAGTAGTTTTTTTGAAACAGCAATTCCAAGCTCTAAAAATTGACCCAACGATACCTATATATATTGTGCAATTGGAATTGCATTTTTCAGACTTGATTAAAAATTGAAAAACTGACAACTTGTCAGAATTACACGAATTGCATTATATTTGCCTTTGGTTTGACGCACGCACACTAGCATATGGAAAAGACAATAGACGAACAAATACAAGGAACTAAATTTCAGTTTCCGGCCAAAGAATCAAATACAAAAAAAGTATACATCGAAAGTTACGGCTGCGCCATGAACTTCTCCGACAGTGAAATTGTGGCTTCGATATTATCCAACAACGGCTACAACACCACCGAAAGCATGGATGAAGCCGATTTGGTTTTGGTGAACACTTGTTCCATTCGCGACAAAGCCGAACAAACCGTTCGCAAGCGCTTGGAAAAATACAATGCGGTAAAACGCACCGTAAACCCAGGCATGAAAGTGGGCGTATTGGGCTGTATGGCCGAGCGTCTGAAAAGCCAATTTTTAGAAGAAGAAAAAATAGTAGATCTAGTAGTAGGTCCAGATGCCTACAAAGATTTACCCAATTTGTTGCAAGAAGTTGAAGACGGCAGAGATGCCATCAACGTGGTGCTTTCTAAAGAAGAAACCTACGGCGACATTTCCCCGGTGCGGTTACATACCAATGGCGTTTCGGCTTTTGTGTCGATTACCCGTGGCTGCGATAACATGTGCACCTTTTGCGTGGTACCTTTTACCCGTGGACGCGAACGCAGCCGAGAGCCACAAAGTATCTTGGCCGAAATCAAGCAACTTTGGGAAACAGGTTACAAAGAAATCACCCTTTTGGGACAAAACGTAGACAGTTATTTGTGGTACGGCGGCGGATTAAAAAAAGATTTTGACAAAGCCAGCGACATGCAAAAAGCAACGGCAGTTACGTTTGATCAATTGCTCGAATTGGTAGCGACTACTTTTCCCAAGATGCGCATTCGATTCTCGACCTCCAATCCGCAAGACATGCACGAACCGGTTTTGCACGTTATTGCAAAATATGCGAATGTATGCAAACACATTCACCTGCCTGTTCAATCGGGGAGCGACCGCATCTTGAAAGAGATGAATCGGTTACACACGCGTGAGGAATACTTGGCCTTGATTGCCAAAATTTACCAAATTATTCCCGAGTGCAGCATCACCCAAGACTTAATAGCCGGTTTCCCGACTGAAACCGAAACCGATCACCAAGATACCTTGGCTCTTATGGAAGAAGTGAAATACAGTTTTGGCTACATGTACGCCTATTCGGAACGACCTGGCACCTTGGCTGGACGAAAAATGAAAGACGACGTACCCGAAGAAACCAAATTGCGACGCTTGCAAGAAATTGTCGATTTGCAACGCACACACAGCGCCTTTAGAACCCAAGAGTTTGTAGGCAAAACTGTAGAAGTATTGATCGAAAAAGAATCCAAAAAATCAACTGCCGATTGGGCCGGACGCAACTCACAAAATTTGGTAGTTGTTTTCCCAAAAGAATCCTACCGAGTAGGTGAGTTTGTAAACGTGCAAATTACCCACTGCACCAGCGGAACCCTTATAGGGAAAGCGGTTGATTATTCCTCAATGAATTAAACATACCGATTATGGAAAGTGTTCAAGCCATCAAGCAACGATTTGAAATTATCGGAAACGATCCCAAACTCAATCGTGCCATAGAAAAAGCGATTCAAGTTGCACCTACCGACATCAGCGTATTAGTAGCCGGTGAAAGTGGCGTGGGAAAAGAAAATATTCCAAAAATCATCCATTCGCTCTCGCACCGCAAGCACGGCAAATACATTGCGGTAAACTGCGGAGCCATTCCCGAAGGCACGATTGACAGCGAATTATTTGGTCACGAAAAAGGATCGTTTACAGGTGCCACCAATACCCGTGAAGGCTATTTTGAAGTAGCCAGCGGCGGAACCATTTTTTTGGATGAAGTAGGTGAATTGCCGCTTACTACCCAAGTGCGTTTGCTGCGTGTATTGGAAAATGGAGAATTTATAAAAGTAGGATCGTCACAGGTGCAAAAAACCAATGTACGCATTGTAGCAGCTACCAATGTGAATTTGCTCGACGCCATAGCCAAAGGAAAATTTAGAGAAGATTTGTACTACCGATTGAGCACCGTTGAGATTTTATTGCCCCCCTTGCGCGAACGCAAAGACGACATTCATTTGTTGTTCCGAAAATTTGCTGCCGATTTTGCGCACAAATACAAAATGCCACCCTTGAAACTTGACGAGCAAGCAGTAGCTGTATTGCAAAAATTTCGTTGGGCGGGAAACATTCGTCAGCTGCGCAACGTGGCCGAACAATTATCCGTATTGGAAACCCAACGTGACATCAGCGGAGCAACGTTGCTTTCCTATTTGCCGTATGAGGGATCAAATTTGCCTTCGGTGATTAGTGGAAAAAAATCAGACAGTGATTTCAGTACCGAACGCGATATCTTATATAAGGTATTGTTTGATATGAAAAGTGATTTGAATGATTTGAAAAAACTCACCTTGGAATTGATGAAAAATGGGGCGTCAAAAACCCAAGACATCAACCCCAATTTAATTCAAAAAATATACGGCAATCAATCATTAGAGAGCGAGATTAGTTTTGAGGAATCACCCAGAACGGAGGTAATTGCTAAGCCATCGCCGCCAACTCACTTTGACGAAGTTGAAGACAATTATTTGCTTGCCGAAACCATAGAAGAGGTAGAAGTATTAAAATTGGAACAAAAAGAAATTGAACTGATCAAAAAGTCATTAGAAAAAAACAAGGGCAAACGCAAAGCTGCCGCCGATGAATTGGGCATTTCTGAACGCACGTTGTACCGAAAAATCAAGCAATTTGATTTGTAAATGCCGAATTGATTTTATGAAAACAACTAAGAAGAAAAAGAATATCTTTGGATTTTTATTCACCAAAATGAAATTTACCTTCACCTATATTGGTTTGTTAGCCCTTTTATTGATTAGCAACGGCTGTTCGGTATACAATTTTACAGGCACAGGAAAAATTGACGCCAGTAGTTTCCAGGTAAACTATTTTCAAAATAACGCCGCCTTGATTGAGCCCGGCATCGAACGCACCTTTACCCAGCGCTTGCAAAACCTGATTCAAAATCAAACCAGCTTAAACCTCACCGGCTCAAATGGGGATTTGGTTTATGAAGGGGAAATCGTTGATTACCGCATAAGTCCCACTACTGCTACCGCCGACCAACGGGCCGCGCAAAACCGCCTTACAATTGCAGTTAATGTGCGCTTTACCAACAAAAACAAAGAAAGCGACAATTTTGAAAAACGGTTCTCGTTTTTTTACGATTATGCTGGATCCGATCAGTTGGTTGGAGCTCAATTGAGCGCCGGTCTAGATGAAATTTTTGAACGAATTACACAAGATATTTTCAACGAGTCGTTGGCCAAGTGGTAACCTAATATTTGCATTTTGAACGCAACTGAATTTACATATTTACTCCATAAGCCACATGCTATTCAAGATAAGCATACGGATGCATTGGAGCAAATTGTTCAGGAGTTTCCCTATTTTCAATCTGCAAGAGCCCTTTATTTAAAAGGTCTTTATAACCAAAGTAGTTTTAAATACAATCAACAACTCAAAAATACGGCCGCCTGTACTACAGACCGTGCTGTGTTATTTGACTTTATTACATCAAATACATTTACCGGTTTACAGCGGGAACTGCACGACCAAAAGACCAAAGAATTGTTGGCCATAGAAGTTACAGACAGCGAGGAGATAATACCTACTTTGGAAATCCGAGAAAACACACTCGAAAGTTCCATACTCAGTTCTATTTCAAAGGCAATTCCTTCAGAAAACCAAGAAAAATTGGAACCAATTGGAGCTCCATTGGTCTTTTCATCAAGTGAAAAATATTCGTTTCAAGAATGGTTACAGCTTGCCAAAATTCAACCCATCGCGCGAGAACAAAAGCCAAATAAAGTATCTGCACTGAACGATAAATTGGAACTCATTGACAAATTTATTGAGTTAAATCCCAAAATTCCTCCGGTAAACGCGCAGAGTGAACCAAAACCCTTGCCTGAAAAACCGGAAGACCCCTCTTTTTTAATGACCGAAACCTTAGCCAAGGTCTATTTGGAACAAAAAAAGTATCAAAAAGCGATTCAGGCCTATGAAATATTAATTTTGAAATATCCAGAAAAAAGTAGTTTCTTTGCAGACCGAATTTTACAAATAAAAGAATTACAATAAAACACGCGTTAATCATGAATACATTTTCAATTTTTTTAGTACTTATAACCATTGTTTGCTTCCTATTAATTATCGTAATTATGGTACAAAACCCTAAAGGAGGCGGTTTATCTTCTTCATTAGGTGGATCTCAAATGATGGGTGGTGTTCAAAAAACTACCGATTTTTTAGATAAAAGTACGTGGACATTGGCCACCATCTTAATTTTATTAATCCTATTATCAGGCATGAGCTTTACGGGAGTTTTAAGTGACAATGATTCTAAAATAATTGAAAAAATTGATGCGGACGCGCCCAAGCCAATTGCGCCTAAAACAGCAACTCCTGCTGCGCCTGCAACACCTGCTCCTGCAACACCTGCAGCTCCAGCACAGAACTAATAATACATTCCTCTTACAAATGCCAGCCTGACAATGCTGGCATTTTTTTTAAGCAAAATTGTCAGTTTATTTGGCTTGGCACAATTTGTGACAAGTTGTTGGTATATCTAAATGAGTAACTTAAATTATTTAATTATGGCTTTACAAATTAAACCCCTTTCAGATCGTGTTCTCATCGAACCTGTCGCTGCAGAAACCCAAACAGCATCTGGAATTTTTATACCAGATACTGCAAAAGAAAAACCACAAAAAGGAACGGTTGTTGCCGTTGGCAATGGCAAAAAAGACCACAGCATGACCGTAAAAGTGGGCGATACCGTTTTATATGGAAAATATGCTGGAACCGAGTTAAAACTCGAAGGCACTGATTATTTAATCATGCGCGAAGACGACATTTTAGCAATCATCTAATTTTAATTTTAGTTAAAAACAAAGACCATGGCAAAAGACATAAAATTTGACATTGAAGCACGCGACGGTTTAAAACGCGGTGTTGACGCATTGGCCAATGCCGTAAAAGTAACCTTAGGACCTAAAGGTCGTAACGTAATTATTGGTAAATCATTTGGCGGACCTACAGTGACCAAAGATGGTGTTACGGTAGCCAAAGAAATAGAATTGACCGATGCCCTAGAAAACATGGGCGCGCAAATGGTAAAAGAAGTAGCATCAAAAACCAACGACTTGGCCGGTGACGGAACTACTACAGCAACTGTATTGGCTCAAGCCATCGTAAAAGAAGGCCTTAAAAATGTAGCCGCTGGCGCCAACCCAATGGATTTGAAGCGTGGAATAGACAAAGCTGTAGAATGTATCGTAGGCGACTTGACGAAACAAGCCAAAGTGGTGGGCAGTGATTCAGAAAAAATCAAGCAAATTGCTTCGATTTCGGCCAATAATGACGACGTAATTGGCGAATTAATTGCAACTGCCTTTGCTAAAGTGGGCAAAGAAGGGGTAATTACGGTTGAAGAAGCCAAAGGAACCGACACCTATGTAGATGTGGTAGAAGGTATGCAATTTGATCGTGGCTATTTATCACCCTATTTCGTGACCAATCCAGAAAAAATGGAAGCCGAATTAGAAAACCCATACATCTTGTTGTATGACAAAAAAGTATCTTCTTTAAAAGAATTACTACCTGTATTGGAGCCCGTAGCACAATCAGGCAAACCACTATTAATTATTGCTGAAGATGTTGACGGCGAAGCGCTTTCTACTTTGGTAGTAAACAAATTACGTGGCGCCTTGAAAATCGCAGCAGTAAAAGCACCTGGATTTGGCGACCGCAGAAAAGCCATGTTGGAAGACATTGCCATTTTAACTGGCGGAACCGTAATATCTGAAGAGCGCGGATACACCTTAGAGAACACAACTATTGATATGTTGGGTTCAGCCAAGCGCGTAAGCATTGACAAAGACAACACCACTATTGTGAGTGGATCGGGCGATGCCGATATGATTAAAAACAGAGTGAACCAAATTAAAGGTCAAATGGAAGCTACTACTTCTGAATACGACAAAGAAAAATTGCAAGAACGTTTGGCTAAATTGGCTGGCGGCGTAGCGGTTTTGTATGTTGGTGCTGCTTCTGAAGTGGAAATGAAAGAGAAAAAAGACCGCGTGGACGATGCCCTACACGCTACTCGTGCGGCTGTTGAAGAAGGCATTGTAGCCGGTGGTGGTGTAGCTTTATTGCGCGCAAAAGCAAGTTTGACTTCATTAAAATCGACCAATGCAGATGAAGCAACCGGGATTCAAATTATTTCCAGAGCGGTAGAAGCTCCGTTGCGCACCATCGTTGAAAATGCAGGTCTTGAAGGATCAGTTGTGGTTGCCAAAGTAGCCGAAGGAAAAGGCGATTTTGGATACAACGCCAAAACAGATGAATACGTAGACATGCTAAAAGCCGGAATCATTGATCCTAAAAAAGTAACCCGTGTAGCTCTAGAGAATGCCGCTTCAGTAGCTGGAATGATCTTAACTACCGAGTGTGCTTTAGTTGACATCAAAGAAGATAGCCCAGCAGGCGGAATGCCAATGGGAGGCGGAATGCCCGGAATGATGTAATACTTGATTAACAAGAATAAAAAAATCCGTCAATTGACGGATTTTTTTTTGTTTTATAACTTAACCTTTTTTTTGAGGAGTTTCATTACTACTGGCAAGGTCGAAATAAGAATAATAACAATCACAATCAGTTCGATGTGCTTTTTTAAATCGATTCCTTTTTCCAAGAACAAACCATACAAATAGTGCCCGGAAAAAATCAACACAAACGACCACAAAAACGAACTCACGACATTAAAAAACATGAATTTCTTTTTATCCATAGTAACGATACCGGCTACAATGGGCGCAAAAGTTCTGAATATGGGTAAAAAACGAGCAAATATGATGGCTTTTCCGCCGTATTTTTCAAAAAAATCTTTGGATTGAATTAAGTATTTTTTCTTGAACCAAAAGGAATCTTCTTTCTTAAAAAGGTAATATCCGCTTTTGGCCCCAAACCAATACCCGACCATATTTCCCAAAATTCCAGCTACCGCAACCGACGAGGCCAATAGAATTACATTAATGGCATCATTATCAATAGTTACTACGTTTTGTACTAAACTGGCACAATAAATGCCCGACAAAAACAACAAGCTATCGCCTGGTAAAAAGAATCCGGCAAACAATCCTGTTTCGGCGAAGACAATAAACAAAACAATAAACAATCCCAATTGGTGCCCTGCAATTTTCATGGTAATGTAAAATTCAGGATTGAGTAATTGCGTCCAATCGAAATTTGTCATAGTAAATTTTTAAGAGCGTGAAAATAGGTATAAAACTATAACCTCACAACCTGTCGAGGTAGTTTATCGTTTTCTTAACGCTTATTTTACTCGTTCATACAAGCAACAACCATGCAGATTTTGATACGCTTCATCGGTCGCTTTTACTTCATCAGAGTCATGCCCCACCTTCGCAATTGCTTGTTTAACAGCCAATAATTCGCATTTTTCTTCATTAATCAAAACTGTCATTTGGTGTGATTCTATATCCCACATGGCCATCTTTACCCCTGAAACCGAAAAAGCCGCTTTTTGAATCCGCTTTTGGCATTGATCACAATTGCCATTTACCTCAAAGGTATATTTGGCATTTTTATTTTTTGTTTGGCTTTGCGCCAAGAATATACATCCAAATAGGATTACGAATAGAATTACTTTTTTCATTTTTTTATTTTTTAAAATTATATCCATCTGCGTTCAAAAAAACAAAGCAAAAAAATAGGAAATTGATTAGCAACACAGATTAAAGAAATTTGAAAAATCAATGTAATTTTTACTGATTTATTACCCGACATTTGGAACAAATCTTTCAATCTAACTTATACCTTAAGCCCGCATAATACATTCTACCAAAAATTGGCGCATATACAATCGAAGCATCAAAGGCAACGCCAAACGGATCAGTAGCTCCTAAAATCGCTTTG
>JBJOOG010000130.1:0-3833 GCA_046051465.1 Bacteroidota bacterium | reverse complement strand
ACACTGCCCGACAAGATAATGAAGGACGAATAGTACACGATTTCCTTTATGTTATGCGGAACTTTAAACGAGAGTTTAGGCATGCGCACATACATGGCGAATATTTTCATCGCAATGAGTTGCAGCAAATAGGCCAAAAACAAGCCGTAGATAAACTGATCTTTGGAAATCCAATCCCAATGCACAGCAAATAACAAACACAGAATCACCACGCGCACCAATACTTCGCTAATGAAATTCCCAAACACCGATTGCATGTGCACCTTTACCCAAGCATAAAAAATCTCAAAATAGCCCATGCAAATTCCAATTACGGGAATCAGCCACAAAAAGGGCTTTACTTGCGGATTTTCTTTTAAAATGAAATAAGCAATTTGGTCATAGCCCAAAAAGGTAATGGCTGTAATGGGCACAATAAGAAACAAAGGTAAAACCAGCATGAAGTTCATGAACTTTTCGCGTTCGGCTTCGGTTTGGCAACGCGAATAAAAACGAATGAGTGTACTGTGCACACCAAACGCCATGAGCGGCATCATGATGTTGGCTGCCGAAAGCAAAAAAGCAACAATCCCGTAATGGTTTTTACCCAAAAAATGGGTGTACAAAAACAAGGCATTCACTGCACCAATGGCAAACCCAAAATAGGTTACTAGTGTGTTTTTGATGGATTGATTGATGACAATTCCCATAGCCTACTTATAATTTAGACAACAATTGAGCCAGTTGTTTGGTTACGTTTTTACGGGCATATTTTTCTATTCCTTGCGGACTTACTTTCAGGTTTCCAGCTAAATAATTGGAGTAACAACTGTGAATAAAGGCTTTTACTGCCGCTTTTTGATTATAGGTAAAGAAAGCTCCCGTTTGGGTTTCGGTAATAATCGAAGCAAAATCAGATCCTGCGGGTCCCATAGCCAGAATGGGTCTGCCCGAAACCATGTATTCAAATAATTTTCCGGGCAAAATGAGTTTGGTATCGGGGCTGTCAATTTCAATGAGCAACAATACTTGGGATTCTTTCTGAAACCGAACCGCTTCTTGGTGGGACACATACCCAAAATCCTGCATATACTTGGCGAGGCCATAATGAGCAAGCGCATCTTTTACTTCTTGGCTGGTCGTTCCTATAAAATTAAGTTGTAAATGCTGTGCCAAATCGGGCAGTTCTTGCAGCAATTCGGCCAAGGCTTCCCACAAAATTATCGGGTTACGTGCCGATAAAAGCGACCCGATGTGGGCCAAACTAAATTTGGCATCCAACTGCAAACTGGGTTCAGTAGCTATGTCGTAGCCATTGGTTATCACTTCGATGGGTCGCGATGTGATTGCTTCAAACTCGGTTTTGGTTGTGGCACTGGTTACAATAATGGCATCGGCCGCCTGCAAAACCTGTTGTTCTAAGTGTTTGTGTTTGCGTTGAGCCCAGGGCAATAATTTCAAGGCTTTGTGGTACCCAATAGTGGTCCAAGGATCACGAAAGTCGGCCACCCATTTAAGACCCATTTGCTTTTGCAAAGCCAAACCAATCAAGTGCAAACTGTGCGGCGGTCCAGTCGTTATTATCGTATCAATTTGATTGGATAGACAATAATCCTGTAAATACGCCAGCGAAGGTTTCACCCAAAACACACGGGCATCGGGTATAAATAAATTTCCCCGCACAAACAGGGCTATTTTTTCAAGTAACGATTGTTTTTTATTTGAAGGAATAATCCCCGCACTGATGTTGTTGATTTTCTTTTTCGAAAACAATGAAGCCAAGCCATAGGGCTCCCAAATGGGTTGTTTTAAGATGATTAATTGATCGGAAACTTCGGCCAAGAGTCCGTTATCAACAATGGGATAAGTTGGATTTTGCGGGACATAGACAATAGGTTCAAACTGAAAGTCAGGTAAGTATTTTACAAATTTCAACCAACGTTGCACGCCTGGGCCGCCCGCTGGAGGAAAATAATACGTAACAATCAGGACTTTCTTCATCAATTATTCCTTGGGTTCAAGCGGGCTAAACCAACTTTTTCGTCGTTCGTAGTACAAGCCCAATGCAATTAGCAGCAACATACCTGCCGAACTGTACAAAGCAATGGTACTGCCTTTTTGCACCACTTCGGGCTCAAATTTAAAGTCAATTCGGTGATTTCCTGCTGGAATTTCTAACGCACGAAGCACATAATCTACTCGAATGTGGGGTGTTTTCTTGCCGTCAATGTAGGCATTCCAACCGTCGGCGTAATACATCTCAGAAAATACAGCCAAGCCATTTTGTGCATTAGTTGATTGATAGCGAATGGCATTTGGCTTGTAATCAACTGCTTGAATAGTAGCCGTGCTATCTTTAGCAAATTTAACAGCCTGTAACGCCTTTCCAAATTCTGTTTTGTTCACAACAGCTACTTCTTTGGAGTTAAAATTGGTAAGGGCTTTCAGCTCGGCATCGGCAGAATTGACCCATTTTACCGACCAAACAAACCAAGCATTTCCATTTACTTCAGGATTTTGAATGGGGAATTCATTACCTTTCTCATCCGTTTGAATAATGTACTTCACGTTGAGCATGTTCAAGATCTCCAAGTTGTCATTTACAATTTGGTAATCAAACAACTGCTGCATTCTTCGTGGTTTAGCTGCGTGGTATCCTCCAATGGAATGATGAAAATAAGAAGCGCGAGCACTTGATAAATTACCGGCTAATTCAAATACGCGGTAATGCGAAGTGTCTTGCAAAATTTGGGCATCTACTTGAGTTTCAGGAAAAGGCATTTCTACTTCGCGCGCAGTGAAAAAATCATCACTGTTTACGTAGTTTTTATCAATAAAAAACAAATCGGCAACCAACAGAAATCCTACGGCAAGTACAGCTGTTTGGGTCGCTAGTTTATTTTTTACATAAAACCATAAAGCTCCCGCTGCTAGAGCTATAAATACAAATGATCGCAATAAATCAGACATAAACAACGAACGTCTATCTGCTTTCAACGCTTTAATGAACTCCGGGCCATAGTTTTTAAGATAGATATCATCGGCACCACCGGCATAAGAAAATAAACTTTTACTGATAAACAAAAGCGTAAGTAACCCCAAACCAGTACCCGCTGCATAAAGCAATCCTTTTTGCTGTTTGTCTTTATCGGCTTTAAAAAAGCCGTGCAAGCCCATTATAGCCAAAGCAGGCAAGGCCAATTCGAGCAAGACTTGTATCGAAGAAACCGCACGGAACTTGTTGTACAAAGGGAAATTATCGATACAAAAATTGGTCAATACGGGGAAATTTTTACCCCAAGACAAGAACAAGGACAATAAAATTCCGGCCAAAAACGCGTATTTTATTTTGCGTTTATCCACGAACATGGCCAATAAAGCCAGGAAAAATACCACTGCACCAATATATGCTGGAGCTGCCACAATGGGTTGATCACCCCAATACAAAGGTAAATTATTTGCAAAATCAGCAGCTTGTGCATCATCGGCACCCTGTCCCAAAAGATACTCGTAGGTTTGACTGTCACGGCCTAATTTTTCAGCATTCGATCCTCCAAATAATCGAGGGGAAATGAGGTTAAAACTTTCGGCTAATCCATAGCTGTATTCGGTGATATAGTTGTAATCTAAGGGATTATCGTTGTTTAATTTTTTTCCTTCAGGGGTCAATTTAAGTTCGGTTTTCCCACGAGTAGAAAATTGAGCATATTCGGCAGTTGCCATTAAATTTGTGGCGTTGGCACCTACGGCAAATACAGCTGCAACCACAAATACACCCAAGGAAATAAAAAGCGGTTTATAATTTTGCTCACGAATATATTTCACTACAAAATAAACCGTAAACACCAGCAGCA
>JBJOOG010000129.1:0-16779 GCA_046051465.1 Bacteroidota bacterium | reverse complement strand
GTCAAATTGCGTGATGGTAGCTTTTTCGCCTTTTTTTAACTGAGCAATGGTGGTTTGCAACGCTTATTTAGATTGAATTAAGATTGCAAAAGTAGGGATAAATAGTAAACTGCACCTGATAAAAATCAGTTTTGATTATTTATTCTTCTTCCTGAAGTAACAGCTGAATATCGGCAATGAGGCGCTCGATTTCTTCTTTATTAGTGCCGTCATAAAAACCGCGCACCCGTTTTTGGGCATCAACCAACACAAAGTTTTCGGTGTGAACCATGTCATACAATTCGCTGGGCTTGCCCAATTTTACAGCCAAATAGGCTTTTCTGGCCAAGCTGTAAATTTCCTTTTTATCGCCGGTAACCAAATTCCATTTGCGATCGTCTACTCCTTTTTCGATTGCATAGCGTTTTAGCACCGCCACCGAATCAATCTCAGGGAAAACCGTATGAGATAAGAGCATGACCCGCGAATCGTTTAAGAATGCGTGTTGAACTAATGCCATGTTATTGGTCATTTTGGGGCAAATGGAACCACAGGTTGTAAAAAAGAAATCGGCTACGTAAATTTTACCCGCATAGGTTTTATCGGTGATGGTTTGTCCATTTTGGTTTACAAACGAAAAGGCGGGAATTTTATGGTATTTGCGAATAAATTGCACCGTACTGTCTACCAATTCGGGGTTTACATCGGCAGGATTGTATATGGGCAACGATTTTTTGGGAGACAAGGCACGGTAAAATAAACTAACAATTACCACTGAAATGATACCTAAAACCAAGAAAAAAATGCGGAATTGTTTAAAATAACGAAGCATGAAAATTTTTGTACAAAACTACAAAATCCAACTCAGGAATGACCTTGCAAGTGGGCGATATTATTTTGTTTTTTAACAGTTTATATGGCTAGATTCGATATTTTTGTGACACTAAAATCAACTCACATGAAAATACAAATCAAAACACTAGGGTTATTGGTGCTTCCTGCAATTTTCGGATTGACAGCCGCTCAAGCCCAAGACAAAGCCGCCAAAAAGGCTCCAGGAATTAACCTTTCCTATATGGATTTAACCGTTAAACCAAGCGACAACTTCTTTCGTTTTGTGAACGGAACTTGGCTTGATAAAACCGAAATCCCAAAAGACAAAACCCGTTGGGGAAGCTTTGACGAATTGCGTCAAAACACCGACAAAGACGTATTGGCCATCTTGGCTGAAGCGACCAAAAGCGGAAAATACAAACCCACTTCCGATCAAGGAAAAGCGATTATCATGTACCAATCTGCGTTGGATACAGTGGCGCGCAACAAACAAGGAATTACGCCTTTGAAGCCTTATTTGGCTCAAATTGATGCCGTAAAAAATGTAGCCGATTTACAAAAATTAATGATGCAGACTGAGGCCGAAGGCGGTAGCGTAGGCTTTTTTGGTGTAGGTGTGGGTGCCGACGAAAAAGACAGCAACCGCAATGTAGTGAGCTTAGGGCCTGGATCTTTAGGTTTACCTGATCGCGATTACTACGTGTCTGAAGATGCCGATTCCAAAGAAAAACGCGCCAAATATGCCTTGCACGTAGCTAAAATGTTGCAATTCTTGGGCGAATCTCCTGCAACTGCTCAAGCCAATGCCGATAAAATTTTGGCCTTGGAAATTCAAATGTCTGTGCCGCGTTTGGATCGTGTAGAGCGTCGCGACAGCAAATTACAATACAACCCAACGGCCATCGCCGATTTGAACACGTTAACGCCAGCCATCGACTGGAACGCTTATTTAAAAGGAGTTGGATTTGCCAAAGTAGATACCATTATTGTTACGCAACCCAAATACATGAAAGGCTTGCAAACAATGTTTACTGAAAACAACGTAGATGCTTGGAAAGCTTATATGCGTTGGATGTTGTTGCGCGGTGCAGCTGGTCAATTGTCAACTGAAATTGAAACCGCCAACTGGGAATTCTACGGAAAAGCTTTAACCGGCGCCATCAAACAACGACCACGTAACGAAAAAGCCTTACAAGTAGTAAATGGAACCGTAGGTGAAGCCTTAGGAAAATTATATGTAGATAAAATGTTTCCGGCCGAAGCCAAAGACAAGGCCTACAAAATGATCAAAAATGTAATGCGTGCCTATGAAATGCGCATCAACAACCTCACGTGGATGTCGCCCGAGACCAAAACCAAAGCGGTTGAAAAATTAAACAAATTGACCATCAAAATTGGCTACCCCGACAAATGGGAAGACTATAGCACATTGGATGTGAAAAGCGCCAAAAACGGAGGATCTTATTTTGAAAACTTGCGTGCCGTTTCAAAATGGGCCTGGGCAAAAGACCTAGACAAATTGGGCAAGCCTGTTGACAAAACCGAATGGGGTATGTCACCACAAACCGTAAATGCGTATTACAATCCTTCGTACAACGAAATTGTATTTCCAGCGGCCATTTTGCAACCGCCTTTCTACGATTACAAAGCCGATGAGGCCGTTAATTATGGCGGAATTGGTGCAGTAATTGGCCACGAAATTTCTCACGGTTTTGATGACCAAGGAGCTACGTACAATGCCGATGGAAACCTAATCGATTGGTGGACTGAAGCTGATTTTAAACAATTTACCGATTTGGGTACGGCTTTGGCTGATCAATATTCGGCATTAGAACCTTTGCCCGGAATTCATGTAGATGGTAAATTTACCTTGGGTGAAAATATCGGAGATTTGGGCGGTATCAATGCTGCTTATGACGGCTTGCAACTGTACTTGAAAGAAAACGGCAACCCTGGCTTAATTGACGGCTACACTCCAGAGCAACGTTTGTTTATTTCATGGGCTACCATTTGGAGAAGTAAAATACGCGATGAGGCTCTAAAAAATCAAGTAAAAACCGATCCGCACTCGCCAGGTATGTACCGCGCTTATGTACCGTTGTTGAACTTGGATAGTTTCCAAAACGCGTTCAACATCAAAGAAGGAGACGGCATGTATGTTTCACCTGAGAAACGCGTGAAAATCTGGTAATTAAACCCTATTCGACTCATAAAAATCCCAAGCAAATTGCCTGGGATTTTTTTTATAAACTCGGTTTAAGAAAATTATAGCCCAGCGCGGTTTGTAGCTTTTCGCTCGACACCGTTTTACCAACCGAAGGTTTGCTGTAATCAAATTCAGGAAGAGGCAATTGAAGTGCACGGGCTTTTTCCTGATAATAATTTACTCGTGAAGGATGATACGGCGCCACGGCATTGTACACTTCGTTTTCAAAAGGAAGATGGATACAATTGTAGAGAATAGCCAAACAATCGTCTTGGTGAATTAAGTTTACAGGAGCTTCCGGATTTTCGAGCTGCTTTCGTCCGGACAAAAACCGTACAGGATGCCTTTCCGGACCAATCAAACCTCCAAAACGAATTACAGTTGCTTGGCAAAAATCAGCCGATAAAAAAAGGTTTTCAGCAAGCACCAATTGTGAATCAAATTCTGTTGTATCAGATTCTATAGCCAATTGGTTTTGGTCGGGATAAACCGATGTAGAGCTAATAAACAAGACCTTTTTACAGCCTGAAAGTTTCACATTTTCTAACAGCAATTGCATTTTTGCGACAAAATTTTCAGGATTGGCTCCGCGCAATTGTGGCGGTATTGCTACAACCAGAACTTCGGCATCGGCCAAAAAACCAGTCCAATCGCCTAATGCCAACTGGGGATTCAGTTCCAATAAAAAACCCTCAATACCCGCCTGCATTAGTTGGGGAATTTTGTTTGGTGAGGTAGTAGATCCTTTCACCCGAAAACTAGCTTGCACCAGTTGTTGTGCCAAAGGAAATCCCAGCCATCCACATCCTAAAAGGGCTATTGTTCTCATTTTCGAACTGTTTTAAACATAGCAACAACTTGATTGTTGTCAATTTTTGACTGGTAAAAAGTAGATTTTTCTTTTTGGGTGTCAAATTCATTGGCATATTTGGCAGCGATTGCAATCGGATTTTGAGTTAAAAACAACACAAGCAGTATTGCCAAAAAACATAGCAATGTTGGGGCAGTAGTATACTTTTTTTTCATAAATCCCTGTCTTTTTTAACCAACAAAATCAAGTCGTTTTCCAAACACAAATACCCTTGAGAGTACAAAAAACAATACCTGTTGCCTGTTTTGGTTTGAAGGACATGAGTAAAGTAGGTAAAATCAAATCCGCGATTTAGCAGTTTATTTCGTGTTGTTTTGGCTTTTGACTCTGGATTCAATTCCGATAAAATCCGGTAATTTTTACGCAATACATGATTGATGTTGCGCATTAAATTGGTATTGGCTTTGTTTAATCGGTTGTTGAAAGCGCTGCGGCAGCCGTCACAGCAAAATTTTTTGTCCTCACGACCCACAATTTTGTCGTGGCATTCTAAACAATTTTTCATGGCGTATAAATTTAAATTGGCGTATATAAATGGCGCTTGGAATACACTTCGCAAAGCAATCCAAATGTACTATTTTTTTCAATTACAACCGATTACAAACACTTACAGTCGAAAGCAAACGAATACAATACGAATTATTTTCAGAACCAATCGCACATTTGTCTCGTTGAACGTCAACACCAACATTTATAAACTTTAACTTTTTTAAACGCCATGAGTAATTTACGCAACCGGGTACAACTGATTGGAAACGCAGGCAGTGACCCAGAAATTAAAACATTAGAAAGCGGCAAGAAATTAGCTGCATTAACATTAGCAACAAATGAAGTCTACTACAAAGACAACGGAGACAAAGTCGAACAAACCGAATGGCATCGCATTACCGCTTGGGGGAAAACGGCTGAGATTTTAGAAAAATATGTAACCAAAGGCAAAGAACTTGCTGTAGACGGCAAGCTGACGCACCGGTCCTATGAAGACAAGAATGGGGACAAGAAATTCATCACTGAAATTCAAGTTGGGGAAATTTGTTTGCTGTAATTGTAAAGTAAAAGAAGCGGCAAGTTTGCCGCTTCTTACTACTAAATTATTCGTTTTCGCTTAATAAGTGTTGCAATCTATTTACGAAAACACCCACGTCGTAGCCGTCAACTAAACCGTGGTGGACATGAATTGAGAACGGAATACTGCGTTTGCCAGTTGCGTCAACACTCATTTTTCCAAATGAAATTTTGGGGCAACTATCCGGTAATGTATAGCTTCGCGCATGGGATATGGATGTAAATGATATCCAAGGAAGCGATGAAAAATGGATCACATTCGGAGAAAAATCACGCGTAAATAAGCCCGATGTTTGTTGAACACGAGCAATTTCAGCAGCTGCATTTTGATTAAAAACGAAAAGGTTCTGATCGAATTTAATTTCAGAAAAACCAAAGGTTTTATCAGCGCGTAACACCGTGGCAGAGCCGTTGATTACTGAAAAATCGACTACCTTTTTATCCTCTATTCGAAGACGCAAAGCTTGATTTTCATTTATGGCCACTAAGGTTTTATGTAAATAATAGGTTGAAAATGGTACGCCTACTGATTTGGCTTTTTGATACGCATTTTCACAATCCAATTGAGTGGTTATGCCAAAAAAAGGTTCCTCAAAAGTGCTGAAAAAGGCAAAATGCTCTTTCCGATTCCAGGTAGTTAAATCAATTTTTCGTTTCATCGGTTAGGGGAGAAAAGTCAATACATCGGAAAGTTCCTGAATTGCAGTAAAATTGGGGTGAATTACCTGATGAGTAATCTTTTCATGTTCCCAAGTCACGTGAAAAGGAACATGAACGCCATAACTGCCCATTTCTAAAACAGGTATTACATCCGATTTAAGTGAATTGCCAATCATCATAAAGTTTTCCGGAGCGACTTCTAAGCGCTGCAATAATTTTTGGTAGTTGAGCACTTGTTTGTCGGCCATTACTTCAATGTGATGAAAGTAATGCCCTAGTCCAGAATCGTGTAGTTTGCGCTGTTGGTCTTTTAAATCGCCTTTGGTGGCCACAATTAATTTATATCTTCCGTGTAAGGATTGTAGCGTGTGTTCTACGCCATCTATGAGTTCAATGGGGTGTTCTAACATTCCTTTGCCCAAGTCAATAATTTTTGAAACCGTTGAAACTGGAATCGTGTGATTTGAAACCAAATAGGCCGTTTCTATCATGGACAAGACAAATCCTTTAATGCCATAGCCGTATCGATCCAAGTTTTGTGTTTCCATACGAAACAACTCTTTTTGCAGTTCGTGTTGGGGTAAATAGTCGGCGAGCAAATCGCAAAAGGCTTTTTCAGTTTCTTGAAAATAGGGTTCTGTAACAAACAAGGTGTCGTCGGCATCAAAAGCAATAACTTTTAAATCCATGGTTACTTTATTGTAAAATAAATGAGGGCAATGTAGGCGGAAAAGATGTGAATCCAAGAAATACCTAGCACACAAAGTGTAAGCCTAGATTTAGGCAAGTTTTCGGTAGCAAAAAAGTCAAAAACAAAAGTTGAGGTGGGGTTATTGAGCCATGAATTTATGTCAATAAGTCCTTCTAAATAACCAAAAATAAAAGTAGCTGTTAGCAAAAATCCTTTCACGTCAAACAAATTCTTATGCATGGAAAACGCGATGAAAATAACAAACCAAACTTTAGTTAATATGCGAAAAACAATCTTAATGATGTCAAACAAATTGGTCGTAAGGGTGTAATTCAAAATGACAAAAAACACGAGCACACTAGTGAAAATGGCATGAATCTGCCATAAAATGGGATTAAGTATCGGATTGTTCCAAAAGAAAAGTTGCCAAATCGCCATGGCCAAAACATAGGTGAGAACAGCGGCAACCGGTAAATTTTGGAAAATTCTTTTCATTAACTAATTGTTTCCCCATTAGGTGCCTCAGTAGCGGGTTGTACAAAAACCAATTTGCCTTCTGCATTCGTTGTCATTAGAATCATGCCTTGGCTTTCCACACCGCGAAGATTTCTGGGAGCCAAATTGACTAAAACGGTTACTTTTTGACCTACTACTTCTTCGGGTGAAAAATGCTCGGCAATACCCGAAACAATTGTACGTTGGTCTAAACCTGTGTCAACGGTTAAAACCAATAGCTTATTGGCTTTGGGCATTTTCTCGGCTGTCAAAATAGTTCCAACACGCAGATCCATTTTGGTAAAATCGTCAAATTGTATGTGTTCTTTTTGGGGAGTAATTGTTTTGTTTTCGGCGGCATTAGACACTTTACTGGTTTCCAATTTGTCGATTTGCTTTTGGATGGTGTTGTCTTCAATTTGTTCAAACAAAATTTGAGCCGCGCCAATGGTATGGCCGGCAGGAAGTAATGTTTCGTCATCACTTACAGCATTCCAATCCGAGCTTTTCCAATTTAAAATATGGGATAGCTTTTGAGCGGTAAACGGTAAAAAAGGTTCGCACAACACTTGTAAAGCTGCTGCAATTTGCAAGGCCACATACATTTGAGTTTGTACTCGTTCTGGATTGGTTTTAATTGCTTTCCAAGGTTCCTCGTCGGCGAGGTATTTGTTGCCTAAACGAGCAACTTGCATCATTTCGCCTTGGGCTTCTCTGAAGCGATAACGTTCAATTGAACTGGAAATCACAGCCGGATAAGCGCGCAATTCAGATAATACTTGCAAATCAATCGCTGTAAATTCAGTTGGCGAAGGGACAATTCCTTCGTAGTATTTTTGGGTAAGTACCACCACTCTGTTTATGAAGTTGCCAAAAATAGCGGCCAATTCGTTATTGTTTCGGGCTTGGAAGTCTTTCCAGGTAAAGTCGTTGTCTTTGGTTTCGGGTGCGTTGGCGGTTAAAGCATAGCGCAACACATCTTGTTGATTGGGAAAGTCTTGAAGGTATTCGTGCAACCATACTGCCCAGTTTTTGGAGGTAGACAATTTGTTCCCTTCCAAATTCAAGAACTCATTGGCAGGAACGTTATCGGGCAAAATAAAACTGCCTTCGGCTTTGAGCATGGCTGGAAAAATAATGCAGTGAAAAACAATATTGTCTTTGCCAATAAAGTGCACCAATTTGGTGTCGGCTGATTTCCAATAAGGCTCCCAATCTTTGCCTTCGCGGGCGGCCCACTCTTTGGTAGCTGAGATATAGCCAATGGGTGCATCAAACCATACATAAAGTTTTTTGCCTTGTGCGCCTTCAACGGGAACGTCAATTCCCCAGTCTAAATCACGGGTTACTGCTCGGGGTTTCAAGCCGTCGTCGATCCAGGATTTCACTTGGCCCAACACATTGGTTTTCCAATCTTTTTGATGTCCGACCAGAATCCAGTCTTTCAAAAAAGCTTCGTAGCGGTCCAACGGCAAGAACCAGTGTTTGGTTGATTTTAAAATGGGTGTTTCCCCTGTGATAGTAGATTTTGGATTAATTAAATCGGTCGCATTTAGCGTTGAGCCACATTTTTCGCATTGATCGCCGTAGGCCTCTTCGTTGCTGCATTTTGGACAAGTCCCAGTAACAAATCGATCGGCCAAAAATTGATCGGCTTTGGCGTCATACAATTGCTCGGTTACTTCTTCGATAAAGTCGCCCTGATCATATAATTTTTTGAAGAAGGCCGAAGCCGTTTCGTGGTGTATTGGAGCAGAGGTTCGGGAATAATTGTCAAATGAAATGCCAAAATCAAGAAAGGATTGACGAATGATTCCGTCGTATTTGTCAATCACTTCTTGTGGACTAATCCCCTCTTTTTTGGCTTTCATGGAAATTGCTACCCCGTGTTCGTCACTGCCACAAATAAAAGCAACATCTTGGTGTTGTAATCGCTGATAACGCGCATAAATATCTGACGGAACATATACGCCGGCCAAATGCCCAATGTGTATAGGCCCATTCGTGTAGGGCAAAGCGGCGGTAATCGTATAACGTTTTGGATGTGCTAACATAGGTAATGAATTAAAATGCAAAATTCTAAATGCCCCGCAAAAATAAGCAATAGAATTGAGAGTGATGAACGATTCCCGACTAAAATCAGCGGTTGAATTAGTTGGTTTTCCTTGCTTTAGAGTACAAGAAGTTGGTTTTTATATCTTTGTGTCAAACAAGAAATCATGAATTACCCCCACGCCTTGCAACAAGGAGATACGGTAGCCATTGTAGCTACTGCCCGCAAAAATATTTTGCCCAATTTACAACCCGCCATTGACCTGCTCAATTCTTGGGGGCTTGAAGTGCTCATTGGCCAAACCATTGGATTAGACAACCACCAATTGGCAGGTACCGATAAGCAGCGCGCTGCCGATTTGCAAGCGCAATTGGAAAACCCAAAAGTAAAAGCGATCTGGTGTGTGCGAGGTGGTTACGGAACCGTTCGCATGATTGATCTGGTTGATTTTAGTGTATTGGCCAAACAGCCCAAATGGATCATCGGATTTAGTGATGTAACCGTATTGCATGCACATCTTCAAAAAATGGGATTTGCCTCCATTCATGGGTTGATGCCTGTAAACGTTGAAAAAGCTAGTGCTGAAGCACTCGAATCTTTGCGTAAAATATTATTTAACGAACCTTTGAAGTACGAATTGCCTGCTCAAGCCGAGAATCAATTGGGTAAAGCATCAGGAGAATTGATTGGCGGAAACTTATCTATTTTATATAGCCTCATGGGTTCTACTTCTCAATTGGATGGCGCAGGAAAAATTTTATTCATCGAAGATTTAGACGAATACTTGTATCACCTCGACCGCATGTGTATGGGCTTGAAACGAAGTGGCCTATTTTCCCAACTCAATGGCGTAGTGGTGGGCACATTCAGTCAAATGCACGACAACGAAATCCCGTGGGGGAAATCGGCCTATGAAATTCTTACCGAACATTTGCGTCCGTTGAATATTCCTATTGCCTTTCATTTTCCGGCTGGACACATCGCGGATAATCGCGCATTGCCGTTTGGAAAAATAGCACACTTACACGTAGAGGCAGCAGGTACAACATTGGCTATTGACTAATTAATGGCCGCACACAACGAACTGGGCAAACTGGGCGAAGAATTGGCAGTAGAATTACTGCTCCAAAAAGGCTATTCCATTTTGCACACCAACTGGACATTTCAAAAAGCGGAGGTCGATATCTTGGCCCAATTGGGTTCAACTTTGGCAGTCGTTGAGGTAAAAACACGTTCTTCTGTACACTTTGGCGATCCCCAAGATTTTGTCACACCTAAAAAAATTCAGCTGTTGGTTAAAGCGGTTTCGGCCTATGTAGAGCAAGAAAATTTAGATGTAGAGGTGCGCTTTGACATCATTGCCATCACACTACCTAAGTCAAATAACAGGCATGAAAAACCCAGTTTAGAACACCTTGAAAATGCCTTTTATCACTTTTGAGCTTTTTATTGAACGCCTAAATGTGCTTATAATTCCTATATTTGAACCCATTACTCAACCTCATCCGTTATGAAAAATTTACTCATTCTGTTGGTGTCACTTATTGGTTTTGCTGGTTTTTCTCAACAAGAAATCGCCAAAAAAATCATGCAGTTGAATGCTTCAAATACTGTTTTTACGCCGTTTACTGTTTTAGAATCTACTGCTTATTCTCCATCTACTGCGGTTAATGCTGTAGTTGAAAAAGCAAATTATGCCCGTTTAAACCCTTCGGGGTTGACTGCAATCTTGGCGCAAAAAAAGGAGTTTATTGAGCTCTCCATTCCGTATCAAAACGAAACCATCACGGTGCAGTTGTATAAGATAAATCCTTTTGCTGATGGGTTTCATTTGGATTCAGACAGCCAAAAATATATTGCCTATACGCCAGGACTTTACTACAGAGGCGCCATCAAAAACAACCCGAATTCGGTGGTTTCATTCAACTTTTTTGACAATGAACTCAACGGTATTATTTCGAGCAATGAATTGGGCAACGTGGTGATTGGGAAGCTAGAAAATAGCGCAACTTACATTGTATATTCCGATAGTGATTTAAAGGTTTTACATGATTTTAAATGTACCGCTAAAGAATCAGCAACCCTTACGTCTCCCGCAATCGGAAACGCACAACCCTCTAGCGCGCGTTGTGTAACCATTTACTTTGAGATTGATTTCGATTTGTATGAAGCCAATGATAGCAATACCACAACCACTACCAATTGGATGACGTCGGCATTTAACAATGTACAAACCTTGTTTGCCAACGACGGAATAAGTATAGCAATTAAAAATATTTTCATTTGGACTACCCAAGACCCCTATGATGGTATTGGAACTTCATCATCCGATTACTTGTATAAATTCAATGAGGTAAGACCAGTTTTTGATGGGGATGTAGGCCAATTGGTGGGCATTGATCCGGGAGGATTAGGCGGAGTAGCCGTTACCATTAATGGTCTTTGCTCGCAAGATAATTTCAGCTATTCAGATGTTACTACGAGTTTTAGTACCGTTCCCACTTACTCGTGGACCATACAAGTAATTTCGCATGAATTTGGACATTTACTGGGCTCGCCTCATACGCACGGCTGTTATTGGAACGGCGACGACACGGCCATTGACGGCTGTGGTCAACAAGCCGGTTATTCTGAAGGAGATTGTCCACAAGCACCTATTCCCTCGAGCGCAGTAAAAGGAACTATTATGAGCTATTGCCACCTTACCAATGCTGGTATCAGTTTTAGCAACGGATTTGGCCCACAACCAGCTGCGCTAATACTAAGCACGGTAAATGGTTCTGCTTGCTTGAGCACAGACTGTATTAACACCTGTATCAATACCGTTTCATCAATTGAAGTCAACAACTCGGGATCAACAAGTGCAGAGGTTACATGGAGCGACACGTCTAATTCAACGTGGGAATTGTCTATATCTACATTCACGACTGAGCCAATTAATTGGTTTACAGTAACATCCAATTCCTATACGTTTACCGAATTAACCCCAAATACGTTTTACCGCATTCGCGTGAGACCTGTATGCGGTTTTGGATTGGAAGCGCCCAACAGACAAACGGTTTTCGCAACTGGAGCCGACTATTGCAACGGCATAATCCTTACCGACACAGGTGGTGTTGAAGCTGATTATTCTGATTCTGAAACCTATGTGCGGGTATTGATTCCGAATTTACCCAACAAGAAGATTCAACTTACATTTAACTCTTTTGATCTTGAACTCGACTGGGATTATTTGTATATCTATGATGGAAATTCCACCTCAGCACCCGATTTGAGCGACGGAGGATTTACGGGTAACACGATTCCTGGACCCTTTGAGTCTTCCGCGGCTGATGGATCATTGACGCTTAAATTTACCTCTGACGCTTATGTAGTTACACCTGGGTACGAAGCAACCGTAGCCTGTTTAAACAATTTAGGAACCACAGAATTTGAATCTTTGATTGATTTTACCTATGCGCCAAACCCCACTATCGGAAAGGTAAATATTCAATCCAAAACTGCATTTTCTCAGCTCACAGTAACCGATGTAATGGGCCACGTATTAATGCAAAAATCAAAAACAAGCCTTGAAGATCAACTGGATTTATCGGGATTTGCATCGGGCACCTATCTTGTCAGCCTGCAGTTTGAAAGCCAAAAGGTACATTTTAAAGTAGTGAAATACTAATAATCAAATCCAGCCTAACCGCTGGATTTTTTTTAGGCCAATAATTCCATGTATTGCAAGGCCGCCCGTATCGATTTTACATGCTCAAAAGTGAGTAATAGGCGCAAGCCGTTGGGCGTTTGTTTTTCTTTGAGTTTGCAATGCTGGGCATGTTGTTGTACCAACTGCAACACCCTATGAAATTGGGCCGAAGCATAAAAATCGCTGTTTTGATCGGCAATAAAATACCCAATCATTTTGCCTTGTTTGAGCACCAGTTTTTCGATGCCCAGTTGAGAAGCAATCCACTTGATGCGCATGCTGCTCAGCAGCGAAATGGCTGGTTTCGGCAACGGTCCAAATCGATCGATGAGCTTAGTTTCGAAGGCCAATAAGGATGCCTCGTCTTTAACAAGACTCAACTCGTTGTATAAATTTAATCGTTCGGTAATCGAATTGATATAATCATCTGGAAATAACAATTCAAAATCAGTATCCAATTGCATTTCCTTGACATAAGTTTTGGTATCGAGATCTTCATCGGCGGCATACAAGTCCTTGAACTCGTTTTCTTTAAGTTCTTCGATGGCCTCATTCATAATTTTTTGGTAGGTCTCAAAGCCAATTTCATTGATAAAACCGCTTTGTTCGCCCCCCAACAAATCGCCTGCGCCCCGAATTTCAAGATCTTTCATGGCAATGTTAAATCCGCTGCCCAAATCGCTGTGTTGCTCCAAGGCCTGGATGCGTTTGCGGGCATCCTCGGTCATGGCCGAATAGGGTGGACAAATGAAATAGCAAAAGGCTTTTTTGTTGCTGCGCCCTACCCTGCCACGCATTTGGTGCAAATCAGAAAGGCCAAAATTATTGGCGTTGTTGATGAAAATGGTATTGGCATTGGGCACATCTAAACCGCTTTCGATGATGGTTGTGGCTACCAATACATCAAATTCGCCATTCATAAAGGCCAACATGAGTTCTTCGAGTTTGCTGCCATCCATTTGCCCATGGCCCACACCCACTTTGGCATCGGGCACCAAACGCTGAATCATGCCTGCCACTTCTTTGATGTTTTCGATGCGGTTGTGTATAAAAAACACCTGGCCGTTGCGCTGAATTTCATACGAAATAGCATCGCGGATGAGTTCTTCGTTAAAGCCCACCACCGAACTTTCAATGGGATAGCGGTTGGGTGGCGGTGTTGTGATTACAGACAAATCCCGTGCTGCCATCAAGGAAAATTGCAGGGTGCGCGGAATGGGAGTAGCGGTTAAGGTAAGCGTATCAATATTGGCCGCAATGGTTTTGAGTTTGTCTTTGACATTCACGCCAAATTTTTGTTCTTCATCCACAATCAACAAGCCTAAATTTTTAAACACTACATTTTTATTCACCAATTGGTGGGTGCCAATGATAATGTCCAATTTGCCATCAGCAAGGTTTTGCAGGGTTTGGGTTTTTTGTTTGGCAGTTCGGAAGCGATTCACGTAATCAACCGAAACCGGCATATCTTTGAGTCGCTCGGTAAAGGTGCGAAAATGCTGGTAGGCCAAAATAGTCGTGGGCACCAAAATGGCTACTTGTTTGCCATTGTCTACCGCCTTAAATGCTGCACGGATGGCCACTTCGGTTTTGCCAAAGCCCACATCGCCACACACCAATCGATCCATTGGTCTATCGCTTTCCATGTCGAGTTTGATGTCTTGGGTGGCTTTGAGCTGATCGGGCGTGTCTTCATAGATGAACGAACTTTCTAACTCGGCCTGCAAATAACTGTCGGGGGCATATTGGTAGCCCTTTTCCAATCGGCGTTTGGCATACAATTGAATTAGATTGAATGCAATGTGTTTGACACGGGCTTTGGTTTTTTGTTTCAAAGCCTTCCAAGCGCCCGAGCCCAATTTGTATATTTTGGGTGGTGCGCCGTCTTTGCCATTGTATTTGGAGATTTTGTGCAGCGAATGAATGCTCACATACACAATATCGTTGTCGGCATAGACCAACTTAATGGCTTCTTGGGTTTTGCCTTCGACTTGAATTTTTTGCAGTCCGCCAAATTTCCCGATGCCGTGATCCATATGGGTTACATAATCGCCAATGGCCAAGGAAGTCAACTCTTTGAGCGTAATGGTTTGCTTTTTGGAAAAGCCATTTTTGATGGAAAACTTGTGGTAACGCTCAAAAATTTGGTGGTCAGTGTAGCAGGTAAATTGGTATTCAGTATCGATAAATCCTTGGTATAACGGAAATACCAGCGTTTGGTAATGCTTGCGAATGTCCTCGTGGTTGGCCTCGTCTAAGGACTCAAAAATAGAGTGAAATCGGTTGGCTTGTGAGGCATTTGAACACAACAAATAATTGGTAAATCCCTTGTAGTGGTTGTCGCTCAAATTGGTTAACAACAAATCAAATTGCTTGTTGAACGAAGGTTGCGGCTGGGTGGCAAACGCCGTATTCTGAGTACAAGAAAAGAAGGGGCTATTCGTCCATTCAATCACCGGAAAGTCCAATACTTTTTTTAAAAAATCGGCCGATTGCAGAAATAGTTTTTCGGGCGAAACCCGGTTTATTGTGCTTTGTAAAGCTGCATAAGCCGTTTGGGATTTGGCAAAAAGCGTGTCCAATTTGGCTACCAACAACTCGGTGTCTTGCAAGACAACCACTGAGGAAGGCGAAATAAAATTTAAAAAACTCTCTCGGTTTTCTTGAAAAAAACTATTCTCCAAATTGGGGATGATGGTGATTTTCTTTTGCTTTTCGATCGACAATTGCGTTTCTACGTCAAAGCTGCGGATGCTGTCTACTTCATTGCCAAAAAACTCGATGCGATACGGATGATCATTCGAAAACGAAAACACATCGACGATTCCACCACGCACCGAAAATTCGCCGGGCTCCGAGATAAAATCGACGCGTTTAAATTCGTATTCAAACAAGACTTCATTTACAAAATCAATCGACAACTGATCGCCTACGGCTACTTTTAAGGTGTTTTTGTCGAGCTCTTTTTTGGTCACCACTTTTTCAAACAGGGCTTCCGGATAGGTGACGATGCAAGCCGGTTTGCGCTGCGAATGAATGCGATTGAGTACCTCGGCCCGCAACAACACATTGGCGTTGTCAGTATCTTCCAATTGATAGGGTCGGCGGTAGGAACCTGGATAAAACAGCACGTCATCGGCACCCAAAAACTGTTCTAAATCGTTCAAATAATAAGCGGCTTCTTCCTTGTCGTTTACCACCAATAAAAAGGGCATGGCGGCCTGTTTGAATGCGGCTTGCAACACCAACGAAAATGATGATCCTACCAAACCGCTGAGTTGCAATCGGGCTTGTGGACGAATACCCGCTACAAGTTGGGCCACTTTGGGCGATTTCTCGTACAGATTAATGAGGGGATTGCTCAAAATTAAAGCCGTTATTTAGAGGGGATGGCGCGCGAGGTATCGAGCATTTGTTTCATTTCGGATTCGCCTTCTTCGGTAGGAATTTCGCTTTTTCGGACCAATTCATCCAGTTGTAAAAATAAGGCCTTGAGCTCTATATTGACCTCGGACAAGATTGCTACTACTTTTTGATCTTGAACAGGAGTAACGTTGATGTATAAATTGATTTGGTTGAATTTGGTGGTGAGTACCGTAATTCTACTTTTGATTTCGGGTTTATTGAACACCAAGGGAATTGTGTTGCCCAATACAACCGATTTTTGAGAAAGCAGGCGCGCCTTTTTTTGAAAAGCGCCCAAGGTGCTCTTGGGTTTTTTATTTAGCTCATTGGTTAACACAAACAAATCATTCCAGGAGCTTGTAAATCGACGGGTATTTGGAGACAAACTTGGAATTGTAAACTGCCAAGCTTGGTTGATTTTTTGAAAAACCTGTTCGTTACGAAGTGCATCTTTTTGTCGGGCAATACGCAGTTGCTCATTGTCTTTTTGACAAGCAAAAAGCAGGCAAAAAGCAGCAAAACAGACCAGAGATGGGATTTTCATGGGAATTCATTTGAAGGCCAAAGTTACAAAGGTAAAACGAAAGTAAAAAACCGGAATGAACATTAAAATGGATGGTTTTTTAGTTTACGAAAACGTTATATTTGCGCCCAATACTAGTGAAAACATGAGTCCAAAAATTTTGATTATTGGTGCCTGTGGCCAAATTGGAACAGAACTTACACATCAGCTAAGAGCCCTTTATGGGGTAGAAAACGTAATTGCCTCTGACATCCGAAAATTAAATAACGACGTTGTCAATTCGGGGCCATTTGAAGTAGTAAATGC
>JBJOOG010000128.1:0-29130 GCA_046051465.1 Bacteroidota bacterium | reverse complement strand
TGACAAAATACAACTGCAGAAAAAAAGAAAAGGATGGTTAAGTATAAAAATCTCATGAATTTATTCGTATGGGGCAAAAATAACCAATTGTTTGACATGGAAAATACATTTATAGAAACTTATATAAACAAAAAAAACCACCCGAATGGGTGGTTTTATATGAGGTAAACAATTTGATTATTGTTTTACAACTTTAATTGTAGAAGAATTACCAGTAGCGTTAGTTACTTTAACCATGTAAACACCATTGTTTAATGTAGCTAAATTAAGAGTAACATTGTTTAATGATGAATAGTTACCAGATAAAACTTGTTTTCCTAATACATCAAATACAACTACTTGACTAATGTTAGTGCCTCTTAATTCAAGTACACCAGTTGTTGGGTTTGGAGAAGCAGTAGCAACTTGTTGAGCTGTAAATGCATCAGTTGATAACGGATTACCGTTCCATTTAAAAATTCCACCTACTGCAGCCGAAGTACTAAAACCACTAGCAAAACCAGTATTTGCATTTAAAAATGATACTACACCACCATCTACGTAATTAGCATCTGGATTGTCATTGATGTTTGTCCAAGTTAAACCACCATCTGTAGTGAATGAAGAACCACGAACTGCATCTAAATCCTCACCAACTGAGATGTATGCGTTTGGAACACCAGGAATTTCAGAAATACCAAAATTTCTTAGGTTAGCATCCCATACTACAGGATTCCATGTATAACCTCCATCTGTAGTGTTGTATAAAAGGAAATCACTAGTTTGTAAAAGACCATTTTGAGAATCTGTAAACGAAAGATCTCCAGCTTCAGAACCATTGATACCTCCACCAAAATCAGGAATTGGTGAAATTGCAACAGACCAAGTATAACCTCTATCAGTAGAAATTAATATACGTCCAAAAGTAGTTCCAATCCACATTGTGTCTCCAGTAACTGTGTATTGATTTGTTAAACCGTACTCAGCAGCATCCAATGCAGCAGGAATATTTCCAGCAGGAACACGTACCCAATTTGTACCACCATTTGTAGTTGTGTAAATTTCGAAAGATCCTTCAGATGGGTCACCCATAGTTACACCATTGTTTGCATCCCAGAAATAAACAAGGTTACAGAATGAAGCACCATCAGCACCGTTGAAAGAAGCTGTATTTTGACGAACCCAAGTAGTTCCTCCATTGGTAGTTTGCCAAATACCTCCAACTACTCCAGCAGCTTTTGGAAATACTGCCGCATAAGCTACATCAGCAGACACACCCCAGATGTTAGAAATCTCAAGGTTGGCAGCTTGTGCACCTAAATCAATTGCTGAAGTAGACCAAACAGTTCCACCATTTGTAGTTTTAGAATAACGACGTATTGTTGCACATCCTGTTGTTCCACAAGAATTGCTTAACCAAGCCACGTTGTCGTCAACAATAGAAATACTTCGCATACCTGTACTTGCAGCTGGTTGAGAAGTTGCCTGCTCAGTCCAATAATCCTGAGCTTGCGCTGATAAAGCTACCATAAAGGAAGCAAAAAGTAATAATTTTTTCATAATTTGAATGTGTTTAAATGATTGAAAAACAAAAGTAAAAATTAATTAGATTAAAAAAAAGCATTTTAATCTAATTAATTTTTAGGATTACAATTACTCAAAATGAGTGATTACATATGATGAAACTCCAGCAGTAGTAGTTTTAACGATTTGCAGTTTCGGAACAGCATTAGCAGCTGTACCAATAGTTAAACCGGGAATTACGCCTGAATACACTTTACTTGTTTCATCTGGGAAACGAATAGAAAATTTGTAAGGCATATCAACAGCAGGAGCAGTTGTAGAATTTCCACCAAGTGTTTTTGCAAAAACCTCAATTACATAAGTATCAGTGCTAGTGTAGCTTGACATATCTACTGCATATGTTGTAGTTGAAGAAACAAAAGAACTAAACAAAGGATCTCCTGAATATGTAAACTTATAATTATACGCATCTGGTACAGCTGTAATTTCTACAGTGATTGGCATAGTTACCGATGAACCTGCTATAGAATTAATACTCACAACATCACCTACTTTAAATCCATGTGGTCTGTCATTTGACTGCACATTGCTATTTGGTGTTTTTACAGTATAAATTTTATTGTCATAATCTGATTGATTTGCACAGGATAATACACCCGCTTGATTTGTATCTAAGAAAAACAAAGATTCATATCTTCCGGCATTAGTTAGTGTACCAAAAAGTGGTCTTGTTGTACTTGCAATAGGAGAAACACCTTGCATAGATGACTGAGAGGTAGTAACCGATCCATTTTTCTTTAAGACAATGTTTAGGTTATTGAAATCCGCTCCAGCACCACTGTATGGTCCTTGAAAATCAAAACGAATACCGCATCTTTTTGAATTTACCCCAGGAACACTTGTATCACCATATCCTAAAAAGATAGTATCGGAAACAATTGAATATTGTTTTCCAACAAATCCTTTAGGAATTACATCTGGTGCAGTTGTAATGGCTGATAAATACAATTTCAAATCTAAATTGAAAGGCAAAGTCGATGTTGCATCACCAGATGGAGCAACCATGGTAGAGGTAATTGTTGATTCACCTGCAGGAATGATAAATGCCTTGCGCGAACGTTTGTTTAGATTTGGCAAAAAAGCAATGGCTTCAACACTCACATCCATTGGAAAAGTAACTGTACCCAAAGAGATTGTTACGGGAAACGATTGGTTAGCAACCACATCCGCATCAGGTGTTGTAATTGAACCTTGCAAGGTTACGAAATCGAGGTTTGTATCTACAGGGCTTCCTGTAAACAACTCACCCTTGCTACAAGAGGTAATTACTGTTGCAAACAAAGCAAACCCAAAAAGATATAAAGCTGATGTTAAATTAATTTTTTTCATTTTTAAAAATAATTAAGGGTTTACATAATTGTCATACTCTGCAAGATTAGCAGGGTTGTTAAAAAAGTCTTCGTTTTGACTTGTAGTTCTAAAACGATAAGCTTGCTTCATACCAGGAGCTCCTTGTACGGTAGCCGAAAGGCTGTAGTAATCTGCTCTTGTTCCATTTGCATCAAAAGACTCAGCATAAAAATAATACTCATCTCCAAAAGCCAATGTAGATGCAGGCACATTAAGAGCAGTTGCAATATCCGCTATCTTAATTCTCAAATCGTGTGGAAAAGAAGTAATAGATCTTACTAAGGCGTAGTCTGAAGCAACACCAAAACCATTTCTTCTTTTAACATATAAATTATACTTCACAATTTTACCAGAAGGACTAGTTAATAATCCACCGAAGTATGAATTTTCAACGTCATATGACTTGATAACTTTACTAGTTATATCCAAACGCGCATACAAGCCAGGTATTAACTGTGCTCTAGGATCTAAACTCTCATCTTTTTCACAAGATTGGAAAGAAATGGCTAGTAAAACCAATAAAAATATTTTCTTTATCATCGTAATTTGTATTAGTTATATGTTAATGTAAAACTTTTGTGTTTGGTTCTGCCCAAAATACTTTTCTAGCTCGATCATTTGCTGGTGCATTTGGGTTGTTATTTACGCAGTTACCAGCATAGAAAGCACAGTTGTAAAACACGCCAGAATTAGGTTCTAATGTAGGCTGGAAATTGCTTGGATACCCTGTTCTTCTGTAATTGTTATAGGGTTCAATTCCATTACCCCATGTAGCAATGTAAAACTCTTTGATTAACAATTCTAATTTTCTAGCGTCATTTAAGCCGTCAAAAGTGGTTGAGATGTAATCCAAGTATTTTTGTTTTTTCACGCTGATGTCAGCAACTTCAGCTGTTGTTAATGCTGGCGTCGTAGGAATAACAGTTGTAGTCTTGTCGATGGATTGTGAAATTGCAGTTAACATTTCAGCTTTGGCATCACCAGAAATAATACCTTTTAACATCGCTTCTGCTTTCATGAAACGCACCCAAGATGACAACATTATAGGCATAATACCTGCGCCTTTAGCGCCTTTTGTTCCTTGCGTTTGAACAGTACCTGCAGCACCATAAGCACCTCCAATTGGATATACACCGGCTACAGAACGTTTGTCATTGTCTTGCGGAATCCCCGAATTGTTTCCATGGTCTCTACCCCAAAATCCGTTTGCAGGCAATGCACCACCAATCCAGTTAGAAACAGTGTAACACGCACCTATACCAGTGCTATAGAAAGAGCTGTATCTTGTTTCGTTGTAATGTTCTGGACGAGTTCTACCTGGCAAAACAAAATTATCTTCGTTTCCTGGATTAGGATCTTGTCTGTAGAAGTAGAAATTTACACGTGGATCACCTGGCTCATCGATGGTATTTGGAAATGCTGTAGTAGCCAATTTCTCAGTTGTCATAGCCCACATAATGTAATTTCCAATATAGGCACCACCACCTAATTCATATTGATCATTGTACATAGGGTGTCTAGTATTTGGGTTTTGTCTAGATGAACCATATTTGAATACAAAATCTTCAGCAGGAGTATCGATATAATCATCGGCAGCAATAATGGCATTCATTTCAGTGGCCACATTACGGGTACCAATCGTGGTCAATAAATTACAATTGTTGTACATTTTAAGTTTCAATGTATTTGCCAATGTAATCCACTTTTCTTTTGACGTGTAGTACAAATCAGTAACCGAACCATTATTAGTTAATTGTAAAGTAGCAATAGCTTGATCCAATTCGGTTAAAATACCATCATATACCGCAGCGCTAGAATCAAAATTAGGTGTAATGTTTGCACTTCCTTGCAAAGACTCAGAGTAAGGAATGTCACCATACACATCTACCAATGTCATCAAAACATAGCAACGGATAACTTTTGACGCACCTAAAATGTAATTTTGATTGCGCTCAACAGCTTTTGGCTCCATAACTTTAATGGCATTCAACAAATTGTAAGCCGTACTCCAATGACCATTAAAGTTTACTGGCGCATAGGCATTATCATAGGTACTTCCACCAGTCATTGCCATTTGACGTGTAACGCCTTGGGTAAATCCGTTGGTTGAATTCACAAAACCTGGCAACTGCAATTGTACATAATTGAAGGCAAAAGTTGGATCCAACAAATCAGGATTTACAGCACTTGGATTTTCTGTTTGTTCCAAATCAACAGTTTCACAACTACTGGCAAAAAACACAGCAGCTAGTAGAAACACTTTGTAAAAAATAGTATATCGTTTCATAATTAATTAGAATGTTAAGTTAAAGTTGAAACCAAAACGCTTAGCCGTAGGTCCTGTTAAATAATCAAATCCTTGACCATTACCCACACCTAAACTTAGAACTTCTGGGTCGAAATTTAAATGTGTTGGGAAATTGAATGCGTTAAACCACAAGTTTTGTCCTACAACTGACATAGTAATAGCACCAAATGGTGTTTTCTCTAATAACTTTTTAGGCACTGAATAAGACAACGAAATTTCACGTAATCTTAAATTGGTTGCATCATACACCGCTTGTTCTGGAATAAAGAAACCTGAATTGTTAAATCCATATTGTGTAACACCAATTTGTGTAGTGTTTACATTTCCATTTACGTTCACCCCTGGCAATACAAATGTACCTGTTCGATCGAAATCTGTATCTTTTGTTAAACCACGAGACAATAATGCAGCAGCTGTAGTAGAATAAATATCTCCACCTTTTTGGTACTCCAATTGGAAACCAAAGGTGATGTTTTTGTATGATATCTCATTGATAACAGTTGATCTCCAATCGGCATTTGGATCACCAATTTCTCTCAACTCAGAATCTTCTACATAATTACCATCTGAACCCACTACGTAGTTTCCATTGGCATCACGTAAAATAGCTCCTCCCATAATTACTCCAAAAGGTCTTCCTTCAATAGCGAAGTTACCCAAGTTTGTAAATCCGGCGAAAGCCAATTGCTTCACATCCCCTAACCCTAAGGCATCAACGTAGTTACGGTTTTTAGTGAAATTGGTTGTGATATCCCAAGTAAGTCCATTTGTTTTAGAGCGAATCAACGACATGTTAACACCCAATTCAATTCCTTTGTTACTCACTTGCGCCACATTGTCTGTTGTGAAATCATATCCAGTTGATGGATCCAAATCACGTTCAACAATCAAATTGGTAGAAATTTTGTTGTAGATAGACAAATCAATTCCAATTCTGTTGTCAATGAATTTTCCATCCAATCCAAACTCAAGTTCTTTTACCAACTCGGGTTTTAGATTCAAATTACCCAACTCGTTGCTTGGAGAAATGGTATTGATTGCCGTACCATCACTTTGTAAAAAGGCTCTGGTATTGGTATTCAATCCGATTCTTGTTTTGTATGGATCAGGGAATCCAGCAGATGATCCATATCCAACACGCATTTTAACATAGTTTACATATTTATTTCCTTTGAAGTAGTCAAATGCATCTGTAGGAACAAATGACACAGAAGCAGAAGGATAAAACAAACTACGATTAGCAGGCTGTAAAGAAGAATACACGTCATTACGACCTTGCAAGTTCAAGTACAAGTATTTTTTGAAACCGATAGTTGTACTGGCGTACATACCCACAATGTTGAAGTTTTGTTTTTGAGAAAAACCAACGTGGTTTTCAAAATTTTGATGTTCGTTCAAGCCGTAAACAAATTGAAGTGTACTGGCTACATAATCAAATTTTTTGTTTTCTTGTCTAGGGTTAAAACCTACAGTTCCATCAATGTTCCAATTATTATCTGCATCGATTTTCGTGTCAAAGTTATAACTTAAGGTGTGATCAAAGATTGTACTTTCACGAACTGTAGTTCTTAAAAATCCATCATTATCAAATGGTTGTCCATTTCCTTTGTTAATGTAATATTTCTTGTTTTGTGTATAGTTGTCTAATGCTAAACGGTAAGACAAGTTTGACCAAGAATTAACTTCATAACTTGCTGTGTAATTTCCAAAGAAACGTCGAACAGATTCGTTATCACTAGAGTTTCTTAACGTCCATCTTGGATTTGGAATATCTGGTCTGTAGTTTACAGAAGCACGAGTATTTGGATTTTCAAAAGGCAATCCGAATAAATCTAAGCTTCGTGGTGTATACAAAATGTTAGCAAATACAGATGGCGCAGCAGCATTTGAACCAAAACCGGCCGCAGTAGGCGGTGATGTTTTCTCTGTACGCACATAATTCATGGTTGTACTTAAGGTGAAGCCATTTGATAATTTAGTTCTACCACCAGTACTTAAATTTAAACGTTGGTAGGTGTTGTTTTCTACGAAACCTTCATCACGCGTGTGACCCACACTTAAGTTATAAGCTGTGTTTTCAGCACGACCACCAATACTTACAGAAGTAGTATTTACAGTACCTGTAGTAAAAAATGGTTTTACGTTGTTGTACGGCTTGTAAGCAACTGTTTTTGGTGTTTCATTAAGTTCTCCTGGATTATTGAAAAACTGTGGAAAAACAGAAGAACCATAGTAAGCATAAGGATGAGTAACAGATCCATCTGCAAGGATACCTTGTGTACCTTGTGTGCCAAAGGCAGGACCCCAGTTAGAGAATGCGGTTACAAAATTGTTGTCAAATCCCATACCATAACTGTCTTGGTAGTCTGGTAATGAAGCGATTTGTGTCATATACATGGATTGTGAGAAATTCACTTCCATTTTTTTGTTTAAATCTTTGGTGTTTCCTGATTTGGTAGTAATTAAGATTACCCCGTTTCTACCAGATGAACCATATAATGTGGTAGCACTTAATCCTTTTAAGATACTGATGCTCTCAATGCTGTTTGGATCCAAATCCAAGAAACGGCTTGAGGCATTGGTTGAACCTTCTAAAAAGTTCCCATCACTATTTGTATCAGAGTTAAAAGGAACTCCATCAACCACAAATAATGGTTGGTTACTTCCTGTAATAGAAGAATAACCACGAATAATGATGTTGGTTCCAGAACCAGACAAACCACTTGTTTGCTGAATGTTCACACCCGTAGCTTTACCAGTCAAGGCACGAGCCACATCGGTAGATGGTTTGGATGCAAAATCTTCAGACTTAATTGTGGTTACTGCATATCCTAACGCTTTTTTCTCTTTCTTGATACCTTGAGAAGTTACAACTACTTCACCCAATTCAACTCCTGAACCGGATTTCATTTTTGCATTTACAACATTAGACGCTCCAACGGTAATTGACATATCGGTTAATCCAATAAATGAAAAAACAAGCACTTCTCCTTGTTTAGCCTTGATGGAATATTTACCGTCAACATCTGTTTGAGTACCTTTTTTGGTGCCTTTTACAACAATATTTGCGCCAGGCAATGGTCCTGTTTCATCCGAAACAACACCTGTAACAGTTTTCTCTTGTGCAAACGAGAACTGCATTGTTAATGCTAATAGAAGCATATAAATCCATTTGAACTTAGATCTCATAAAAAGTTAGTTTGAGTTAGTTATTCGGCAAACTTCTTAATTAAAAATTAAAAAAGCAAATATATACATACAATAAGGCATTCATCAAAAGTTAAAAAAAATTAAAAATATTAGGAAACGATTGAAAATTAATTCCTTTACCACTGAGAAAAATGCAGTATTTTTGAAATTCTTTTAAAGTATTCACAAATAATGCTTTTTGCAAACTACTCCAACACAGCATTTGAAGCAGGCACCGACGAAGCCGGAAGAGGATGTCTGGCAGGACCAGTAACTGCTGCTGCAATTCTACTTCCCGACAACTTTTACCATCCTTTACTCAACGACTCCAAACAGGTTTCCGAGAAAAACAGAAAAATATTGCGTCCCATTTTGGAAGCCGAAGCAATTGATTTTAAAGTAATCCACTTGGATCAAAACACCATTGATGAAATCAATATTTTGAACGCCTCAATTAAAGCGATGCAGATGTGCTTGATTGCACTTCAACCTGCCCCTACCTATATTATAGTTGATGGTAACCGTTTTAAACCGATTGAATCGATTCCGCACAGCACTATTGTAAAAGGAGATGCCAAATACTTGAGCATAGCTGCGGCCTCAATATTGGCAAAAACCTACCGTGACGAATACATGGAACGGATTCATGAAGAGTTTCCCATGTACCATTGGAATAAAAACAAGGGGTATCCTACCCAAGATCACCGGGAGGCAATTAGAAAATACGGGAGCTGTGTGTACCACCGCCAAAGTTTTCGATTATTGCCTGAGCAATTAAAATTGGAGCTTTAATTTTTCCACTCACAAGCAAAGAGCGCTTGAAAGTGCTTGGCAATTTTTTGTTTTACTTCATTTTCATTCACCTGATCTACATTCAATTCAACTTGTAAAGAAGTTACTGCCTTTCCTTTAATGCCACAAGGAATAATGTGATCAAAATAACCCAAATTCACATTCACGTTTAGGGCAAAGCCGTGCATGGTTACCCAGCGTGAAGCCCGCACACCCATCGCACAAATTTTTCGAGCAAACGGTGTACCCACACCCAACCACACGCCCGTTTCTCCTTCGCTACGCGTTGCTTCAAGTCCGTATTCTTTGAGCGTTAGAATAATAGCTTCTTCTAGAAATCGTAAATATTGGTGTATATCGGTAAAGAAATTTTCTAAGTCCAAAATGGGATAACCCACTACTTGTCCGGGTCCGTGGTAGGTGATGTCTCCTCCCCGATTAATTTTATGAAACGTAGCTCCTTTTTCGGCCAATTGGGATTCAGACAAAAGTAAATTATCCAGCGAACCGCTTTTTCCCAAAGTGTATACATGTGGATGGGTTACCCACAACAAATAATTAGGTGTAGGAACCGGTTTTTCAGCCAAACGATTGGCCAATTTGATAGCCACGATGTTCTGAAACAACTGCTCTTGGTAATCCCAAGCCGATTGGTAATCTTGAAAGCCTAATTCTTGTATTTCTACAACTTTATTCATAGGTAAAAATGAGCGACAAAAGTACAAAGATTAAACACGTAAAGTACATGTTGTGCTTGGCAAGTGAGAAATATAATTGGACTGTAAATCCAGATATATTGCCATTGGGTCATTTTTAAATTATCCCTATCTTTGCTCGCTCAAAAACAAGACTATGCAACTTTCCGAACAAGAAATCATCCGAAGAGACAAACTCAATGCCTTGCGCGATTTGGGAATTAACCCTTATCCTGCCAATTTATTTCCCGTTTCCCATTCGTCGAAACAAATCAAGGAACAATTTCAAGAAGGCAAAAAGGTAATTGTAGCCGGACGTTTGATGAGCGTGAGAGACCAAGGAAAAGCATGTTTTGCCGAATTACAAGACAGTGAAGGCCGCATTCAATTGTATTTGAACCGCGACATGATGTGTCCAGATGAAGACAAAACCACCTATAACCAAGTATTCAAAAAATTGACTGATTTGGGCGATTTTATTGGTGTTGAAGGTGAATTATTTACTACACAAGTAGGCGCCAAATGCATCCGTGTAGACAACTACACCTTTTTGAGTAAAACACTCCGACCATTGCCTTTACCCAAAACCAATGATGAAGGCCAAGTATTTGATGCCTTTACCGATGCCGAATTGCGCTACCGCATGCGCTATGTTGATTTGGTGGTGAACCCTCAGGTGAAGACCGTGTTTCAAAAACGAAACAGATTATTTACTGCCATGCGTAATTTTTTTAATGATGCAGGCTATATGGAAGTTGAGACACCTGTATTGCAATCGATTCCTGGAGGAGCTGCCGCGCGTCCGTTTATTACACACCACAACAGCTTAGACATTCCATTATATATGCGTATTGCCAATGAATTGTACCTGAAACGATTAATCGTAGGTGGATTTGACGGCGTATACGAATTCTCCAAAAACTTTCGCAACGAGGGCATGGACCGAACACACAATCCCGAATTTACCGCCATGGAAATTTATGTAGCCTACAAAGACTACAACTGGATGATGGAGTTTACCGAGAATTTACTCGAACACTGCGCTATACAAGTAAACGGAACCACCGAAGCTACTTTTGGCGAACACCAAATAAATTTCAAAGCGCCTTATGCTCGCGTGACCATGACCGATGCCATTAAACAATTTACCGGTTTTGACATCACGGGCAAATCAGAAGCAGAATTGTATGCCGCAGCCAAATCCATGGGCATTGAGGTGAATGAAACCATGGGCAAAGGCAAATTGATTGACGAGATTTTTGGCGAAAAATGCGAGGGCAATTTTATTCAACCCACTTTTATCACTGATTATCCCAAAGAAATGTCGCCTTTGTGTAAAGCCCACCGCGACAACCCCGAATTGACCGAACGTTTTGAGTTGATGGTTTGTGGCAAAGAAATTGCCAATGCCTATTCTGAATTGAACGACCCGATAGACCAACGCGAGCGTTTTGAAGCCCAAATGGCCCTTGCCGCCAAAGGCGATGACGAGGCTAATGGCATTATCGATGAAGATTTCTTGCGTGCACTCGAATACGGTATGCCACCAACTTCAGGTTTAGGAATTGGTATGGATCGCCTAATCATGTTTTTAACCAACAATCCTTCGATTCAAGAAGTGTTGTTCTTCCCGCAAATGCGACCCGAGAAAAAACAACTCGACCTTTCAGAGGATGAAAAGCTGATCATTAGCTTATTGAAATCCGAAAACAACCAAGCACTGGGAAGCCTGAAAGAAAAATCGCAACTAAGTGGCAAAAAATGGGATGCCGCCATGAAAGGTTTGGCCAAACACGGACTCACCAAAGTAGTGGTGGACGGCGATAATAAAAGCGTTGTACTAAATTAAAATCAACTGCGCATTAAACCAAATTGATTTTTGTTGTTCCTAGTTGCGAACTTTAAAAAAAAAGCGTTATGAAAAAGATTTTAATTGCAAGCATTTTACTGGTTTCGATGGTAAGCTTTGCGCAGGAAAAAAGAAAAAAAGGTCCTGAAATGTCTCCTGAAAAAAAGGTAGAATTACAGGTAGCTCGATTAAAAATTGAATTGGATTTAAACGAGAAACAAACTGCAGAATTGCGCACTGTGTTTCAAGAACGCCAACAAAAACAAAACAAACTACGCACCGAATTTGGCTCAAAAAAAGACAGTTTACACAAACCAAGTCCTGCCCAACGCGAGCAAATGAAAAAAGTAAAATCCGAAGACAAGAAAGCGTTTGAGGAACAACTTAAAAAAATACTTACGGCTACTCAATTTGAAACCTGGAACCAACTAAAAACAGATCGACAAAACAAAAGAAAAGATCGCATGCAAAAAAGAAGTCAGGGTGAAAATTAATTGCTTTAAAAAAAATATTTTGTCACTTCAAAAAAAATCAATTAGATTTGAACGATAAACCAAAATTTAAAGTGTTATGAAAAAAGTTATTTCTCTTGTTGTGGTATTTTTTGCATTTGTGTTGAATGCAGCTGCACAAGACATGAAAATGAGTTCGGATGAAGCTGCGAAAAAAGACATTGCAGCCCTAGTTTCAAAAGTAACCGTTGCTGAAAACCTTAAAAAAGACCTATATACATTAATGGTCATGAAGCACGATGCGTTAGCTAATCCAAAACTAACAACTGCTGAGAAAGAAAATATTTCTAAAATATTTGAAACAAAATTAATGGCAGGATTATCAGAGGAGCAACGCAAAGAACTTGCAAAATATCCTTCAATTATGAAACAATTAGCAAACTAATTATTTCATTTTTTAAAAAATTAAAGCACCTTAATAGGTGCTTTAATTTTTACAGAGTAGCTGCCACATGTTCAACAGCCTTAATTGTATAATCTAAATCGTCATACGTAAGCGCGTCGGTAATAAACCAAGATTCATAGGCCGAAGGTGCGATATAAATTCCTTTCTGCAATAAACCGTGAAAAAATTGCTTAAATCGCATATTATCTCCTTTAGCTGCTGAAGCAAAATCAATCACAGGCGAGGCATCAAAGTGCACCGAAATCATTGATCCTACTCTATTTATCGTAAATTGAATTTGATTTGCTTCTAATGCTTTTGCAATACCTTGGGCCAAATAATCTGTTTTTTGATCCAATCGGGCAAACAAACCAGCATCTGCATTAATTGCTTGCAACATCGCTAATCCGGCAGCCATGGCCAACGGATTTCCAGACAACGTTCCGGCTTGGTAAACAGGTCCTAGAGGAGCTAAATAATTCATAATTTCAGCACGTGCGGCAAATGCACCAACTGGCAATCCACCACCAATTACTTTCCCGAAGGTGACTATATCGGCTTGCACACCATACAATTCTTGAACACCGCCTTTGGCCAAACGGAAACCTGTCATTACTTCGTCAAAAATAAGTAAGGCCTTATGTTGATCACACATTGCTCTCAATCCTTCTAAAAATCCGGGAGCGGGAAGTACACAACCCATGTTTCCTGCTACAGGTTCTACAATGATTGCAGCTATTTCATTGGGATTAGCTGCAAACAATTGCGCAACTTGATCTACATTATTATACTGCGCCAATAAAGTATCTTGGGCAGTTCCTGGCGTAACCCCAGGGCTGTTTGGCGAACCAAAAGTAACTGCACCACTACCTGCTTGTATTAAAAACGAATCGGAATGACCATGGTAGCAGCCAGCAAACTTGATGATTTTATGTTTAGCTGTAAATCCTCTTGCCAAACGAATAGCACTCATACAGGCTTCGGTACCCGAATTGACAAAACGTATTTTATCGATATTGGGCACCATAGCTACAGCCAATTTAGCAATTTCGGTTTCTAAAGCTGTAGGTGTTCCAAAAGAGGTGCCAAGTGCAGCGCGTTGGGTAACCGCTTCAACAACAGGCTGGTAGGCATGACCTAAAATCATCGGGCCCCATGAATTGATATAATCGATGAATCGATTTCCGTCTTCATCATACAAATAGGCTCCCTTGGCTTTGGCTATAAAAATAGGCGTTCCACCCACTGATTTAAAGGCGCGGACAGGCGAATTAACTCCACCAGGAATGACTTGTTCGGCTTCGGCAAATAATTGGCTACTGCGTTGATATAACATGATTTAATTTATTAATAATGTTTGTCCGATAGAAAGTGTATTGTCTGAAAGTCCATTTTTGGCACGTAACTCATCAACACTCAAATTAAATTTTTTTGATATCGAATACAAGGTATCGCCCGGCATTACAGTATAGCTATTGCCACTTGAATTTTGGGCTAATGCGTTTGTAGGAGTTGTCAAATTGGTTGGCACATTCTCAATACCCAACACCTCGGCATCGTATTTTTGTAACTGGTACCGCTCGATTATCCCAGTTAGTTTTTCAGGATATTTGGGATCGGTGGCATAGCCAGCTGCTTTTAAACCTATTGCCCACTGCTTGTAGTCGCCTTTTTCTAATTCAAATAAACCTTTGTATCGGGGTCGGGAAGTTAAAAATAACGAGTGATCTTGGTAAGACTGATTAGAATGCTCGTACTTTCTAAAACACTCCTGGGCTGCATCATCGTCATATTTAACACTTGGGCCTGTCCATTCTTTGTGGCATTTAATTCCAAAATGATTGTTAGCCAATACACTCAAAGGACCCGTACCGGCTCCAGATTCTAATATTCCTTGACCTAAAATGATACTAGCCGGAATACCGTATTGTTTCATGTTACTTTTGGCAATTTCGTCGTATTGATCAATATAGGCCAACACCATTTCGGTGGTTACTTTTACTTGTGTAGTGGCTTCTAAAATTTCGGATTTGGACACTACAGTAGAATTTTCACTTGATTTATTTTGTTCAATTGCGGCTTCGTAGCGTTTTTCAATTGTGGCAGCATTTGAAGTTTGTGAAACTGACGATTTAGTGGTTTTGGTAGTCTGTTTGTTAGTCGATACCGATTTCTTCTTCGCTTGAACAGCCACTCGCTTAGTTACAGGCAAAGTTACTTGTACTATTGATCGATTTGACCCACAACTAAAGAGAAAAAAACTTACTATCAGCAGTGCAATTTTAGTTTTCATAGTATGTAATTTGTGGTTGATTTTTTTGAACTAAAATCTTATTTATTCCTTTTATGCCTTGTAATCCGCCCGTGTGAATGAGTAAAATAGTACTCCCATTTTTAAAATAATTCTTTTCTATTAAATCCAGCACACCAAATACCATCTTTCCGGTATAAATGGGATCTAACGGAATGTGATGTTGTGCGTAAAAATCGTTTAAAAATTGAATCAATTCAGGGGTCACTTTTGCATATCCACCAAAATGATAATCGGGACACAATTCCCAATTTTTTCTGTCGGTAAAATTACGAATATCTTCTGGTAAAAAATCACCCTTTAAGGCCGGAAATCCAATTATTTTTTGATGAGGCATGGCACTGTTTATGATTCCAGAAATGGTGCCTCCGGTTCCTACTGAGCAGCAAATATAATCGAAATCAACATCGGCTGGCGTGAGGATTTCTTGGCAGCCTTTTACGGCCAATTCATTGGTTCCACCTTCGGGCAATAGATAAAATGAACCGTATTTTTTGTGCCAAAATTCTAGGGCTTCAGCCGTATTTTTTTGGCGGTAATGGGCACGACTCACGAATTCCAATATCATGCCACAATCGTGGGCAAATTTCAAGCTGGGATTGTCTTCAATTTGGGATGCCAATTCTTCTCCACGAATAACCCCAATAGTCTGAAAACCATATTGTTTACCTGCAGCAGCAACAGCTACAATATGATTCGAAAAAGCCCCGCCAAAAGTGAGTATGCGTGACTGATTCTGTTCTTGTGCTGAAGTAATGTTGTATTTTAATTTTCGGAATTTATTACCCGAAATATGGGGATGCAATAAATCATCTCGTTTAATGGAAAGCGAAATTTTACTGTTTTGGAAGATTATTTTTTGATTCAAGTAACTGGCTCTAACTGAAAAAAATACATTTTATTTGTATACTTAAACATTTGTGAATTTTAACGATTTTTTATGCTTGTTGTCGACTAAAAAAATCAAATTACTAGTTTTTGTTTAAGTTTATTCCAAATTTAAGAATACATCTCATCACATATGACATCAAAAATAGATAAAACATACCCGTTCTCCACAAAGAAATTTTTATTTTATTTATTGTTTGTTTGTGCAACAACTGTTTCACTTCAGGCGCAAACCACCATTATCTCGCCCACTGGAGCTGGAGGTTTTGAGTTGGGAGCTACATTTGCAGCCAACGGTTGGACCGCTACTACCGGAACCGCTACCCAAAACCAATGGACATGTAATACGGGCGCAACTGCCGGTTTTTCAGGAACAAATGCAGCTTACATAACCAACAATACTGCTGGAGTACCACCAACTCATGCGTTTACCATTAATGCCACTCGAGTTTCCCATATTTATCGAAATTTTACGGTTCCTGCAGGAGAAACAATTATTAATTTATCATTCAGCTGGATTTCAAACGGCGATGCTGCTCGCGACAAAATGCGTGTATATTTAATTCCTTCTGCCACAACACCTGCGTATGGAACTGCACTAACTGCAGGAGGTGTAGCACCTACTGGCGTGATTCAATTGGGAGGCAATTTTAGCGGGCAAAACACCTGGACAAATACGAATTTTACAATTCCCGCGGCCTATGCAGGAACCACTTGTCGTTTGGTGTTTGAGTGGAGTAACAACGCATCCAACGGCACTCAACCCCCGGCTGCAGTAGATAATATTTCACTTACCTCGGTTGCACCAGCTCCTATTTTGGGTGACGAATGTGCTACTGCTATTTCACTTCCTGTTAATTCAACTTGCAGTTATTCTACCTACAACAACACAGGAATGACCTCTAGTACAACTGGCCCACTTCCAACCTGTGCTTCATACAACGGGAGCGATATGTGGTTTAGTGCTGTAGTTCCATTTACTGGAATAGTTACGGTAGACACACAAACCGGAGGAATTACTGATGGTGGAATGGCCATGTATACTGGAACTTGTGGTGCGCTCACTCTCTTGCAATGCAACGACGACGATAGTGCCAATGGTTTAATGCCTTTTATTACCGCTACCGGATTAACTCCTGGCACAACCGTTTATATTCGATTTTGGGATTACAGTGGGGATAATTTTGGAACTTTTGGCATTTGCGCTACTTCACCCACCTGTGTAGTTCCTACAATCAACGCAACTACAGCAATAACAACGAATTCAGCCACAATAAACTGGACTGCTTTAATACCTGCACCAACTGTGGGTTATGAATATTTTTATAGCACGAGCAATACCACACCTACTGTAGCTGGAACAGCTACAACTGCTACTTCTATTCCGCTTACAGGCTTGACGCCAAACACAGTGTATTATGTATTTGTACGAAGCAATTGCGGCGGCGGAAACTACAGTGGCTGGTCGACTTTTGACATGTTCTCAACGGGTTATTGTCCATCCATTTCTACTGGAACTGGTTTCTATATATCCAATTTTTCAACTACTGGAGGCGCAGCCAATATCACTAATAATGGTACTACTCTTTCAGTTAATGGGTATGGGAATTTCACCGCTATGTCTGTGAGCCAGCAAAATTTTGGCACAATCAATTTCTCGAGCACTTTTGTAGGGGGAACATTTGGATTCAATATTTGGGTAGACTGGAACGACGACATGGACTTCAATGATCTTGGAGAATTAGTTTACGCCAGTAATGCCTATGTAGCTTCAGCCACTGGCTCATTTACAATTCCTGGAACAACTGCTATAGGTAATCACCGCATGCGCATTCGAGCCGATTATTTTAATACTAATCCAACTGCATGTGGAACTATAACTAGTGGAGAAACTGAAGATTACACCCTTACTGTATTGCCTCCGCCTCCCTGTTCTGGTAATCCAAGTTTTATAACTGTCAATATCACTTCACAAACGGCAACTACTATTACGTGGACGGCCCCTACACCTGCTCCTGCCAATGGTTATCAGTATTTCTTGAGTACCACATCGGTTTCTCCAGGACCTGCAGCTACACCAACAGGAAGCATCGCAGCAGGTGTTACTAGTTTAAGTTTATCGGGATTAACCCCATTAACCACCTATTATTTATGGATTCGCTCCAATTGTGGTGGAGCATTGGGTGTGGGTGTTTGGGTTGGAGCCACCTATTGGTCGCAACCGAATTGTGCAATAGGAAATAGCACTGGAACAACTACACTACCTTGTCCTTCAGTTGTATCGGGAGGATTAAGTTTAAATGGTGCAGATCCTACACCCATTAGTTGTACGGCCTCATCTTGCGTGGATTTGGAAGCTACTTTCCTTGACATGAAACAAACAACCACTTATACTGTTGCTTCTATCCCTTATGCACCACCTTACCAATTTAACTGCTTAAAAAACCCTGTAAGTGTTAATGTTGACGACAGATGGTCTCCTGCAATCAATTTACCATTTAGCTTCTGTTATTATGGAAATAACTACAACCAATGTACAATCGGGTCGAATGGGGTACTCTCTTTTGATATTGTCAACAATGCGCCAAATAGTTACAGCACCTGGTCATTTGCAAATAACCTCCCAAATAATACCTTGTTTTTGAATACCATATTTGGTGTTTATCATGATATTGACCCGAGTATTGGAGGAGAAATTGGTTGGGAATTAATTACGTTGAATTCTGGCTGTAGAGCTTTGGTTGCCTCATGGAATAATATTCCGATGTTTTCGGCCGCTTGTAACAGCTCTTTGTATACCGGTATGATTGTGCTGTATGAAAATACCAACATAATTGATGTATATGTAAAAACCAAAACTACCTGTCCAACATGGAATGACGGTAACGCCATTGTGGGAATTCAAAACAGCACAGGAACACAAGCTATTGTTGCGCCTGGAAGAAATGGTTTGGATGCCAACTGGAATGTTACCAACGAGGCGTGGCGATTTACACCAGCTGGCCCTAGCTTAACAACTTTGGCTTGGTATGAAGGCACAACTGCAACTGGCCCTGTAATTGGTACTAGCCCTATATTAAATGTTTGTCCTTCAGCAACTACCGATTACACTGCGAAAGTGGTTTACACATTTTGTGATGGAACCACCATGACCAAGACCGATTACACTACGGTTACGGTAAACAATGGAAAAAACTGGAATGGATCAATTAGTACCGACTGGAACACTGCAGCCAACTGGACTCCAGTAGGGATTCCAAACAATACCGACTGTGTAGTAATCCCAGTTACACCTAACAACCCAGTTATTTCTGGAAATAGTTACAACGGATTGGCTGGAAATCTTACCGTAAAAAATGGCGCTACCTTAACAATGTTATCATCTAATTCTCTTACTGTAACTAATTGGGTAAAAGTTGAACCTACTGGAAACTTTATTATTGAAAACAGTGCAAGTTTATTGCAAGTAAACAACGATACAAATACCGGAAACATTACTTACAAACGTACCGCACAAAACATACGTATGCTCGATTATGTATACTGGTCTTCACCAGTGAGTAATTTTAACATCAACTCGCTAGTGGCCCCATTAGTATCAGGCCCCATCTATACCTGGAATCCTACCGTAGCCAATCCAAATGGAGGGCAAGGGAACTGGCAAGGAGCAGCGGGCAGCATCATGAGTGCTGGAAAAGGGTATATAGCTCGAGGCCCTAGCTCGTTCACTTCCATGGGTGCCAATTTGAATGCAACTTTCGTGGGTGTACCCAATAACGGAATTATCACCACACCTATATCACGAGGGTCAGATACCAATACCGCATTCCATACCGGATTAAATGGAATAGAAATTACCAATTACAGCGACAATGCCAATCTAATTGGAAACCCTTACCCTTCGGCCTTGCGTGCGAGTCAGTTTTTATTTGACAACAATGCCAAAATTGAAGGGAATGTACGCTTATGGACACACGGCACCTTACCAGCTCAAATTGCCAATCCTTTTTATGATTCATTTGTGTACAATTACACGGCAGGTGATTATTTTACTTACAACTTTACTGGTGCAAGCTGTTGCCCAGCAGCTGGAGCCGATTTGTTTATTGGAGCCGGACAAGGATTTTTTGTAGAGATGAAAGACGGGCCAGCCGCGTCAAACACGGTTACCTTTAGTAACTCCATGCGTAACTACACCTATTCAAACAGTTTATTTTATCGTCCTGGTCAAACCCCTGTTGATGTAGAATCAATCCAACGCAACCGCATTTGGGTAGATTTGATTGACGCCAATGGCAACTCAGACAGAACGTTGGTGGGCTATATTGAAGGCGCTACAATGGACAAAGACAGCTTCTTTGATTGCAAAACCAGCACAACAGCAGCCATGTCTGTGTATACTCAAATTGGCAACGAATCCTTTATCATTCAAGGTCGTGCCTTACCATTTGAAGTAACCGACGAAATTCCTGTTGGTGTGCACTTGCCTACTACTGGAAGTTATTCATTTGCACTAGCTGGTGTTGACGGATTATTTGACACTCAAAATATTTACCTAAAAGACAACGCGTTGCAACTCATTCACAACCTAAAAACTACACCATACCAATTTGTTGCCGAAGCCGGAAATTGTACCAATCGTTTTCAATTGGTATTTACCAACGGTGCATTGGGTGCTGCTCAATTTGAATTGGACAATACAATACAAGTAGCAACATCTGAGTCAATTCAAATTACATCAAGTAATGAGCCCATTCAATCGGTAATTATTTATGACGTGTTGGGCAGAAAGTTAGCCGACAACAAACAAGTAAATACCAAAACACTACTTATCAGTAATTTACAAAAAAATAATACCACTTTATTGGTTGAAGTTACTACCCAAAAGGGAGCTCGAATAATCAAAAAAATCATCTATTAACCACACTTATTTTTTGGAAAGGCCTTAGGAAACTAAGGTCTTTTTTTTAGCCATTCGTTATTTTTCTTGCCTAGTAAATTTGTACTTTTGAGCATGGCAAAACAAAACGAAACAACACCACCCGTAGAAGGCGAAGATTTTTATTTCACGCCCGAGGGTTTCAAATGCTTTACCGAAAAGCACCATTTAAAACGGGGCTACTGTTGCAAAAGTGGTTGCCGTCATTGCCCGTATGGCTATGATAAAAAAACAGGAACCAATAAGAAGTGACAAATAAGCAGTGATGAGTGATTGACCTATCATTTCTTTTATTATGACAATTCAATTTTCTAGAAAAATCAAAATTCAATGACAATCAATTTCAAATCAAAAAAATTAGAGGGAATATTTCGGCAGATTTACATTTTTCTATTCCTTTTTATGCTATTTATGCCTTTACTTTTGTTCTCTATAAAAAATGGCATCTATCCGTTTATCATTATAGAAAGTATTTTTGTTTTAATTATAGCCATTTTAATCGTTAGCATTCTAAAGTTAAAAATTAGTATCAAAGGAAATTTAGTCCTAATAAGAATAATCTTTATTGTCTATAAAACGGATATAAATAAAATTTATAAAGTTAGAAAAGGAGAAACCATGTGGAGTGGGTTTAATAAATTTGGTACCTCGACAAACGGTTTAATCATTTTTACTAAGCATCTCAACGATTTATACATAACTCCTGAAAATGAAGAGTTATTCCTAAACGAATTACTAAAAATTAACCCTAATATTATCTTAGAAATAAAATAAAATGACTTTTCAAGAGCAAATTCAACAAGGAATTCCAGCACAATTACCCGCATCAAAACCATTTGATCCGGCCATCAATCATGCGCCCAAACGCAAAGAGATTCTGAGTGCTGCCGAGACCAAACTCGCTCTTCAAAATGCGTTACGCTATTTTGACCCCATTCATCACGCCACACTCTTGCCCGAATTTAAAGCCGAATTGGCTGAATACGGCAGAATTTATATGTATAGATTTCGTCCCGATTACAGGATGTATGCCCGACCCATTTCGGACTACCCAGGAAAATCAGAACAAGCCAAAGCGATCATGCTCATGATCCAAAACAACTTGGATTATGCAGTTGCCCAACACCCACACGAACTCATTACCTATGGCGGAAATGGCGCTGTGTTTCAGAACTGGGCGCAATATTTGCTCACGATGCAATACCTGAGCCAAATGACCGACGAACAAACTTTAGTGATGTACTCCGGTCACCCCATGGGCTTATTTCCTTCGCATGCCGATGCACCGCGCGTAGTCGTAACCAACGGCATGGTGATTCCCAACTATTCCAAACCCGACGATTGGGAACGCATGAATGCCTTGGGTGTATCCCAATACGGACAAATGACAGCCGGAAGTTATATGTATATTGGCCCACAAGGTATTGTGCACGGTACGACCATTACGGTATTAAACGGTTTTAGAAAAATAAAAAAATCCCCAAAAGGAGGATTATTTGTTACTTCAGGACTTGGCGGTATGAGTGGCGCGCAACCCAAAGCTGGCAATATCGCGGGCTGCGTAACGGTTTGCGCCGAAGTAAATCCTAAAATTACGCACATCAGACATTCCCAAGGATGGATTAATGAAGTCATTGAAAACATTGACCAATTGGTTCCGCGAGTTAAAACAGCTCTAGAAAATAATGAAGTAGTTTCAATCGCGTATCTGGGAAATGTTGTCGATGTTTGGGAACGATTTGACCAGGAAAACTTACACATCGATTTGGGTTCCGATCAAACTTCCTTACACAATCCGTGGGCAGGAGGGTATTATCCGTTGGGCTATTCGTTTGAAGAATCCAATGCCTTGATGGCCAACGAACCCGAAAAATTTAAATCCGAAGTGCAAAAAACCCTGCGCAGACATGCCGCAGCCATCAACAAACACACCGAAAAAGGTACGTATTTCTTTGATTATGGAAATGCGTTTTTATTAGAAGCTTCTAGAGCGGGTGCCGATGTTTTTGCTGAAAACCACATTGATTTCAAATACAACAGCTACGTGCAGGATATTATGGGACCCATGTGTTTCGACTACGGATTTGGACCTTTCCGTTGGGTATGTGCCTCAGGAAATCCTGAAGATTTGGCCAAAACCGACCAAATTGCTTGTGATGTGTTGGAAGAAATGATGAAAAACGCGCCTGAAGAAATTCAACAACAAATGGCCGATAACATCCAATGGATTAAAGGCGCACAAGAAAATCAATTGGTAGTTGGCTCGCAAGCCCGCATCTTGTATGCCGATGCCGAAGGAAGAATGAAAATAGCTGCGGCCTTCAACAAAGCAATAGCTGCGGGACGTATTGGCACCATAATACTTGGTCGCGATCACCACGACGTTTCGGGCACCGATTCGCCCTACCGTGAAACTTCCAACATCTATGATGGTTCTCGTTTTACAGCCGACATGGCCATACACAATGTAATTGGCGATAGCTTTCGAGGCGCCACCTGGGTATCTATCCACAACGGCGGCGGCGTAGGTTGGGGCGAAGTTATCAATGGTGGTTTTGGTTTGGTACTTGATGGATCGGCTGACGCCCAACGCCGCTTGGAATCGATGTTATTTTGGGACGTCAACAACGGAATATCTCGCAGAAGTTGGGCCCGAAATGAAGGCGCCATTTTTGCCATCAAACGCGCCATGGAAAGCCAGCCGTTGTTGCAAGTTACCCTGCCCAACCTGGTAGACGAAAATTTATTTGATTGTTAATTTAAAAAAATATACCCATGAAAATCGCACAACTAATTCCCGTTTTAGCTTTATTCGTAGCGTCTTGCGGCTCAATCAGTGTAGCCACCGATTACGATAAAGCCACTGATTTTTCCAATTACAAATCCTATGCCTTCTACAAAACCGGCATTGACAAAGTAGAATTGTCTGATTTAGACAAAAAACGCATCTTGCGCGCCATTGACACTACCTTACAGGCCAAAGGGTTCAGTAAAAGTGAGAATCCCGATTTTTTGATAAACATCAGCACCAAAGTAGAGAAAAACGTAAACGTTAACCAATTTAACGCCGGCTATGGTTACGGTTGGGGCCGCGGATGGAACCCCTATTTTGGAATGAACAATGCCACCGTTACCACGACTACCGAAGGCGTGTTGACCATTGATTTTATTGATGCCAAAAAGAAAGAATTGTTTTGGCAAGGCAATGGCACCGGCTACCTTACAAGTAAACAAGACAAAAAAGACAAAGTGGCCGCCGAATTTGTGTCGGAAATCTTGGCAAAATATCCCCCAATCAAGAATTAAAAATTAAGAATTAAAAATTAATAATTGGGGTGGTATACTAAGTACGATAGATTTCTTTAGGTATATAGTTAGCAGATGGAAGTTAGAAGTGAGAAGGAATTAGCCACGAATGCACGGATTCTAGAAATTCCAATATTTTAAATTCCAAATCCCAAAACTTCGGGACCAATACCTAAATATCAACTCATAACTCATACTTCATAACTCCCAAAAAGTTCTTAGTATACTTTTTTCCTAAAACCTAGAACCTAACACCTTCCTCCTAATACCCTAACAACTCCTCCATTTTCAATCTCACTTTGTCTACGTTGGGAATCATGGTGAATTCCAAGGTACTGTTGAGCGGAATAGCGGGCATATTTTCGGAACCGATTACCATAACTGGCGCATCGAGCTGTTGGAAACAATTTTCCTGAATCAAACCGGCTAAACTTCGTGCAAACGAATTGTTGGTTGGTTCTTCGGTTACCACCAAGCATTTCTTGGCTTTCTTTACCGAACGAAAAATGGCTTCTTCATCGAGTGGATAGAGCGTTCGTAAATCGATGATCTCTACCTGATTTTTTATATCGACCGAGGCATTCAGCGCCCAATGTACGCCCATGCCGTAAGTTATTACCGAAATGGTTTCTTCGGTTTCTTGCTCCCAGATTTCTTGAACGATATTGGCTTTCCCAAAGGGCAAGATGTAATCTTCGGCAGGTTCGTTTACGCGGGCGGCGTCAGTGCCTTTTACCTTGCTCCAATACAAACCTTTGTGTTCCAAAAATACCACCGGATTGGGGTCGTAATAGGCCGCTTTGAGCAAACCTTTTAAATCGGCGCCGTTACTCGGATACGCGATTTTTATACCGCGAATATTGGTCAATACACTTTCAACCGATGACGAATGGTACGGACCACCACTGCCATAAGCCCCAATAGGCACACGCAAAATCATGCTCACCGGCCATTTGCCATTAGACAAATAACAGGAACGGCTCACCTCGGTAAACAATTGATTGAGGCCCGGCCAAATGTAATCGGCAAATTGAACCTCCACAATCGGTTTCAAGCCTACGGCTGACATCCCCACGGTAGAACCCACAATAAAAGCTTCTTGAATGGGCGTATTGAACACCCGTGTATCACCAAATTTTTGAGCCAAGGTTGCGGCTTCGCGAAACACACCGCCCAATCGTGCACCCACATCTTGTCCGTAGAGCAAGCATTCGGGGTGTTGGCGCATCAGTTCTTCAACGGCAAACAAGGCGCAATCGACCATCACTACTTTTTCTTCTCGCTCCGGATTGCGTTCGCCCACCTCAGCAGTAATGGGCGTTGGCGCAAAATCGTGCGTAAATAAATCGGCTGGTGAGGGATCTTCAGCCAGTTGTGCTCGATCAAAATCAGCTTGCACCAGCGCAATTGCGGTATTCTCTATCGTTTTTATTTCATCTAATGTAATGCCCGCATCGCGTAATTGTTGAATCAACACCGGATAGGGATCACGGGATTGGGCTTCCTCCAAATCATCTCGGTACCACTCCATGCGTACACCCGAAGTATGGTGATTGAGCAAAGGAACTTTGGCGTGTACCAAAAATGGTCGGCGCTCTTCCCGAATGGTTTGTACTACTTTTTGTAGCGCCAAATAGCTTTCGGTAAAATTGGCGCCATCAATTGAAATGGCTTCAATTCCATGAAATCCTTTGGCATATTCAAAGGCATTTTGGGCTCGGGTTTCTTTGGCATTGGCCGAAATATCCCAACCATTGTCCTGCACCAAATACAAAATAGGCAATTGTTTTAAGGCGGCCATTTGCAAGGCTTCGGCAATTTCACCTTCGGTTACCGAGGCATCGCCCAACGAACAAACCACGAATGGTTTTGCTTCATTTTCGGGAGCAATTCCCGTATTTTCTTTGTACCAAAATCCCATGGCTGCACCGGTGGCCGGAATGGCTTGCATACCGGTCGCTGAGGATTGGTGTGGAATTTTAGGTTTATCGGCCAGATTCAAACTCGGGTGACAATAATAGGTTCTTCCGCCCGAAAACGGATCGTCCTTTTTGGCCATCAATTGCAACATCAAATCATAGGGTTGCATGCCAATACCCAACAACATCGACTCATCGCGGTAATAGGGAAAGGCATAATCTTGCGGCAACAACTGCATGGCCATCGCGATCTGAATGGCTTCGTGTCCGCGAGAGGTGGCGTGCACATACTTGGACACCACTTTAAAATTATCTTCGTATAAGGTAGCCATGGCTTTGGCGGTGGCCATGGTAGTAAATGCACGTTCGAGTATTGATTTTGGTAGCATGAAAAAAGATCTAATTAATTAACAGGCACTAACCAATTTAACACGTCTGGCGATTTTTGCACTTTGATTGCGTTGATTTGCGCATTGATTTCTTCGCCCACCGGACTGGTTTCAGGAAACTGCAAGCTAAATTCTTCGTTGCCAATTTCTTCAATCAAAGCAATGCCTACGGCAGTTCCCACACCAAATCCTTCTTCGAGTGTGCCGTCGGCGATGGCGCTTTTGATTTCGGTTAAGGAGATGGGGCGTTCAATTACCTCATACCCTTTGAGTTTCAACAATTCAATCACGCTCATGCGCGTAACGCCGGCCAAAATGGATCCACTCAAATCGGGGGTGTAAAATTTACCGGCTATCTTGAAAAAGATATTCATGGTGCCCACTTCTTGCACGTACTCAAAGTGGTTCGGATCCAACCACAATACCTGGTCGTAGCCTTTGGCTTTGGCAAATTCAGTCGGGCGAATGGCAGCCGCATAATTTCCAGCTGCTTTGGCCTCACCGGTTCCACCATTTACAGCACGTACGTAATGATTTTCGGCATATAATTTAATGCGGCGATTAAAATAGGGTCCTGCAGGAGAAGCCATGATGATAAATTTATAGTGGGTCGCGGCACGCATGCCTATAAACGACTCATCGGCATACATAAACGGACGCAAATACAAGGCACTTCCCTCTTGGGTAGGCACCCAGTTGCGTTCAATGCGCACAAACTCGATCAAGGCTTGCAAAAACAACTCTTCTGGAAACTCGGGCATGCCCATTCTATCGGCACTTTTATTGAGTCGGGCGGCATTTTTCTCTGGACGGAACAACAAAGGGGTTTGGTTTTCACCCATGGTTACTTTCATGCCCTCAAAAATAGCTTGTCCATAGTGCAAGGCCATTGAAGCCGGATGCATCGGCAACGCACGCAAGGGCTCAATTCGTGGATTGGTCCAGGCGCCGTTTTCGTAATCGCACACAAACATGTGATCGGTAAAAGCGTTGCCCATCGGAATGTTGTTGATGTCTACGTTTTGCACATTTGAAGTAGCCGCTTTGGTAATAGAAATTGAATATGACATGGTATTATTTAAGTTTAATTGAAAGATTCTGTTGAAAATTGTTCGAGGTAATCGCCTACTCTGCGCAAAAAGGATCCACCCAAAAAGCCATCGACAACGCGGTGGTCAAATGACAATGATAAATACATCATGCTGCGAATGGCAATTTCGTCGCCTTGGGGCGTACTGAGTACTTCGGCTCTTTTTTTAATGAGGCCAAAAGCCAAAATGGCCACCTCGGGTTGGTTGATGATGGGCGTTCCCATCAAGCTGCCAAAGGTGCCTACATTCGATATCGTGAAGGTGCTGCCTTGAATTTGTTCGGGTTTTAATTGGTTCGTCCGAGCCGCTTCAGCCAAGGTATTGACATCGGTGGCCAAGGCAAGCAAGTCTTTTTGGTTGGCGTTTTTCACCACTGGAACTATCAAATTTCCGGAGGGTAAAGCCGTAGCCATTCCAATGTTTATGTCTTGATGCACCACAATATTTTTCTCATCCACCGACACATTGATCATCGGAAAATCAACTATGGCCTGGGCTACAGCCTGCACAAACACCGGTGTAAAGGTTAGTTTTTGTTGGTGCTTAGCCTGAAAAGCATCCTTGTTGTCGTTGCGCCACTGAACCAAATTGGTTACATCCACCTCAATATACGAGGTCACGTGCGGCGATGTCTGCTTGGAATAGACCATGTGGTCGGCAATCAATTTGCGCATGCGATCCATTTCGACAATACGGTCTTTGCCTTCTACAAAATTAATTTTTGGTTTTGGATAAGTTGTCCGTTGTCCGTTATCCGTTGTCGGTTTAGATTGAAGCGGGTATTTTCTATTTTTTAGATAATTGAATACGTCGCTTTTTTGCAGACGTCCGTCGGCACCTGATCCTGGAATGGTTTGCAATTCTTCGATGGATAAGTTTTCTTTTTGGGCGATGGAGATAATGAGGGGGCTGATGAAGTTATCCGTTGTCCGTTTTCCGTTTTCAGTTATCGGTTGTCGGTTGTCGGTTGTGGGTTGTGGGTTGTGGGTTGTGATGTTAGTAACTACTTCTACTTTTCTACTACCTACCACCTTTTCACCTACCACCTCAATAAGTGCTAAAATGGAACCTACCTCAACCACGTCGTTTTTTTGGAAACGAATTTCGGTGAGTACACCCGAAACTGGCGAGGCCACTTCGCTGTCTACCTTGTCGGTGGCGACTTCCAAAATAATTTCTTCGGCTTCTACGTAATCGCCCACTGACTTGAGCCAGTTGAGGATGGTCGCTTCAGAAATGCTTTCGCCCATTTTGGGCAGTTTGAATTCGAACATAATTAGTTGTTTCAGGTTTCAGGTTTAAAGTTTCAGGTTCGGTTAACTTGAAACATTAAACCTGAAACAAAATTTATTTTTTTCTAAACTCTTCTAATGTTTTATAAAACGCTTCTTGTGAAGGCCTGTCTGTTGGAATTTCACGCAAGGGCTCCACTGCTTTCAAGGTATCAAAACACTGTTGGGGCAATTGCTGATACAAGGCGGTTCCGGCGGTTTTCCAGGCAATCATTTCATCAGTCACCGATTTGATAACTTCAGCCGGATTACCCACCACCATTTTGCGGTTGGGAATTTGCGTGCCCGCTTTCACAAAACTCAAGGCCCCAACAATGCATTCATCGCCTATAGTCACGTCGTCCATGATTAC
>JBJOOG010000127.1:0-23983 GCA_046051465.1 Bacteroidota bacterium | reverse complement strand
GTACAGGTGGATTTGATATGGCCAACACAACTCCAGCTCCAGGAATTGTCAATGTGCAACTAAATGGAACCACACAAAGCTTAGGTCCAATGTCGGTTACCTCTGGCGATTGGAATGTGGCGAGTACCTGGTCAACCAATGCAGTGCCTATCGCTACAGATAATGTTATTATTTCATTGGGCCATACGGTTTTCACTACTACTGCGCTAACCCGAACAGGAACAACTCGCGTTTTTGGCGCCTTTGAATTGCGCAATGGGGGATTCGCTTCAGGGACCGATTTTACGTACATGAATACTACGGCGGCTTTGAATTTTAATACATCAACCGTCTATGGCGTGGCCAACAATCATGTCTATTGGCCAGTCACCAACGGACCCAATAATGTAGCAGTGCTAGCAGGTGGAATAACAATAACTGCTGCCAATCGCACTGTAGGAGGTACATTTTCGACGGCTGCAGGAGTTAACTTGACCACGTCATTGCTCACACTAAACGGTATCTGCCGCATTGATGCAGGCGGTTTTTTCAATTCTGCTCCGGTATATGGAGCGGCATCTACCTTGGTTTACAATGCTTCAGGTGTGTATGGCCGAGGATTTGAGTGGAGCGCATTAGGAGTTGGAACCATCGGCACTACACCCGGATACCCCAATGCAGTTCAAATAAGTAACAATACAACTCTTAACTACATCAATGGCGCGGCAGCTGGCGCAGTAGGTATAAAGGCGATAGCGACCAACTTAATTGTTGATGCCGGATCAGCCTTGCACATGAATTTTGGGGCCGTTTCGGCCGGAGGCGCATTAATTCTTGGCGGAAACTTGAGCAATGCCGGCACGCTTACCTTGGGCGAGGCCAATGGAGACGACTTGAAAATAGCAGGAAATTTTAGCAATACAGGAACCTTTAATGGCAATAACCGAGCGGTTTTCTTTACTAAAAATGGCACACAGACCGTTTCGTCGAGTACTGCTCTAACTATACCTTATGTAGTTTTTCAGCCCAGCGCTGGAAATACCATTGTGCAATTGCTAAACAGTGTAACCGTATCGGCCCCTTTGGGTGGTAATGCCATCAGCTTTAGTGCTACAGCAGATAGTTTTGACATCAACGGAAACTCACTCACCATTGGTACAACTGGAATAGCTAATGTAATTGCGGGTACAGGAACGTTTCGCGGTAGTACGACTTCCAATCTTACACTCTTGGGCACGGGAAGTATTGGTACCTTAAAATTTTTCACCACAACACCATTTCCTAATTTAGCCTCCCTTACTATAAACAGAACTGACGGATCTATTGCTGCTATAATGGGATCAACCCTAACGATTAATTCGGCCTTGGTTTTGTCGAATGGAATTTTGGATGTAGGAAATAATATTTTGGCGATAGGACAAAACGCAACCATAATTGGCGGATCTGCCACCAATTTTATTATCGCCGATAGTTCAGCGGGAACATTAGCTGGAGTCCGAAAATTTGTAAATGCACCCGGAACTTATACTTTCCCAATTGGTGACAACGCTGCCTCAGCCGATGGAATGCAATATGCCCCGGTTTCCATTACCTTAACTGGCGGAACCTATTCAGGAACTGGTTTTGTTGCTTTTTCAGTTAACGACATCAAAGACCCTGCTCTTGATGCCTCAACTGATTTCATCACACGCTACTGGGAAATGAAACGCTCACTTACTAATTTAAATCCAACAAGCTACCAAATTAACAGCACGTATTACCCAACAGATGTGGTTGGAAACGAATTATTGTGTTTGTCCAACCAATGGAGTGGAAGTGCGTGGCTCAATAATGGAGTTGTATCAGCTGCGAATACCTTGACTATTGATTGTACGCAATTGGTAGCTACAACTCGTGTAACCAAAGGCTACCGCGATCCCGAAATAAATGTGACCCAAGGAGCCACCAATTACTTAAACGCTTCAACCTATACCTTTACCAATACGAGTTTAGGGAATTTTACCGATGTGGTGTTTACTGTACAAAATTTAGGTCAACAAAATTTGAATCTAACGGCGGCAACACTCATAGGCGCTGCAGAATATTCTATTCTTTCGGTGTATAGCAGCCCCGTTTTAGGCCCAACAGGTACCACTTCTTTTACCATTCGATTTAATCCGCTCACAGCTGGAACTTTTACAGCTTCTATTAGCATACCAAACAACGATGCCTCAGGGGCAGAAAATCCTTACGTAATTAATTTTTCAGGCGTCGGATTTTGTGCGCCGCAAAGTGTAACGGCTACCCCAACTTCGGGCCCAGTAGGAACCGAGGTAACGCTTACCAATTCGATCCCATTTTCATCCAGTATTAGTGCTACAGTAAATACATTGGCAGCCGTAATTACTCCGGTATCTGCAACGCAAATAAAAATCACAATCCCAGCTGCGGCTGTTACAGGCAATCTGCTTGTCACAAATTCATTGGGTTGTTCCTCGGCTACAGCGTTTACGGTGATTGATTTAAACGCCAGTGGTTGTCAAGGGAATACCTTGGCTTCTGAGCTATTTATCAGTGAAGTAACCGACGCTACTTCGGGTGGCCTTTCGTATATTGAACTTTACAACGGAACCGGAGCCACAGTAAACTTGGCCAACTACAGCATCAAGACTGCCAGCAATGGAACAGCGTATTCAAGCACACTTGCCTTGTCTAATTTTAATTTGGCCAACGGAAATACCTATGTAGTTTCGATAGGCAGTGACGGTTCATGTACCACTTCTGGTGGTGATGGCTCGCTTGCCAATCAGACGGGATCAATTTCTGGCGGGATTAATTTTGATGTAAACGGAAACGACCATATCGGCTTATTTAATGCAGGAAATTTAATTGATTCCTTTGGGGTTTATGGTTCAAACAATTGGGCCGATGGCTTAGGATTAGGTGATCGCGGAGCAACTTTTCGCAGAAAATCAACTGGGACATTACCTTCAGCTTTGTATATTGGAACAGATTGGAATGTAATAAATTGGGTAGGTTCTGGCGCGGCTTCCTGCAGCACCAACGATTATACTAACATAGGCTTGTACTCGTTTGCTTCTACCAATTTACCGCCTGTAATTACGTCACAGCCTACTTATACACCCACTTGTAAATCGGCTAGTATTAGTGTGGTTGCAACAGAAGGATTTAACGAGCCCGGAGATTTGCAAGAACTGGCTTATCAATGGTATGCAGTGGCACCCAATTCAACTACATGGACAGCTTTATCCAATGCGGGAATTTATAGCGGAGCAACTGCTGCAACCCTTACATTAAGTGACGTGAGTGGAGTTGACGGATACCAATACTATTGTCAAGTACGCGAAAATTCGGCCACCTGTTATACGGCTTCAAATGCTGTAAAAGTGACTGCTACTTCGGCCGTAACTTGGGATGGAGTATCCTGGTCACCAACTGTGCCCACAATTACAAGAGCTGCAATTTTGGCTGGGAATTATAACACAACAACCCACGGCAACATCGATGCGTGTAGTCTTACAATCAATTCGGGAGTAACGGCAGTAGTTTCACCCAATACTTATTTCAATATTCAAAATGACCTCATTGTTCAAGCAAACGCCTCCTTGCAACTTGCAGACAGTGGCTCATTGGTGATGATAGAAAACGCGGGACTGGTAACCAACAACGGAACAATTCAAGTTTCCCGCAACACTTCTGCTTTTGATAAATTTGATTACACCTATTGGTCATCACCAATAACTACAGCCAATATGGGAAGCACTTTCCCCAATTGGCGAACTGATTATTCGTTTGGTTTTACAACGGCCAATTTCTCGGATACCCAAACCATAAATAATTTGGGTGTGGTTACGGCCAATGTGCCCGACGGATTTGATGACGCTGCTCCTTTTGCATGGAGCTTTGCAGGAACTGCAGCCACTCTTATGCCCGGAAAAGGGTATGCCGTGATGATGCCTACTACCCAAGCGTCCTATCCAGCTGCTCCAATATCAGTGACTTTTTCTGGAACGGTGAATACCGGAACGATTTTAACGCCATTAAGCTTGAGCGCCAATACAGCCGATGCATCCGACGACTATAATTTAATTGGGAATCCCTATCCCTCATCAATTGATGCCAATGCATTTATTGATGCCAATCCAAACATTAGCGGCTCCTTGTATTTTTGGACACATGTAGGCGCGATTTCGGTTTCAAATCCGGGTCCCGATGCCCAAAATTTTATTTCGGATGATTATGCTGTTTACAACAAAACGGGCGGTACGCGCAGCAGTTATACCGGCAGCGCTTTACCAAACGGAAAAATTGGAACAGGGCAATCATTTATGGTAGAAGCAATCTTGCCTACATCTGTTCAGTTTACCAACAGCATGCGCAATAAAACCTATTCCAATAGTCAGTTTTTTAGATTTTCAGCTGCTGCCGAAACAACCGAGCAATCAAATAGAGATCGCTTTTGGCTCAACCTAAAAAACACCGACGGCATGTTTAGTCAATTGCTTGTTGGTTATATGGAGGGTGCTACTACTGCCGAAGACCGAGCTTTTGATGCCTTGGTTGCCAAAACCAAAAATTACCTCAGTTTTTATTCACTAATTGACGATAAAAATTACCGCATTCAAGCGCGGCCTTTGTTTTCTGCAAACGACCAAGTGCCGTTGGGTTATTTTGCAGCTGTTTCTGGTCTTTTTACTATCGAAATAGACGCTGCAGAAGGACTGTTTAATCAACAAAATCAACCCATTTATTTAGAAGATCGACTACTGAATACAATTCATAATTTGACCCAATCAGCGTATACATTTACAACTAATTCTGGCACTTTTAACAACCGATTTGTACTGCGCTATTCAACCGATTTGACATCCAATCCATTTGAATCAGCTGACCAATTTGTTCACGTACATGGGCATGAAAATCAGATTCAAATTCGTGCAATCCAAGACCAAATTGAGTGCGTTGTTGTGTATGATTTGTTGGGCAGGATGTTATATAACTACGCAGGAATCAATGTTGCAGAACATTCGTTTCACCTTCCATTTAGCCAGGCAGTTGTATTGGTACAAGTAAAACTTAAATCGGGTAAAGTATTTACTCAAAAAGTTGCGTTATAAAAACCGATAAATTAGAGCTTGTCGTTTATCGATTTTTTTTGTTTTCTTATCGATTTGAAATTTGGGCTAATAAGCTGTATTTGTTTTCTTTGTATGTTTGTGAAACTGTATCTTATGCAGATCAAAATTTAACAACTTAGGAGTATCCATGAAATTTCGACAGTTACTTGTTTTAACGGCCTTCATTATTTACATGACCGAGTCCTATGCTCAGGTTAATGTAAGCAATACGGCCCCTACAGCAATTATCGATTTTTCAAATTCCATGCAAACTACCGTTGGAACAACTCCCAGTACGGCGTTTACCGGCGCAGGATTTCAGCCAAATCCAACTGTTGCTGGACGACTCAATTCAAATGCATGGGAAGTTAAAGGTTGGAGTTTTGGCAATTTACTTTTTGGCGGAACCCAAACCTTAGATGATTTTGGGAGAGGTCAAACGTCTACGGCAGTAATTACTCCTGGTATTTATGCATATACCGACACCCCTAGCTCAGATATTAATCCTGCTTTACTAATCCAACCGGGACTTTCTGATTTTGATCCAGGAACCATTACGCTTAAAATAAGAAATAACGGCACCACCAATATTACACAACTTACTATCTCGTATGATTTATTTGTGCGAAATGACGAAGGAAACGCCTCCTCAATTAATTTTTCTCATTCCCCCAACAATACAGTATTTGCTACAGAACCTGCGTTAGAATACATTTCACCAGATGTCCCAGATGACTTTCAATGGGTGCATGTCGAGACATTATATCCATCACGTGTTATTGTGATTGGAAGCTTGAATTTAGCGCCTGGAAGTTTGTATTACATTCGCTGGACGCCCGAAATTATCTCTGGAACTGGAGCAAGTGATGAATTTGGGCTAGATGATATTAACATCACTGCTTCCTATGGAACGCCTGCGCCAGAAATTAATGTTACGGCCTATGGCAACTCTGTTTTTTCTGGCGACATTACTCCTACTGTAGGCGAAGGCACAGATTATGCGCCCATTACATTCCCAATGTCAACGCTGAATACCGTGCAGTCCATTACCTATTTTATCCAGAATTTAGGGGCGCAGCCCTTGAACATAACCGATGTAACGGTTACTGGTGTTAATGCGGCCAACTTTACAGTTCTGGGTCTACTGCCAACTGGAACCATAGCTCCGGCTACTTCCACAATTAGTTCAAAATCTTTTACCATTACTTTTGATCCTAGTTTTCAGGGACTTCATACTGCGCGCATCAATATTTTTAGCAACGACAGCGACGAAAATCCGTATTGGTTTGACATCCAGGGTTATGGAATTATTCCTATACCGGATATCCGGATTAACGGTGGGCCAATTGGAGGCGGGTTGAGTATTGTTACCAACGGAAGTTTAATTCCAAGTGTTGTAAACAATACGCTTTTTGGATCGGTTGCAGTTGGAACTTCTGTGCCCAAAAACTTTATTGTTAGAAATGATTGCCCGCAAAATGCCCCAGTGCTTTTTACAGGAGCGACGCCCTATGTGTTTTTAAGCGGAGCTAATCCTGGAGATTTTTCAATTACTACCCCAATTGTTGGCGCTACGCTATTGCCTGGATTTACTAGAAATTTTACAATTCAATTTACGCCAACTGCTGGGGGAATTCGTTCAGCATTAGTAACAATTCCTAACAATGATCCCGACGAGGGGCCATTTACTTTTTTGGTTCAAGGAACCGGTTTAATGCCAGAAATTGACATCACAGGAAACACGCAACCCATTTTAAGTGGAGCCACTACCACATCAGCGTTTAATCACACCTTTTTTGATTATTTAAATGTAACAACAGGAACCTTAGAGCGCACTTATACCATAACAAACACGGGTACTTTGGCATTGAGTTTGGGGTCAATTACTATTTCGGGATTACAAGCTGCAGACTTTTCTGTGGTAACGCCGCCAGCAACTTCAGTAGCAGTTGGTGGCAGCACTACCTTCGTTATTCGTTTTGATCCATCGGCTACTGGTCAACGCAATGCAATGGTGTCAATTGTAAACAACGACGCCAATGAAAATCCATATACGTTTGCCATAAACGGCTATGGAGTTGATTATATGCCATGCAGTTTAGGTGCTACTGAAATTGTGGGCATGCAAAATTTTGAAACACTCATTACGCCGGGCCCAGCATGGACATATGGTACAACAGGAACCCCAACAGTAGGCGCTGGAACAGCATATGGAGCCGCCGCTGATAATGGGGTGATTATGTCAAATCGATTTTTGGATGCAAGAAGTTTACAAGTAAGCAACAGCACTGTAGTGCTTACAATGGCAACAATCAATGCGTCTGCCTATGCCGACTTGCAATTGAATTTTAGATTAGCTGCTTTATCCTCAACCGCTGCCGAGGGCATGGACGCTCTTGATCGGGTTATTGTAGCTGTGAGCACCAATGGAGGTACAACCTATTCTAACGAATTGCTAATCCAAGGAAATACCAATGCCAAATGGTCATTTTCAAGTGGTACTGGAACGGTCAACCAAAATTATGACGGAGATAACATCTCTACTAACTTTAATCCTGGTGGTGGCGGTTACATTACTACAAATGGATTTTCTACCATTACGTTAGGAAAGCTTCCCAAATCAACGGCTTTACGTATTAAAATCACCATTAACAGCAATCTTAATGAGATTTGGTCAATTGATAACATCGTTTTAAATGGACGAAGAGAATTGTCAACTACATGGAATGGAACAGCATGGAGTTCAAACGCGCCCACAAGCAGCATAAAAGCAATTTTTAACGGAGATTATAATTCGGCAACTTCTGGAAGTGTATCTGCCTGCAAATGCGAAGTTAATGCTGGGAAAACGGTAACAGTGAGTCCAAATACAAGCTTCAGTATAGAGAGCGATATTGACAACAAAGGAATATTTCAAGTTGAAAATAATGGAGTGTTAATTCAAAAAAATGATTTTGCAATCAATACAGGAGCAGCAAAAATAAAGCGATTCAGTACCCCGATGCGTCGCTTTGATTTTACGTATTGGTCTTCGCCGGTTGTAGGCCAGACGTTGTTTTCATTTTCCCCATTGACCTTATCAGACAAGTATTTTCAGTTTGATCCAAGTGTAGGCAACTGGGTAAATGTTCCAAATAGCACAATTATGGCTATCGGAAAAGGATACATTATACGTGCACCTCAAACTTTTGATATAGTAACGCCTACCGTATTTGATACCGGTGAATTTAATGGGGTTCCCAACAACGGATTTATACAAACACCCATTGTGCTTGGCGCCAGTAATTTAAATTTGATTGGCAATCCCTATCCATCAGCCTTGAATGCCAATGCGTTTCTTTCGTTCCCAGAAAACGCCAGCACGGTAGAAGGCACCATTTATTTATGGACACACAACACGCCGCTCACCAACAATGCTTACTCCTCAAACGACTATGCGGTGTATAACTATTCTGGAACCGTGAGTACATCGGCATCAACAAGTACGGGCTTAAATACCCAAATTCCAACGGGGAAGATAGCTTCAGGCCAAAGTTTTTTCATCAAAGGATTGGCCAATGGAAATGTGAGTTTTTACAACAACATGCGTTTGGCAACCAACAACAATGAGTTTTTCCGTCAAGAAACAGCAAATCCCAATTCACATATTGCTCCTGCTGCCGATAGATTGTGGCTCAATTTAACCAACTCACAAGGAGCATTTAAACAACTCATGGTGGGCTATCACGCCCAAGCTACCAATGGGTATGATCGTGGGTTTGACGGAGAAGTGCTAAACGGAAACAGCTATGTAAATTTTTATACGCAAAACAACAACAAACAATTGGCCATCCAAACCAATGGATTTCCTTGGGGTGTTCAGGATTATTTTACGCTTGGATACAAGGCAACTATTGCTGGCAATTTGACTATTGCAATTGATCGTGCTGAAGGTTTGTTTGCCCAACATAATGTATACCTTGAAGACACTGTGTTGCACACTACACAACTATTGAATCAAGGAGCTTATACCTTTTATAGTGTGGCTGGTGAATTTAAATCCCGATTTATTCTACGGTTTTTGCCCATAGTGGGAGTGTATTCGAAAGAAAACATACAAGAGGAACTGGTTACGGTGATTGCTCAAAAAACAAACAACGGCATACTAGTAACTAGCAGCTTGAGCCCAATAAATGAAGTTGTTGTTTTTGATTTACTTGGTCGCGTGTTGCGCGCACAAAAATCCACTTCGACTTCGTGTCAAGTACCTTTAGAAATTCCATCTCAGGTTATATTAGTTAAAACCTATTTAGCAGACGGAACAATTTCTACCTCTAAAGTATTGTATTAATTGGTTTTTTTACCTGACGCCTCTAAGTTTCGTTCGATGGTGTGTCCAGGTCTTGACCATTTTGGTTTTTCACCCAAAGGTTGATATTGTGAGTCAACGGCTTCAACTGTTTGGGGCTGCATGATTTTAATGAATGGTTTTTGTGGTATTAAACCCAGCAAGTCAAACATTTTCATGTCTTCATTTACATCCGGATTGGGTGTAGTTAGCAATTTATCGCCAGCAAAAATAGAGTTGGCTCCTGCAAAAAAGCAAAGGGCTTGACCTTCTCTGCTCATGTTGGTGCGTCCAGCCGATAAACGAACCTGAGTTTCGGGCATTACAATTCGGGTAGTAGCTACCATGCGGATCATTTCCCAAATTTCAACCGGTTTTTCGTCTTCCATAGGGGTGCCTTCTACGGCAACTAATGCATTAATAGGCACTGATTCGGGTTGTGGATTTAATGTAGACAAAGCGACCAACATGCCGGCGCGATCGTCAATTGATTCGCCCATACCAATAATACCTCCGCTGCATACGGTTACATTGGTTTTGCGCACATTGTCTATGGTTTGCAAACGGTCTTCAAACCCACGTGTTGAAATCACTTCTTTATAGTATTCTTCTGAGGTATCTAAGTTGTGGTTGTAGGCATAAAGTCCAGCTTCGGCTAATCGTTTGGCTTGGTTTTCAGTGAGCATACCCAAGGTACAGCATACCTCCATGTCTAATTTATTAATGGTACGAACCATTTCTAACACTTGGTCAAATTCAGGGCCGTCTTTAACATTTCGCCAAGCTGCACCCATGCAAACGCGCGAAGATCCGCTTGATTTTGCGCGCAACGCTTGTGCTTTTACTTGTTGCACCGACATCAAATCATTGCCTTCAATGTTGGTGTGGTAGCGAGCGGCCTGTGGACAATAGCCACAATCTTCTGGACAACCGCCTGTTTTAATCGAGAGCAAGGTTGAAACTTGAACCACATTTGGATCGTGATGAACGCGGTGAATGGTGGCTGCTTCATAAAGCAAATCCATCATAGGCTTGTTGTAAATGGCAATAATTTCGTCTTTGGTCCACGTGTGTTTTGTGCTCGACATACCGTATTTTATTTTAGTGTTTCAAAAGTAGCAAATAAGTCAGAAAAAAAGTGTTTATTGGGCTAATTGTTCTCTAGTCGCAATGGCTTTAGTTGCCCAAATCAAGTCTTTTTCAATTTGTGCCTTCAACTCATTTAAGGAATCAAATTTTATTTCATCTCGCAAAAAATCAATCAATTCAACGGTGATTTCTTGGCCATACAAATCGGCATTGAAATTCAAGAAATGTACTTCTATGGTTTGTGTACTTCCGTTGATTGTGGGGCGTAAACCAATATTCATTAAGCCATACACAAGCTTTGAATCCATCTTACTTAGCACCAAATAAACCCCGTTTTTGGGAATTAGTTTATAGGATGTTCCCAACTGTAAATTTGCAGTTGGAAATCCAAGCGTACGACCCAATTGGTTTCCTAGTTCAACAGTCCCACTGAGCTGGTAACGGTGTCCTAAATAGGCATTTGCCAATTTTACATCGGCCGTATGTAATGCGTTTCGAATTTTAGTAGAACTTACATTTACTGTTTGGTAGGTTTCGGCCTCTATTTGATCAACCGCAAAGCCATATTGTTTTCCGTATTGCACTAAATCGTCAAAATTAGCCGTTCGATTATGACCAAAGCGGTGGTCGTGACCCACAATAATTTTTTTTACATGTAATTTTTCAACCAAAACGGTTTTAATAAATTGTTCAGCACTAAGGGCTGAAAATGCCTGATCAAATGGGTGAATGATTAGGCAATCGACGCCAGTTTTGGCAAGAAGCGCCGTTCGTTCTTGTATTGTATTGAGCAGTTGTATAGCATGTTCACCTTGCAAAACTAGGCGGGGATGCGGAAAAAAAGTTAGAATTACACTTTTGCAATTTTCTTGTTTAGCGTCGGCAATAAGTTGTTCAATTATTTTAAGATGTCCCAGGTGAACACCATCAAAAGTACCAATGGTTACAACTGTTTTTTCGTTGGTTTCAAATAAATCAATTCCTTGATAGGTTATCAAAATGCCGGTTTTAAAATTGCGCCAAATTTAACCATCCCAATTGATAAATTGCCCAATATTTCGTGTTATATCAAAATTTAACACCACAATTGTGCTAAAAACCCAAAGCCAATTCACAAAAACTCAAAATAAATACTATTTTTACGACCTATTATTATTCAACCAAAAAATGAAAAAATCACTACTATTTCTTGCTGTCTTGTGTTCATTTTCACAAGTTTTTGCTCAAAATTATGGCTACTGGAAAAAGCTATCCGCTACCCAATTGCCACAAGAATCACTAATCAGAACTACTTCGTATTCTGAAAATCAAGCACTATTTACATTGGATCTCAATGAATTTAGATTGGCTTTAACCAACGTTCCTGCCGTTTTTTCTGGTAATGCAGGCGCTACTGTATATTTTCCAAACAGTAACGGAGAATTGGAAAAATTTTATGTTTGGGAAAACTCAAACTTCGAACCAGCATTACAAGCACAGTATCCAGGAATCAGATCTTTTTCTGGAAATAGTGCTACCGATTTAACGGCTACCATTCGATTTAGTATAGACCCACGTGGCATTCAAACCATGGTAATGCGTCCTGACAATGGCACTGAATTTATTGAGCCGTACACCAAAGACAATTCGGTTTACGTATTGTTCGACACCAAAACCAGAAACACACCTAAATTACCCTTTACTTGTGGTACCATTGAAGAAGTGTTGACCCATGATTTACTAGATGATACTGCGCTTACTAATCGAGCAAGTAATTTGTCATACAAAACCATGCGTTTGGCTTTGTCTTGTGTGGCCGAGTACACTACTTTCTTTGGAGGAACTGTTGCTGGTGCATTAGGCGGTATGAACGCTACAATGACACGTGTGAATGGAATTCTTGAGCGAGACCTTGCCTTGCACTTAAATATTATTGCTAATAACGCGGCGGTTATTTTTACCAATGCCAATACAGATCCCTACTCAAATGGAGCCACTGGATCGGGTGGAGCATGGAATGCAGAATTACAAAACACCTTGACTAGCGTAATTGGAGAAGCCAACTACGATATTGGGCATTTATTTGGCGCTTCTGGTGGCGGCGGTAATGCTGGTTGTATTGGTTGTGTATGTGTAGATGGCAATAAAGGAAGTGCGTTTACTTCTCCATCAAATAACATCCCACAAGGAGATACATTTGATGTTGATTATGTGGTACACGAAATGGGTCACCAATTGGGTGGAAATCACAGTTTTTCGCATCAAACAGAAGGCAGTGGAGTAAATGTGGAGCCGGGTAGTGGATCTACAATTATGGGCTATGCAGGACTTACTAGCTATGATGTACAAAACAATTCGGATGCGTATTTCACTTTTGCGAATATCAAACAAATACAAACCAACTTAAATACCAAAACTTGTCCGGTAAGTACGCCTATTACAGATAATGCAGTTCCGGTTATTACCTTCCCTTTACCAAGCGCGAATACATCAAGTCCGGCAACATCATTTACTATTCCTAAAAGTACACCATATATTTTAAAAGGAGTAGTAACCGATCCTGACGGTGATGCAATGACTTACACTTGGGAATCAATTGACAGTGCAGGAACAACTGCTTCTGGCGCAAACAGCGTGGCTTCGCCTACAAAAGCTTCTGGTCCTAATTTCCGTTCGTTTCCTCCTAGTACTTCGCCAAACCGATACATGCCTGCTTATGCAAGTGTGTTGAATGGCGTGTTGTCTACACAATGGGAATCGGTTAATTCAACGGGTAGAAATTCAAAATTTGCCTTTACAGCCAGAGATAATCACGCGGGAGGAAATCAACAAACCAACACAACGTCAATAACAGTTACAACAAGTGCAACTGTTGGGCCATTTGCTGTAACTTCACAAAGCACTTTGGGTGAAGCATGGGCGCAAGGATCAACCAAAACCATTACATGGGATGTGAACAACGCAAATACGTTGGCAGGTTCGGCTAATGTGAATATCAAATTGTCAATTGATGGAGGACAAACGTTCCCTTATACGTTGGCAGCTAACACACCAAATGACGGGAATGAAGATATAGTTGTGCCTTCAACTCCTGCTTCATTAAACTGTCGATTAATGATTGAACCAACCGCTAATATTTATTACGCGATCAATTCCAAAGCATTCTACATTGGATACGAAGTAGTGACTAACTGTGTGACCTATAATTTTACGGGTGCAGCCTTTAATTTAACAAACGGGACAAATTCATGGACCACTAAAACAATTAATGTGCCTACAGCGGGTACAATTAGCGATGTAAACATTACAGTAAATGCTACCCACACGAATTTACAAAACCTACAAATGGCGGTTATTCGTCCAGGAGGTACAATTCTAACCTTTTACAACCAACATTGTACTGGATCTGCAAATATGAATGCCACTTTTGACAGTCAAGGTCCTGCTTTGGCTTGCGCTAGCCCATTGGTTGGGACATTTGCGCCATCAAATGCAAACTTAAACACCTTAAGCGGTTTTAGCCAACAAGGAAACTGGCAATTTGGATTTAAAGATGTAGTGAACGGCCCAGACTCTGGAACAATTAATTCCTTTTCAATTGAAGTTTGTTCACAAACTACTCAGTTGTTAGCGGCTGATACATTTGGATTCGAGAACTTTAGTTTGTATCCAAATCCAAATAACGGTACTTTTACCGTTGCCTTTACAGCGCAATCAAGCGATAAAATTGCGATAGAAGTTCACGATTTGAGTGGAAGAAAAATTCTATCTAATTCGTATGCAAACCAAGGTGTATTTGCTGAAACGCTTCAGTTAGAGAATGCACAATCGGGAGTTTACTTGGTGTCAATTACCAATGGAACCAATAAAATTGTAAAACGAATTGTAAAACAATAGTTAAATACAGATACAGAAAAGCGCTCAATTGAGCGCTTTTTTTTTGATATGAATTTGCTGCAAATAGCAGTATTGGCGCTTCAATTTTTGTTTATTTATTTTAGGTAAAATTGCGTTCATGACCAGTAAAATTCAGAATTAGTCCTAAATTTGCACACTAAATTAATTAGCATGTATAGAAGTCATACCTGTGGCGAACTGAATGCCGCGCACATCAATTCCGAAGTAACCTTAGCCGGTTGGGTACAAAAATCAAGAGACAAAGGATTCATGAATTGGGTTGATTTGCGTGATCGCTACGGCATTACCCAATTGATTTTTGACGAAAGCAGAACGGACAAAGCCGTTTTTGACTTATCCAAAACCCTGGGTAGAGAATATGTGATTCAAGTTACAGGAACAGTCATTGAACGCGAATCCAAAAATGCGGGCATGACTACCGGTGATATTGAGATTTTGGTCTCTAAACTCACGATCCTCAACGGTTCGTTGACTCCTCCGTTTACTATTGAAGATGATACCGATGGCGGCGAAGACATCCGCATGAAATACCGTTACATTGACATCCGCAGAAATCCTGTAAAAAACAGTTTGTTGTTTAGACATAAAGTGGCCATGGAGGTACGCAAGTACTTGTCGGCACAAGATTTTTGCGAAGTAGAGACGCCTTATTTAATTAAATCTACTCCCGAAGGCGCCCGCGATTTTGTGGTGCCAAGCCGCATGAACGAAGGCCAATTTTATGCCTTGCCCCAATCGCCACAAACCTTCAAACAATTGTTGATGGTGGGCGGAATGGACAAGTATTTTCAGATTGTAAAATGTTTCCGCGACGAAGATTTGCGTGCTGATCGCCAACCCGAGTTCACCCAAATTGATTGCGAGATGGCTTTTGTGGAGCAAGAGGATATTTTGAATACGTTTGAAGGACTTACCCGTCATTTACTCAAAGAAATCAAAGGAATTGAAGTAGAAAAATTCCCCAGAATGACCTACGATCACGCCATGAAAACTTACGGAAACGACAAGCCAGATATTCGTTTTGGGATGGAGTTTGGCGAACTCAACCCGGTAGCCCAGCACAAAGATTTTCCTGTTTTTAATGCCGCCGAGTTGGTTGTTGGAATTGCCGTGCCTGGCGCCGGCGAATTGACCCGCAAAGAAATTGATGGCCTAATCGATTGGATCAAACGACCTCAGATTGGGGCTAGCGGTATGGTCTATGTGAAATGCAATACCGACGGAACGTACAAATCTTCTGTAGATAAATTTTATGATCAAGCTGATTTAGCCCAATGGGCCAAGATTACAGGAGCCAATGCGGGCGATATGATTTTGGTCTTATCGGGAAATGCCGATAAAACTAGAACGCAATTGAGCGCCTTGCGTATGGAAATGGCCACGCGTTTGGGATTACGCAACCCAGCTGAATTTGCACCTTTATGGGTGGTGGATTTCCCGTTATTGGAATTTGATGAAGAAAGTGGCCGCTACCACGCGATGCACCATCCGTTTACTTCGCCTAAACCCGAAGACATGCATTTACTCGAGACAGATCCTGGCAAGGTACGCGCCAATGCCTATGATATGGTATTGAATGGAAACGAAATTGGCGGCGGATCGATCCGAATTCACGATAAAGCTACTCAGCAATTAATGTTTAACTATTTAGGGTTTACGCCAGAAGAAGCCAAGAATCAGTTTGGCTTTTTGATGGATGCCTTTCAGTTTGGTGCTCCACCGCACGGAGGATTGGCATTTGGCTTAGATCGTTTGGTTGCCATTTTGGGCGGACAAGAAACCATCCGTGATTTTATTGCGTTCCCAAAAAACAATTCTGGCCGCGATGTGATGATAGATGCACCTTCGGTAATTGATGAAAAACAATTAAAAGAATTGCACATAAAATTAAATTTATCGTAGATTTTTGTTAAAAAACTTCAGAAAACGTTGATAATCAATTAATTTTTTGAAATTTTTTCGCATGAAATTTTTTCGTATTGTTTTTACACCTACATTTGTCGCATTATAAATTATTATTACAATTACAATGCGTACAGGTACAGTAAAATTTTTCAATGAATCTAAAGGTTATGGATTCATTACAGATGAAGAAACAGGAAAAGACATCTTCGTTCATGCTTCAGGAATCAAAGCGGAAGAACTTCGCGAAGGTGATAGAGTAAGCTATGAAGAAGAAGAAGGTCGTAAAGGCAAAGTAGCTGCTCAAGTAGTAGTTATTGAAGACTAAAAATATATAGTTGCTTCCTAGAATGTTTAACGTCCCGATATTCGGGACGTTTTTTTTGTGCTATACTTCAGCAGTAAATCCAATAATTAGTTCGATAGCTTGGGGTGTTTAATTAAGCCATAAATTAAACAAATCTTAATTTAAAATGGGATTATTTAAAATCATTAAAAATTAGAAAACGGGGCCTAATTTTCGATAAGGAAAAGCCTTTTTTTTCGTTGCTTTTTAATTATTCACACGTATCTTTGTGCCAAATTTTTTTAAATAAAAATCTATGCAATCCAATCAATTAGATTACCTACCAATTTTTATGCAACTCTTATTGGCAGTAGGGTTTGTTGTCGGAACCATTATCGTTTCGGGGAAATTAGGTCCGCAACGAAATTCAGCAACCAAAGACAAAAATTTTGAGTGCGGAATCGAATCCTACGGAAATGCCCGTATTCCTTTTTCGGTTAAGTATTTTGTTGTTGCTATTCTCTTTGTTTTATTTGATGTTGAAGTCATTTTCTTATATCCTTGGGCCATTAATTTTAAAGCAATGGGCATAGAAGGCCTGTTAAAAATGCTTGTTTTTATGGCTTTGCTGCTCATCGGATTTTTTTACATCATCAAAAAGAAAGCCCTTGAATGGGAATAATACAATGAATCAAGTTTCTTTTCAATTTTTATTACACCCACCAGTATACAATTCAAACTTATAAACATGAGTGATTCAAAAGTAACCATGGTAGCCCCACCAGAAGGCGTTGTAGGAGAAGGATTCTTCGCTACAAAACTCAATGATGTAGTAGGATTAGCTCGTGCCAATTCGCTTTGGCCATTGCCCTTTGCAACCTCTTGTTGTGGAATTGAATTTATGGCAACGATGGCCTCACACTATGACTTAGCCCGTTTTGGTTCTGAGCGCGTGAGCTTTTCGCCTCGTCAAGCCGATATGCTTTTGGTAATGGGAACCATCTCCAAAAAAATGGGACCAATTTTACGCCAAGTATACGAGCAAATGTCTGAGCCGCGCTGGGTAATTGCAGTGGGCGCTTGTGCCTCTTCAGGAGGTGTTTTTGATACGTATTCAGTTCTTCAAGGCATTGACAAAGTCATCCCAGTTGATGTATATGTACCAGGTTGTCCGCCAAGACCCGAACAAATCGTGGAAGGCGTGATGAAACTGCAAGAATTGGTTAAATCAGAATCGGTGCGCCGCAGAAGCTCGCCGGAGTACCAAGAATTATTAGCTTCTTATAATATCAAATAAAGATGGCCTTAGAACTCGCTGACATTCAACAAAAAGTAGAAGCCCAATTTGGCACTGCCGTACGCAATTTCCAAATGGATTTTGATGTAATTAGCTTTGAGGTAGATGCCGATAAAAATACCGCCCTCTTGCTTTTCTTGAAAAATGAAGAAACCTTACAATTTCATTTTTTGACTGATTTGTGTGGTATTCACTACCCAGACAACGACGACGATCACCAATTTGCGGTGGTGTATCATATGCACAATTGGATAACCAATACCCGTGTAAAAATCAAAGCGTATCTCAACGCAACCCCCGAAATAAAAACGGCTTCTAACATCTTTTTGTGTGCCAATTGGATGGAACGCGAAACCTTTGATTTCTATGGTATTCACTTTAGTGGTCATCCCCAATTGAAACGCATTTTGAACATGGATGAAATGTTGTCTCATCCCATGCGCAAAGAATTCCCGATGGAAGACAGCGGCCGAACCGACAAAGACGATCGTTTCTTCGGAAGAACCACCACCAACGCCTAATTTACGACACCATGTCAGAGCTATTATTACCGCCCGAACACCGTTATGCGAAAATCATCAAGGAAACCTTGAACGAAGAAGGAAACGAACTTTCCATCTTGAATTTAGGCCCTACGCATCCGGCGACACACGGAATTTTTCAAAATATATTATTGATGGATGGGGAACGCATTGTGGAGGCCGAACCTACCATTGGCTACATTCACCGTGCTTTTGAAAAGATTGCCGAGAATCGTCCGTTTTACCAAATTACGCCACTTACCGACCGCATGAATTATTGCTCGTCGCCCATTAACAATATGGGATGGTGGATGACCTTAGAAAAATTATTGGGTATTGAAGTGCCTAAACGTGCGCAATATTTACGCGTAATCGTGATGGAATTGGCGCGTATCACCGATCACTTAATTTGCAATTCCATTCTTGGAGTAGATACCGGAGCCTATACCGGCTTTTTGTATGTATTTCAATTCCGTGAAAAAGTATACGAGATCTACGAAGAAATTTGTGGCGCTCGCTTAACAACCAACATGGGCCGAATCGGCGGATTTGAGCGCGATTGGTCGCCCGAAGCCTTCCGCAAATTGGAGGTGTTTTTAGAAGAATTTCCGGTAGCCTGGAAAGAATTTGAAAACTTGTTTGAGCGCAACCGAATTTTCATTGATCGTACCGTAAATGTGGGTGCGATTACTGCCGAACAAGCGATGGCGTATGGATTCACCGGTCCTAATTTACGTGCGGCAGGTGTGGATTATGATGTACGTGTTGCCCAACCGTATTCGTCTTACGAAGATTTTGATTTTATAGTTCCCGTTGGAAAATCGGGAGATACTTACGATCGTTTTTGCGTGCGTAACGCCGAGGTGTGGGAAAGTATCAGCATCATCAAACAAGCCTTGGCTAAATTGCCCGAAGGGCCTTACCATGCTGATGTTCCCGATTATTACTTGCCTCCCAAAGAAGATGTATACACGACTATGGAGTCCTTGATTTATCACTTTAAAATTGTAATGGGTGAAGTGCCCGTTCCAGTGGCTGAGGTGTATCATGCCGTAGAAGGTGGAAACGGAGAATTAGGGTTTTATTTGGTAACCGATGGCAGTAGAACGCCCTATCGTTTGCATTTCCGCAGACCGTGTTTCATTTATTACCAAGCATATCCCGAGATGATCAAAGGCGCCTTATTATCAGACGCGATTGTCATCTTGTCTAGTTTAAATGTAATCGCAGGCGAATTAGATGCCTAACCAATAAGGAAAAAGATAGTTGATCCGCGTATTTACAAACAGTTGAACTACGCAGAATAAAAATAAAAATGGAGAAAACGCATTACAAACAAGAGATAAACATCACCGATTCGTTGATGACGCGCATCAATGAGTTAATCAGTCATTATCCTGCCGACAAATGCAAATCCGCTTTATTGCCGGTTTTGCATGAGGTACAAGATGCACACGACAATTGGTTGAGCATCGAATTACAAGATAAGGTTGCTGAAATTCTTCAGATTAAACCCATTGAAGTCTATGAAGTGGTAAGTTTCTATACCATGTTTAATCGCCGCCCGATTGGCAAATACATGTTTGAGTTTTGTCAAACCTCTCCTTGTTGTTTAAATGGCGTAGAAAACCTCATGGATTATACCTGCGAAAAATTGGGTGTTGGCGTAGGTGAACCCACTGCCGATGGCCTTTTTGAAGTACGCGGAGTAGAATGTTTGGGTGCCTGCGGCTATGCTCCGATGATGCAATTGGGCGATTTTTACCAAGAACATCTTACCCCAGAAAAAATTGATCAGTTGATCGACGATTGTAAAGCAAACAAAATCACGTTACACGATAAATAATATGTCACAAAAAATATTATTAGATAAAATTAACGTTCCCGGCATTAAAACCTACGAGGTATATCGTCAAAACGGCGGTTATGCTTCGGTTGAAAAAGCCTTGAAAACATTAACACCCGATGAGGTAGTCGAAGAGGTGAAAACTTCGGGACTACGCGGACGAGGCGGAGCAGGTTTCCCTACTGGAATGAAATGGAGTTTCATCGACAAAAAATCAGGAAAACCCAGACACTTGGTATGTAACGCCGACGAGTCAGAGCCCGGAACCTTCAAGGACCGTTTTTTGATGGAGTACATCCCGCACTTGTTGATTGAAGGAATGATCACCTCGAGCTATGCCTTGGGCTGTAATTTGTCTTACATCTATATTCGTGGCGAATACATGTGGGTCTACAAAATTTTAGAAAGAGCCCTAGCCGAGGCGCGTGCAGCCGGTTGGTTGGGTAAAAATATATTGGGAACTGGTTACGATTTGGAATTGTATGTTCAAATTGGTGCCGGTGCCTACATCTGTGGAGAAGAGACGGCCTTGATTGAATCACTCGAAGGCAAACGCGGAAACCCACGAATCAAGCCACCTTTCCCGGCAATTTCAGGATTGTGGGCCAATCCAACGGTGGTTAATAATGTAGAAACCATTGCTGCTGTACCGTGGATTGTAAATAATTCAGGTGCCGATTATGCCAAAATTGGCATTGGACGTTCAACCGGAACCAAATTGATTTCGGCCTCGGGACACATTAAAAACCCAGGCGTATACGAAATTGAATTGGGCTTGAGCGTATATGAATTCATGAACTCGGATGCCTATTTGGGCGGAATGAGTTCAGACCGACCGTTGAAAGCCTTTGTGCCCGGCGGAAGCTCAGTGCCCGTTTTACCGGCCAATTTAATCTACAAAACAGCCGCTGGCGAAGACCGTTTAATGACCTACGAATCACTGAGCGACGGTGGTTTTGCTACGGGTTCGATGTTGGGTTCTGGCGGATTTATCGTATACAACGACACGGCTTGTATTGTGCGCAATACCTGGAACTTTTCTCGTTTTTACCACCACGAAAGTTGCGGACAATGTTCGCCTTGTAGAGAAGGAACCGGTTGGTTGGAAAAAGTATTGCACCGCATCGAAAACGGACACGGACGCGAAGAAGACATCGATTTGTTGTTGAGCATTCAAAGTAAAATAGAAGGAAATACCATTTGCCCCTTGGGTGATGCCGCTTCTTGGCCAGTAGCTGCGGCTATTCGTCACTTTAGAGAGGAGTTTGAATACCACATTCGTTTCCCGGAAAAAATTAAAAACAGAGACCACTTTGTTGCCGAGCCTTTTGAACAGGTTAAGCATTTGGTGGCCAAGCAAACCCTATAATTTTGTTTCACGTTTCAGGTTTCAAGTTTGCAAGACTTAACCTGAAACCTGGAACTTGAAACTTGAAACAAGAATAGAATGAAAGTAACCATAGACGGTCAAGAAATTGAAGTAGAAGCAGGAACAACGATCTTGCAAGCTGCTCGTATGATTGGTGGAGAAAGTGTACCACCAGCCATGTGTTATTATTCTAAATTAAAAGGTAGTGGCGGAAAATGCCGTTGCTGTTTGGTAGATGTAACCAAAGGCAGTGAAGCAGATCCGCGTCCAATGCCCAAATTGGTGCCATCGTGTGTAACCGGTTGCCAAGACGGAATGGAAATTGCCAGTACCGCCTCAGCCAGAGTACAAGAAGCCCGCAAATCGGTAACTGAATTTTTGTTGATCAATCACCCCTTGGATTGCCCAGTCTGTGACCAAGCGGGCGAATGTGATTTGCAAAACTTGAGTTTCCAACACGGCAAATCAGAGACCCGTTACATCGAAGAAAAAAGAACCTTTGAGCCCGAAGACATTGGTCCCAACATTCAGTTGCACATGAACCGTTGTATTTTGTGTTACCGCTGTGTGATGGTGGCCGATCAATTGACCGACAACCGTGTGCATGGGGTTATGGATCGTGGCGATCACGCCAACATTTCAACCTGCATTTCCAAAGCCATTGATAATGAGTTCTCTGGAAACATGATCGATGTGTGTCCCGTAGGCGCCTTGACCGACAAAACCTTCCGATTCAAATCGAGAGTGTGGTTTAATAAACCCTATGATGCACACCGCAACTGCACCAAATGTTGTGGAAAAACGACCGTTTGGATGTTTGGCAACGAAATTCAACGTGTTACGGGCCGAAAAGACCAATACCACGAAGTAGAGGAATTCATCTGCAACGAATGCCGTTTTGACCACAAAGACCCACAAGATTGGGTAATTGAAGGTCCGCGTAAATTCGAAAAAACCTCGGTAATCAACCAAAACAATTATACCCGTAAATTAGAAAAAGTACAAATCGCTACCGAGAAAAACATTTTGCTTGGTCGTGATGTCGATCGCAAAAAAATAAGTATGAAAGCCATTCCATTGGCTGAAACCAAGGCTTCCACTCCTAAATCTACGTCAAATGAATAGTGCCTTTATTATTGAAAAAAGCGTACTGATTTTAGTCGTTTTTGCCATCACCATGTTAATGGCTATGTATTCTACTTTGGCCGAACGTAAAATCGCCGCTTGGTTGCAAGACCGTATCGGACCAAACAGAGCCGGAAAAGGAGGAATTCTTCAGCCCTTGGCCGATGGATTAAAATTGTTTTCCAAAGAAGAATTTTTTCCCAATACACCCAACCGAATTCTATTTATCGTAGGTCCAGCCATTGCCATGAGCACGGCATTAATGACCAGCGCCGTGATTCCGTGGGGTGATAGATTGCACCTGTTTGGAAAAGACATCATCTTACAAGCCACCGACGTTGACGTGTCTTTGCTATACATTTTTGGCGTTGTGTCTGTTGGAGTTTATGGCATCATGATTGGGGGTTGGGCATCTAACAACAAATTCTCTTTGATGGGCGCCGTTCGTGCAGCTTCGCAAATGGTATCCTATGAAGTTGCGATGGGACTTTCTATGATTGCCTTGTTGATGATGACAGGCACCTTGAGCTTGAAAGAAATATCCATGCAACAATCAGGTTTGCACTGGAATGTATTTTACCAACCGCTTTCCTTTTTGATATTCTTAATCTGTGCTTTTGCCGAAACCAACCGAACTCCATTTGATTTGGCCGAGTGCGAATCCGAGTTAATTGGCGGCTACCACACCGAATATTCGTCTATGAAAATGGGCTTTTATTTGTTTGCCGAATACGCCAATATGTTTATCTCAGCTACCATATTGGCCGTGCTATTTTTTGGTGGATACAACTACCCAGGAATGGAATGGGCGGTAACCCATTGGGGTGTAAACTTGGCTAACATATTAGGAATTGCAGTTTTATTTGCCAAAATATGTGGATTCATCTTTTTCTACATGTGGGTGCGTTGGACCATTCCTAGATTCCGTTATGATCAATTGATGCACCTGGGCTGGCGCATTTTAATTCCGTTGTCGATTGCCAATATCGTAATTACAGGAATCGTGTTGTTGCGCCATGAAATTGCTGCCTATTTAGGTTTTTAATTCAAATCAATTAGTAAAGTTTAATAGAAAACGAACCGATGACCGCACTAGAAACTATCTCTTTATCCGGGCGTAAAAAACAAGTTTCCAACAAGGAAATGACCTTTTTGGAACGCCTGTATTTGATTGCCATAATTAAAGGTTTATGGATTACCATCAAGCATTTATTTACCCGAAAAGTAA
>JBJOOG010000126.1:0-17451 GCA_046051465.1 Bacteroidota bacterium | reverse complement strand
GCAAATAGAAATTTTTATCGGCATAGCGAATGTTGTTGTTCACCGTATAAATTTGAAGCCCTCGCGCCTTGGCTTGCTGCAGTGCAAACTCGCGCAACACCGGGTTTGAATCAAAATCATAAATAAAAATATACTTCCCCGAAATAGGCTTCACTAAAGTTTGCCAATAGCATGGTTCATGCAAAAAAACAGGATCTAAAACCTGGGTAACATGTTCTATTCCAAGATCTTGAACCAGTTGTACTCCCGATGCTTCCCGCACCGACACCCAATCCAATCGACTGATTTTTTCTTTTACAAAAGGCTTGAGTTCTTCGGCCAAGGCATCAATAGCAAAACTAGCGGCGTAAGAAATTTTGAGTTTATTGGCGGGAACAAAATCCAAGTAAAAAGCGGGATCCTTGCCATTCTGAAAATAGGAATTCCAAATTTGATCGCTGCCGCAGATATAGGCATCGGCTTCGGGCAAATTGGTTTTGAGTGCTTCGTTGCTGGTATATTTTACCGGATGAATGCGCAAGATTTTGGATTCAAAGGCATCAAAACGCCATTTGCGTTGGCGGTTCCATAGATTAGACGGAAACTTGAGCACCCAGTACACGGCTTTTAAAAAAACATTTTTAGCAAAAAACGCATTGCTCACTTTTGTCCATTTGAAATGCTGATTCAAATAGTTGGGCGAATAATCAAGCGTTGCGGCATCAAATCCCATCGCCTCCAACTGCTTGAGCAAAGCCAATTGCTGCAAAGTCGCGCCATGATTATAGACGTTGTGGCAGGTGATGGTAAGGATTTTACGCGCCATACTAAGGATTATATTTTGGTGGTAAAAGTACTAGTTGTTCCCGAATAAACCCGGCTAATTCAGCGGTAAATAGTTGTGCCCCGCTTTGGCGCAAATGGTGTTTGTCGTTGAAATAGGTTGGGTTTTGATAACGCAAATCGGCCGAGTTATAGCGCATCAGATAGGCCCGATGTGCCGCCAATTCTTGCATTCGGGCATAAAAAGCGGGTGAAGGCGCATAAAAATTGGGTGGAAACACCAACACGACTTGGGTGTTTGCTTTTTCGCAAGCGTTTAAAAATTGATTGAAATAAAAACGTTTGAAGGCAAATTCTTTTTGTGGCTCATAGACCGGAATGGCGGTGTCAAATTTTCTCGAAAAATCGGGCATCTGTGTAGTTATGGGCATCGAACCGCAAGCCAATGGCGTATCTAAAGGCGATGGTTTTCGGTGCCGCAAATCAAAATTACTTTTGTTGAGTTGATGTAAAATAAACAATTCCGATAGGTATTTGTTTTTTTCGCCCTTGCGAATGAGTTCCTCACGCACGGTCGGATATTTTACCAACGGATACAAACGATCCAAGCGGTACCGCACGTTTTCAGACGCACCAACTTCGGTATTTTCATCCATCACCAACAAAATTGTTTTGGGCATATGGGTTTTCAAAAGCTGTTGTAACACAAAATATTGAAATTCAATATCGCCACCCGGATAGGATAGATTATATACTTTTTGCTGTAACGAATCGCCCAATTGGGAAGCAATCACATCTCTAGCACCCCGTGAAGAACCAAATACAAACACATCGGCTTTCAATTTTTGTTGGAGCAGCTGTTCTAAACGCTTGTCAACTTCGAGTTGCGGCACATAATTTCTAAGCACAATCAAGCAGCGATCGATTGCTAAAAATAGCAAACCAAAACAAAGCATTTGCGTGAGAAATTTTTTCATTAAAACTGGAAATAAATAAAGGTTTGCTCCTCACCCGAAAACTGAAACAAACACCCAATTAATAGTAAATATAAGGCCCAGCGCACCCATCTGGGTTTTGAAAAGGCGAGTTTCTCCAGGGCGTAATTGGCTGTTCTTCCCTTCCACTCGATCCATACAAATACAAGCAATACGGCAAACACAAGCGGTGGCTTAACTTCGGGTATGCTTAACAACGACTTAGAACAAATGGTGCCGATATAATCAACAGCATGAGAAACCGATTTGGCCCTGAAAAATATCCAAGCCAATACGGTCAATCCAAAGGTGAGTACAACTTGCGCGGTCTCTTTCAAGGTAGGAAAAATATGTCCTTGCGCTACAATTGCCAAATGCGTTCGATTGGTTTTGAAAATGATGGACGGTAAAATATACACCGCATTCAAGGCGCCCCAAATAATGAAAGTCCAATTGGCTCCATGCCAAAATCCGCTTACGATAAAAATGATCAGCGTGTTTCGAATACGCAGCCATGTACTGCCCTGGCTTCCGCCCAAAGGAATGTACAAATAGTCTTTGAACCAAGATGAAAGCGAAATGTGCCAGCGGCGCCAAAACTCAGCAATATCGCGTGAGAAATAGGGAAATTTAAAATTTTGCAACAATTCGATGCCAAACAAACGGGCGGTACCCAACGCAATATCGGAGTAGCCCGAAAAATCACCGTAAATCTGGAAGGCGAATAAAACGGCTCCAACTACTAAGGTACTTCCACTATAGGTATCGCTGTGATCAAAAATGAGATTGGCATAATGCGCGCAACTATCAGCAATGATGATTTTTTTGCACAAGCCCCACAATATTTGACGTAAGCCATCAACTGCTTGGGTGTAGTTGAATTTTCGTTCTTTCTTGAGTTGCGGCAATAAATGCGTGGCGCGTTCAATAGGTCCGGCCACCAACAACGGAAAGAAACTTACAAATACGGCATAATCTACGGGGTTTTTCTCGGGAGTGATGCGCTCTTTGTACACGTCAATCACATAAGAAAGTCCGTGAAAGGTATAAAATGAAATTCCCACCGGCAAGATTACTTGTAATGTCCACGTATCCATGTGATACCCAAATGAAGTGAGTCCAGACGCAAACGACTCCACAAAGAAATTGTAGTATTTAAAAAACCCTAAAAAGCCAAGATTGAGCCCAATGCTGGTCCAAAACCAAAACTTTTTCATACTGGTATTTTTGGCCTGGTATATTTGCAAGCCCGAATAAAAATCTATAAAAGTAGAAAAGGCCAAAAGCCCTAAAAAACGAACATCCCAACAGCCGTAAAAAAAGTAACTCGCCGCCAATAAAAGTAGGTTTTGCAGTCGGAACGTTTTGTTGCATACAAACCAATATAGCAAAAAAACTATGGGAAGAAAAACCGCAAAAGACAGCGAATTAAATAGCATAAAGACTGCGTAAATATCAATTGATCAAAATACAGAAACGAATATAGTATTTATTTTAGTCGACCGGTGGGCTCGATTTTTTTTTCTTGTAAAATGGGAGAAACTCCAATACGGTTTGTCTTTCAAAGGCATTGAGTCCCAACTTAAACATCACAGCTGAAAAAAGAACAACAAACAAAGAAATTTTAAGCACTAAATTCAACCAATTTTCTCCGGGTAAATAATTGAGCCAGTACCCCAAAACCAACAAGAACATAAAGGTGGGTACGATTCCAGCACTTACTTCTTTAAAAAATCGACCCAATTCGAGTTTGAGTACGCGCTCAAAATACACATTCATCACCACTTGGCTAATGATCCATCCCAAGGTGGAGCCAAACAACAATCCTAAACTGCCATAAGCAGGAACCAAATAGGCTCCAAATGCAGTTCCCAACACCACAAAGAAAATATAAGTAAGAGACTTAAAGTAAAAACGATTGGTGGCTTCGAGTATCGAATTGGCAAAGGTTTGCACCAAGGGAACCGTATACGAAACCATAATGGTAAAAGCAATAATCCAAGAATCGCTATAGGTTTTACCAACCCATAAAAACACAAATTGCTGTCCAAACAAGAAAAATCCGCCCAAGATCAGTAGTAAAATAAGGAGCGAAAATCGGCCAATTTTAATCATCATGGAAGTGAGTTCGGCAGGCGAGGCATCGTGCACGGTCATTTTGGTGGCACGCGGTAAAAACACACTCGAAATGGCCGCCGAAAAAGCGCCATAATACGTACCCAACATAATGCCTACCCCATAGATGGCTACCGCTGTGGTTCCCGAAAGCATGCCCAAAACCACTTGGCCAAATCGCCACTGAAACTGCCCTACAATGGCATAGACAAAAATCCAAACCGAATAAGAAAATATGGTTTTTACAAGCGGCATTTCAAACACATGCAAGTGTATGCGGACCTTTAATTTTCGAAACACATAATAGGCACTGATGACAATTACAAGCAAATTGAGAATGGTGTCCAATACCACTATCGATAACGCATCTCCGCCTTTCCACAACAGCGCAACTACCATTACCGAGCGCAACACATACTCTGAGATTTTAAGTGCACGAGGAAACACAAACTGTTCATAAGCCGAGCAAATGGCAGCAAATGCGCCACCGGGCAATTCAAAGGCCAAATTAAAAATCAAGATGGCAAACATGAGCTTGGCTTTGCTCATTTCGGCAGAGGTCAATTTGGGAAATAAGGTGTTCAAATTAAAATAAAGTGCAATCCCTGCCACTACGATTAGTGCAGAGATAGCGGCATATATAAGCAAGGAAGTGGCCAAGAAATTCTCTTCGCCGGTTTTGTCATTTTGAGCGCGGTATTTGGCTACAAACCGAATAATGGTGTTGTTGAGTCCAAAATCCAATACGCCAATGTAGGCAATCAAGGAACCAATTAAGGTATACAATCCATACTCGGAGTCACCCAGTTTATGAATGATGTATGGTGTGAGCAATAAGCCAATTCCATTGGTCAAGATAATGGAAAGATAAGAAAGTAAGGCTCCTTTTTTGAGTTGGCTCATACCCTTTTTTGGTTTACACTACGCGTATTGACTGGCGTAGTAGTTTTGGTAGGCGCCTGAGGTTACGTTTTTCAACCAAGCCTCGTTGGCCAGATACCAATCGATGGTGCGGGCCAAACCTTGTTCAAAAGTTACTGAAGGTTTCCATCCCAATTCGGTGTTGATTTTGGAGGCATCAATGGCATAACGCAAATCGTGACCGGGACGATCTTTCACGTAAGTAATTAATTCAGCCGATTCACCAGCGGGACGTCCTAATTTCTGGTCCATTAGCTCGCACAACAATTTCACCAAATCGATGTTTTGCCATTCGTTGAATCCGCCAATATTATAGGTTTCGTGATTTTTTCCTTCGTGAAATACCAAATCAATCGCAACGGCATGGTCTTCGACAAACAACCAATCGCGGGTGTATTTTCCGTCGCCATAAACCGGCAATGGTTTTTTCTCGATGATGTTATTAATAAATAGCGGAATTAATTTTTCCGGAAAATGATTGGGTCCGTAATTGTTGGAACAATTGGTAATCACATAAGGCAAACCATAGGTCTCGCCATAAGCCCGTACAAAATGGTCTGAACTCGCTTTGGAAGCCGAATACGGTGAATTGGGATCGTAGGCGGTAGTTTCGGTAAACAAGCCTTCAGCACCCAACGAACCATACACCTCATCGGTACTAATGTGGTAAAATCGTTTGCCAGACATGTCGTTGGCCCAGATTTTTTTGGCTGCATTGAGCAAATTCATGGTGCCAATCACATTGGTTTTCACAAAAGCCAAGGGATCGGTAATGGAACGATCCACATGCGATTCGGCGGCCAAGTGCAACACACCGTCAAATTGATGTTTGGTAAATAATTCGTCAATAAAATCGGCATCGACGATATCGCCTTTTACAAAGCTGTAATTAGGTGCATCTTGAATATCGGCAATATTTTCAAGGTTGCCGGCATAAGTCAAGGCATCCAAATTATAAATGTGGTAATCTGGGTATTTGGTTACAAAACGACGAACCACGTGTGACCCAATAAATCCTGCACCTCCGGTGATTAATATCTTTTTCATCTGCTTATAATTTTCCATCGGCTACATCGCCTAATATTCCTTTTACATCATACACAATACTATGTGGTTTTTTGAATTTGGCGTAATCCAATCCCAAAAACTCCTGGTGCGCCACGCCCAATACTACGGCATCAAATTGGCCGCTTGGCAAGGTTTGAGTAGTCACTAAGTTGTATTCGTGCGCCACCTCGGCTGGATTGGCCCAAGGATCATAGATACTTACTTGAATTCCATAATCTTGTAACGCTTGAATCACATCGACAATTTTGGTGTTGCGTACGTCGGGACAATTTTCTTTGAAGGTGATGCCCAACAACAAAACTGAGGATCCGTTGATGCTCACGCCTTTTTTGATCATGAGTTTCACTACCTGTGAGGCTACGTATTCGCCCATGCTGTCGTTGAGTCGTCGGCCGGCCAATATGATCTCGGGATGATAACCCACTTCTTGTGCTTTTTGCGCCAAATAATAGGGATCAACACCAATGCAATGTCCACCAACTAAACCTGGTTTGAACGGTAAAAAGTTCCATTTGGTGGCAGCGGCAGTCAAAACATCTTGGGTATTGATGCCCAACACATTGAATATTTTGGCCAATTCATTCACAAAAGCAATGTTGATGTCGCGTTGGGAATTCTCAATCACTTTGGCTGCTTCGGCAACCTTGATGGTGGGTGCCAAATGCGTGCCTGCAGAAATCACAGTTTTATATAATTCGTCAACTCGTTTTCCAATTTCAGGTGTTGAACCAGAAGTTACTTTGAGAATTTTATCAACCGTATGTTCTTTATCTCCCGGATTGATGCGCTCGGGCGAATAGCCGGCAAAGAAATCAACATTAAATTTGAGTCCACTGATTTTTTCCAAAACTGGCACACATTCTTCTTCGGTTACCCCAGGATAGACCGTAGATTCGTAGATCACAATGTCGCCTTTGCGCAACACTTTGGCTACCGTTTCACTCGATTTATACAAGGGCGTCAAATCAGGACGGTTGTTTTTGTCAACGGGCGTGGGTACGGTAATGATATACACGTTACACTCTTCAATATCGGGCAACTGGTTGCTGCAAAATAAACCATTGGCTTCGCTAGGACGCTCCACTAAAACCGCTTTCAAATCGGCTAAATTAACTTCTAAGGTTTTATCTTCTCCTTGATTGAGTTCGGCAATACGTGTGGTATTGATATCAAAACCCACTACAGGGAATTTGGTCGCAAACAAGCGTGCAAGCGGCAATCCCACATAACCCAATCCAATTACTGCAATTCGTGTATTCATGTTATATTTTTTACGAACCAATCGCTTGGTATACAAATCCTATTTTTTCTAAGGCTGCTTTGTCTAATAAATTTCTTCCATCAAATACAAAAGCCGGTTTAAGCATCGAATTGTATATCTGGTGCCAATCGTAGCTTTTAAATTCATCCCATTCGGTTAAGACGGCAATGGCATGAGCGCCTTTACAAGCGGCATAGGGATCGGTATAAACCTTTGTATATTTTTCGTTTTGAGCAGCTGATCGCGTTTCCAAATAATTCAAATCAGCTAAGACTTGTGCCTCTTCTACTTTGGGATCATAGACCGCAATGTGGGCTTGTTCGTGAATCAAATCGTCAGCCACATAAATCGCGGCAGACTCACGGGTATCGTTGGTGTCTTTTTTGAAAGCCCAACCCAAGAAGGTAATTTTTTTATCGGCCACAGTATTGTACAAGGTGCGCACAATGGCGTTTGAAAAACGACGTTTTTGGTGGTCGTTCATGATGATTACCTGCTCCCAATAATCGGCCACTTCGTGCAAACCATAGGATTTGGCAATGTAGACCAAATTCAAAATATCTTTTTGGAAACACGATCCACCAAACCCAACTGACGCTTTCAAAAACTTGGATCCAATGCGACTATCCATCCCGATTGCTTTGGCCACTTCACTTACATTGGCGCCTGTTTTTTCGCACAATTCAGAAATGGCGTTGATTGAAGAAACACGTTGTGCCAAAAAGGCATTGGCAGTTAATTTAGATAATTCAGACGACCATACGTTGGAACGAATGATTCGATCGGGCTGAACCCAATGCATGTATACCGAGGCCAACGCTTCGATGGCTTGTTGGCCTTCGGGAGTTGGATCTCCTCCAATAAGTACGCGATCCGGTTGAAATAAATCTTCAACAGCGGTGCCTTCGGCCAAAAATTCAGGATTGGATAAAATTTGAAATTGAACGCCGTTTCCTGTATTTTCTAGAATACTCTTAATCGCACCCGCTGTTCGCACTGGTAAAGTGGATTTTTCAACCACAATTTTATTGGTGGTAGCCACACGAGCAATTTGTCGGGCACACAATTCGATGTACTTCAAATCGGCGGCCATCCCTTTTCCGGCACCATAGGTTTTGGTGGGGGTATTCACTGATATGAAAATCAATTCGGCCTCGTCGATGGCTTGGTCTACTTGGGTAGAGAAAAATAAATTTCTTCCTCTCGCTTCGGCAACCACATCACTTAAACCGGGCTCATATATGGGGATTTGCGTCACGTCTTCGTGGTTCCAGAGGGCAATGCGTTGTTCATTTAAATCGACCACGGTTACTTGAATGTGTGGACATTTTTGGGCAATAACCGCCATGGTAGGACCTCCTACGTAACCAGCGCCGATACAGCAAATTTTAGTAATCTTCATGATTCTTACTTCTATTAATAAATTATTTCAAATGTTGCCAATACCAGGCAACAGCTTCTTTTAATCCGTTTTTGATTGAAAACTGGGGGTTGTAGCCCAGTAAATTCTTGGCTTTTTCAATACTCGCTAAGGAATGTGGAATATCGCCATTTCGATTGGGACCATACACTACAGGTACATCTGCGATTTTAGGATCCCATTCGGTTAAATACTCTTTTAAATAATTCACCAGCTCATTTAAGGTAGTGCGATCGCCATAAGCGGTGTTGTATACTGTGTTGATTGCAGCTGAATTTTGAGTAGTCATGGCCAATTCATTCATGTGAATGACATTGTCGATGTACGTAAAATCTCGGGAATACATGCCGTCACCATTAATCACCGGGCTTTCGTAGTTCATGAATTGCATTACAAATTTAGGAATTACCGCCGCATAGGCGCCATTGGGATCTTGTTTGCGGCCAAATACGTTAAAGTAGCGCAAACCAATGGTTTCTAATCCATAGGTTTTACTGAAAATATCGGCATACAATTCATTTACATATTTGGTAATGGCATAGGGCGATAAAGGCTTGCCAATTACATCTTCAACTTTGGGCAAACTGGCCGAATCGCCATAGGTAGAGGAGCTTGCGGCATACACAAAGCGTTTTACTTTTGCTTCGCGCGCAGCGACCAACATATTTAAAAAACCAGATACATTCACTTCATTACTGGTAATGGGATCATTTATCGAGCGAGGAACTGAACCCAAAGCGGCTTGATGCAACACGTAATCTACGCCATTTACCGCTTGTTGGCAATCGGCAAGATTGCGAATATCACCTTCAATCAAGGTAAAGTTTTCATTAAGCAAACAAGCCGTTAAATTGTGTCGGTGGCCTGTGGCAAAATTATCCAAACAAACCACTTGATAATTTTGTGCTAAAAAGTATTCACACAAATTAGACCCAATGAATCCTGCACCTCCCGTAATGAGTATTTTTGTTTGCATCTTAGGATTTCAGTTTACTCCAAATGGATTTAATAAATGATTCGGGTTTTTCTACTTCGTGATAGCCATTTGAGTAATTGCCGTAACCGTAGCCATAACCAAAGCCGTAGCCATAGCCTGTTCCGTACTTGGCTTTGTTTTGATAGCCGTTGAGCACAATACTGATGTTGGTTAACTCACCTCGTTTGTGGCGATTGTTGAGCATGGTTACCATGTCTTTCTTGGTGTAGTTTTGGCGCATGATATACAAACTCACATCCACGTATTCATCCAATTCTAACGCATCAGACACCAAACCTACCGGAGGTGTATCTAAAATAATGTAATCGTATCGTGTCTTTAATTCCTCCATAAATTTCTTCATGGTATCGCCAATAATCAGTTCCGAAGGATTGGGAGGAATAGGCCCAGAGGTTATTACATCTAAATAGGGTACCTGGGTTTTTTGAATCACCTCATCCATGTTTTTTTGGCCAATCAAGTAATTCACTACACCAATTTCGTTGGTTGTGTTGAAATCATCAAAAATTTTGGGCTTACGCAAATCCAAGCCCACAATAACTGTTTTTTTCTCACTCAAAGCAAACACCGTGGCGATGTTTAACGAACAAAACGTTTTGCCTTCACCACTAATCGACGAGGTAAGCATGATGGTTTTGGTGCCCTCGATTTCATGTTTTTTATACAAAAATTGCAAAGAGGATCGAATGGCTCTAAATGATTCTGATAAAGCCGATTTGGGACGTTCAAAAACAGCCAAATTGGATTGCGATTGCTTTACACCAATTACCCCAATAATTGGAATATCGGTTAAACTGGTAATGTCTTCGGTATTTAAAATGGCATTTTCCATAAAAAAGATACCAAACACCACCAAGAGCGGAATGAGAATCCCCATAAAAAAAGCAATCACATAATTTACACTGGTATTGGGTCCTATAAGTCCTCCGCCGGTATCTTTGGCTGAATCAATAAAATGTATATCCGATAAATTGGCTGCTTTTACAATCTCAGCTTCGCTGCGTTTTTGCAAAAATGTATTGTAAATATTATCGCTTAAATCATATTTACGGGATATTTTAAGGTATTCTTGTTTGTCTTCAGGCAGTTGCTTGATGTCGTTTTCTATCTTTTGAATTTTACTATTCACCAACACCAAGTCATATTGAAACGCGCTACCAATGGAGGCCACATTTTCCAACAATACTTTTTTCACCGCTTCCATTTGACTGTCAAATTCTTGGAATATTTTTTCGCTTTTTACTGAATAGGCCAATTGCGAACGTTGGGCCGAAAGGCCGATAAGCTTGGCCACATTGGTTACAATATTTGGATCATCTATTCCGGCAACCGTAGGCGCTGGAAGCTTTGAGTAATCAACGCTGTTGCGCAAATACGATTTTAGGCTGTTGCAGTACGCTATTTTTCGGTTGATTTGATCCCGTGTAACATCATATTCTAATAGTTGACCAGCAATGTTCTCGCCTCCTTTTTCAATTTCAACAATGTTATTGCGTTTGTTAAAATTGGTCAATTCGTCACCCGTTTCTTTCAATTGATTGCCCATAGAAACCAGCGTACTGTCAATAAATTCGATGGTGTTGGTGGCAAATTGATTTTTGCGGTCCAATTGGGTTTTTATGAGTGTATTAACGGTGGTATTTAAGTAATTTACGATTCTGTTTTTGTTGGGACCTTGCATGGAAAGTACCAGTATAGAAGCTGCTTTTGGATCAATTTCAACACTGATGTTTTGTCCTTTTTGCACCACATCATCAAAATTATTGAAGCGAATAAAATAGGTTTTACCCTTCAATTGCTCTCCTTGCGATAAGGATTCTAGCTTGGCATTTAAAAACGGAAGTTGAATTTGTTCACCAAGACGGTATTGTTTTTTAAATTCACCTGGAACCACAACCGCATTGTCTTTGCTGTGATTGGCATAATACATGATTGGGGCAGAAGCATTTTCGAATGTAATATGCAACTCATAAGAAGTGGCAGAAACAAAGTTGATCTCAATTAAGTTGTTGAGCAATTGCCCTTTTGATTTGTCAAGGGTAAGGGCAAATGGCACATCACCATACACATCTTTGTAGTTGTAATCTCCTTTTTGTAAATAATCTACATAAAATTGTAATTCATCAACTACCAATTCATTGTGCGATCTTGATTTAAGCGTGTTGGAAATATTTTGAACCTGATCAGATGATCCGCCCCAATTGAAGACCAAACTGGTATTTGAAGTAAAAAAAGGATTGTTTTCCTCTTTGATAGCGATAGAAGTTTGCAAAGCATATATTTTTTGCTTGCGAATATTCACTTGATAAGCAATAGCAAATGTGATGGCTAAACTAATCAGAAACCACTTCCAATAACTGACAATCTTGATCAAAAAGCCCTTGAAATCAAAGCTGTTTTGGTTTTCGAAAAAGGAAAAGTCTTTGGTATCTATCATCTTTAGCTTATTTCAATAAAATAAAAGTGGTGGTAATCAATGTGAGCAAAGTGAGCACGGTGCTTAGCGATTCTAAACCCGTTTTGCCTGTTCCCCACGATTTTTGCTTTAGCGGCTTCACATAGATGTAGTCATTGGGTTGCACATAGAAATAAGGCGATTGCAAGGCTTTGATGTCTGTTAAATCAATCTCGTGCATTTCTGAACCTTGCGGCAATTGACGCAAAACCGAAACCGCTTTTCGATTGCCCGTCATGGTGATATCGCCCGCACTGGCAAGGGCCTCCAATAGCGTGAGTTTTTCTTTGTATTCAACTTTTAAGCCCGGTTGAACCACCTCTCCGTTAACCGTATAGCGCAACCCAGCAAGTTTAACAGAAACAAAAACATTGGCTTCTTTGGTAAAATATTCTCCGAGTAATTGACTCTCTATTTTCAATCGAACTTCATCAAGCGTGTAACCCAAAACCGCAATTTCACCTAAAACAGGCATCCGAATTGCTCCGTGCTCGTTAACAGTATAGCCATCAAAATATAAACTTTGTTCGGTTTTATTGAGTTGCCCTGATTGCTCAGACGATTTAAACACTTCTACCAATTTAGGGTCACTGGCTTTAATGACTACACTGACAATATCATTGACTTGTAAACGGTAGGGCTTGTTTGCAATGGGCTGCAATACAGTTGCAGTATCAGTAGAACTAGCTGTTTGTAGGTAAATTAGATCTTTGGTTGGCACACAAGAAGTAATGAGTATACCCAATAAATACAAGTAGCAGTAGCGTAGCTTTATCATCTATTTTTTTGAAAAAAAATTAGCACACAAATATAGGTTTTCCGTACTAATATCAAAAGAGCGATGGGTTATTTTAGCCTAGTTGTTTTTGAGGGAATTTTCGAATGGAATACGGTTTAGAATACTTCGTCCAAGGGTAACTTCATCGGCGTATTCTAATTCGTCACCAACTGCAATTCCACGAGCGATAGTCGAAGTAATGACAGCATAATCCTGAATTTGTTTGTAGATGTAAAAATTAGTGGTATCGCCTTCCATGGTTGAGCTGAGCGCAAATATCAATTCTTGTATCTCCCCTTTTTTTACTTTTTCTACCAAGGATGCAATAGTCAATTGCGCTGGTCCTACACCATCAATCGGTGAAATCTTACCTCCCAACACATGGTAAACTCCTTTAAATTGTCGCGTATTTTCGATGGCCATAACATCGCGAATGTCCTCAACTACACAAATCAGTTGATGATTTCGTGCGGGATTAGCGCAAATTTCACAGACTGCAAAATCAGAAATTGTGTGGCAGGAACTGCAAAATTGAACATCTTCACGAACAGCCTGCAGAGCTGCTGTTAAAAATTGGGTATGTTCTTTGGGCTGCTTGAGCAAATGCAAGACCAAACGCAAGGCAGATCGTTTGCCAATGCCTGGCAATTGTGCCATCTCGTGCACGGCTTTTTCCAGTATTTTTGAAGAGAATTCCATGCCGCAAAAATAGGCAATTTGAATTTTGCAAATCTAGAAATGAGCGGCAACAGCAAAATTAATTATTGTTATTTCCCGATTGAATCCGTATTTTGGCCAATCTAAACCAAAAACCATGTCGGCAGCAACCATACTTACCATTATCATCCTCTATTTTGGCGTTTTGTTCTTGATATCTCATTTCATGAGCAAAAAAGATTCCAGTAACGACGCTTTTTTCAAGGCCAATAAAAATTCAAAATGGTATTTGGTAGCCTTTGGCATGATAGGCACCGCGCTTTCTGGTGTTACCTTTATTTCGGTGCCTGGCGAAGTAGGAAACCCCGATTTACAATTCAAGTACTTTCAATTTATTTTGGGAAATGCAGTGGGTTTTGTGCTCATTGCCACCGTATTACTGCCCTTGTATTACCGCATGAATTTGACTTCAATCTACAGTTACATTGAGCAGCGTTTGGGCGTGATTAGCTATAAAACGGCAGCCAGTATATTTTTATTGAGCCGAAGCATTGGCTCCGCATTTCGACTTTATTTGGTGGTGATTGTTTTGCAACGGTATGTGTTTGATTATTACCAAATTCCATTTGCGGTAACCGTGTTACTTTCGTTGGCTCTAATTTTTGCCTACACCTACCGCGGCGGACTAAAAACAATCATCATTACCGATACTTTGCAAACTTTTTTCTTGGTATCTTCTGTTTTTTTAACCATTTTCATCATTTGTAAAACCCTCAATTTCAGTGCCATTGAAGCTTTTGAAGCCATCAAAAACAGCAATTATTCAAAGGTGTTTTTCTTTGAAGACTACCTGAAAGGCACGTACTTTTGGAAACAATTTATAGGCGGAATATTTGTTACACTGGCCATGGTGGGCTTAGACCAAGATTTGATGCAAAAAAACCTGAGTTGTGCCAACATCAAAGATGCACAAAAAAACATGTTTACATTTACGGGAATATTTATTGTAATTAATATTTTTTTCTTGAGTGTAGGCGCCTTGTTATACATTTATGGTGCCCAAAATAACATCAGCGTACCAACCGATTTGGCTACTGGTAACCCCCGAACCGATTTGTTATTTCCTGAAATTGCCTTTCATCATTTGAGTGTAATCCCTTCGATTATTTTCTTGCTCGGGCTAACAGCTGCCACTTTTGCCACCACCGACAGTGCACTCACCGCGCTCACCACCTCATTTTGTGTTGATTTTCTCGGAATGGATAAAGCCGAAAATAGCCACAAAACCAATGTGGTACAAACCCGTCATTGGGTACACATCGGATTTTCGGTCTTGTTGTTTTTGGTGATTTTAGGCTTTAATGCCATTAATGATTCCTCAGTAGTAAGCATCATATTTAAAATTGCGTCTTACACCTATGGCCCATTATTGGGACTTTATGCATTTGGATTATTCTGGCAGTCAAAAACAGTAAAAGACAAATGGGTACCTGTTGTATGCGTGGCTTCCCCTTTGTTGTGTTTTTGCTTAACCAAATACAGCAGTTTGGTTGTGGGTAACTATGTGTTTGACACCGAAATTATCTTGATCAATGGATTAATCACCTTTATCGGTTTGTGGATAATTAGTAAACCAGCTACCGGTCAAACCAGGTTTTAATACTGATTGGTTGCCAACAATACCAAGGTACAGGCTACCTCTACAGCAATACCATTGCTTTGCAACAATTGATAAAACTGTGGATTTTCGGTGCCTGGATTAAACACCACACGTTTGGGTTTGGCTTCGATGATATAGTTGTAATAATCGCGTTGACGCAACGGATTTAGGTATAGTGTAACCGTGTCGATATTTTTAATAGGTATCAATTTGGTTTGGATTTTTATGCCACTCACCTCTCCTGCGTTTTGTCCTATAGCCAACACAGAATGCCCTTTGGCCACCAAACTTTCAATGGCTTTATACGAATAGCGTTCAGGCTTTGTACTGGCTCCTAACACTACGGTTTTTTTGTTTTTCATGGCGCAAAACTACAAAATTGGTTCCTGCACCAATTTATTTTAAGTCAAATTGTTTTTAGTTATACCTTTGCGCCAGCAAGGACGCCTAATTTTACCTTCCATGGAATTATTTATCTACCTTTTTTTCGCCTTATTCTCTGTGTTGAATCCCATTGGGACCATTCCCATATTTGTAGGACTCACCCAAGACTACACCCAAAAAGAGCGAGCCCGTGTTTCGTTTAAGACCTCCATAAATGTGTGTATTATTTTATTAATCTCCTTTTTTGTGGGTCAATATGTACTTGAATTTTTTGGTATTACCATCACTGCTCTACGAATAGCGGGTGGTATCATCATTGCCAGTTCAGGATTTTCATTGCTCAATGGACAGTTCAATAAAAACAAGGGAATCAACAAAAAAGTAGAAGAAGAAATACAGAACAGAAACGACATTGCCTTAACTCCTTTGGCCATGCCTATGCTTGCTGGACCGGGTTCCATTTCACTCTTAATTGCCTACTACCAAGAACACCACGCGACAAACGAAATAATCATTTCGAGCTTTGCCATTATCCTGGTAGCCGCCTCTATTTATTTTGTATTGCGTAGCGCACACTATTTGGCTAATTTTTTAGGATCCTCGGGTATTGTGGCCATTTCCCGCATCATCGGATTTTTGACGATAGCCATTGGCATTCAGTACATTATTAGTGCGGTATTGAGTATTATCCGAGGGATTTAGTCCTTTGGCAAAAAGATTTCCGCCATCATGCAACGAGCACTTCCGCCGCCACAGGCTTCGATGGTATCTAAACTGGAACTTACAATGGTAGCGTGTTTTTCTAATTTCTTAATTTGATCAGCAGTAAGACTTGCATGAGCAGCTGCACTCATGATCAATAATTTTTGCTGATTGGCTCCCACTAATTCGAGCATATTTCCCGCAAAATTATTCACCTGTGCTTCCGTGATAAGAATTACTTCTTTCCCCGATTTTTTAAGTTGATCCAACACCATTTTGCGCTCTTGTTTGTCGTCTATGCAGTCGGCACAAATTACGGCAAAAGTGCTGCCCAAACACATCATGACGTTGGTGTGGTAAATGAGTTTTCGTTCATTATTTACAGTTTGATAGGCATTAAAAATAACTGGTGCCATGTCAAAATCTTCGCAAAATTCAATAAATAATTCCTCGTCGGCTCGAGGCGACAAGGCACAATAGGCAATACCGTTGGCGCGATCCAAAAGCAAACTTCCTGTACCTTCAAGGTAAAATCCATCGTCTTCGGCAGAGGTGTAATCGACAATGTTTTCGATATGAAAGCCTTTATCTTCTAGCCTATCCAATATGTCTTCACGGCGTTCGGCCCGTCGGTTTTCGGCAAACATCGGATACAACACCACATCGCCATTTTCATGAAAGGAGATCCAATTATTTGGAAAAATAGAATCCGGTGTATCGGGATTTAGCGTGTCATCAACAACCGTAACATCAACTCCTGCCGCTTGTAATTTTTCTACAAAGGCATCAAATTCCTGCTGCGCTTTGGCATTGACCGTTGCTGGCAATAAGTTGTCCAACACTTTTTGGTAATAATTATTAACAGCCGTTTGCTCGTTCATGCGAAATGCAACCGGACGAATCATGAGGATTGAGGAGGTAGTTTGGTTCATTTTTCAGTTTTCTGTTGTGGGTTGTCTGTTTTCTGTTCTATGTTGTTTGCAAAATTTAGGACTTCCAGTTTTGTTCTACATATTTGATAAACGAATAAATTTTAGCTCCAAGTATATCATATTGTTCACCAAGATTATTAAAAATATCTTTTTCAACTGGATATAAATACTCTAATTTCTCCAAGTGATTGATTGTTTCCAAACAACTTGCGTGTGAAAATATCAAAAACCGAATAAAATCAGGTTTGTATCGCTTTCTTCCATATCCTTCCACAATATTTGTAATGACAGAATCAGAAGCTCTTCGTAACTGGCTGCCCAACTCATATATTTCATGTTTAGGAAGTTTCAATGACGCTGGATGG
>JBJOOG010000125.1:0-11367 GCA_046051465.1 Bacteroidota bacterium | reverse complement strand
CCGAAAAGAAATAAGTTGATCGATTATCAGTGTAAAGGCCTTCTACAGTATATTTGTGGAAGGCTTTTTTATGCAAGCTTAGTTTAACAAATCAATTTATATACGCCATGGAAACCCTATCAACCGAAGCAAATTACGCACTACAATTCATCAACCAAACACAACGATCTGTGTTTCTTACCGGAAAAGCCGGAACCGGAAAAACAACATTACTCCATCAAATACGAACGTCTACCCACAAAAATACGGTAGTGGTTGCGCCCACAGGTATTGCTGCGCTCAACGCAAATGGGGTAACCATTCACTCCTTGTTTCAACTCCCTTTTCACGCCTATATTCCCGACCCCAATTACAACGCTTTTTCCCATGAATTCCGTTATGAGACAAAAAAAACCATAGGAAAACAGTTTAGAATGAGCGCCCAAAAGAAAGCGGTTATACGCAATATGGAGTTGCTAATAATTGATGAAGTAAGTATGTTGCGATCGGATTTATTGGATGCAATTGACTGTACCTTACAAGGTATTCGTAAAAATCACCATCCATTTGGCGGCGTTCAGGTTTTGTTTATTGGCGATTTATTGCAATTACCTCCTGTAGTCAATGATAAAGAATGGGCTCACTTAAAAAAGTTTTACCAGGGCAAGTTCTTTTTTCACGCACATGTAATTCAACATAATCCGCCCTTGTACATCGAATTGGCAAAAATTTACCGCCAAAGCGACGAGCAATTTATAGGAATATTAAATAACCTTCGCAACAATAAAATTGCCGCTAACGACATACAAATTTTAAATCAATATGTTGACAGTCAATTTACTACACAAAAAAACAAAGGATACGTAACCCTCACCACACACAACCACAAAGCCGACCAAATAAACGCCGAAGCTTTACTTGAGTTGCCCGGAAAAACCTACTCCTATATTCCAGAAATTACAGGTGAGTTTCCCGAAAAATCATATCCGCTTGAGGCCCAATTGCAGCTCAAAGTAGGCGCACAAATCATGTTTGTAAAAAATGATGTAGGCCAAGACAAACAGTATTACAATGGCAAAATGGGTCAAATACAATCCCTGTCAACCCATGAAGTAATCGTGTTTTTTCCGGACGAAAATCGCGCTATAACGGTAGAGAAATACGAATGGCAAAACCTGCGCTATACCGTCGATTCGTTTACAAAAGAGGTGACAGAAGAAGTAATTGGCACCTTTGTGCATTACCCCATAAAATTGGCTTGGGCAATTACCATTCACAAAAGCCAAGGGCTAACTTTTGATAAAGCAGCCATTGATGTGTCGCAGGTGTTTATGCCGGGCCAAGCCTATGTGGCGCTTTCCCGATTGCGCTCATTAGACGGATTGGTGCTGTTGTCTCCCTTGCAAATGAACGGAATTGTAAGCGACCAAGACGTGATGGAATATGCCAAGCACAGAGCCAATTCGGAGCAATTGGCACACAACTTGGCCCACGAAACAATTGTCTATGTGTGGCAGTACTTAAAAGCTAGTTTTTCTTGGGATTCACTCGTTTTTGCTTGGCAACAATTTAATCAGGAAAGAGCGCAGCATAAATCAAAAACAAAACCTTTGCAAAATTGGAGCAAAACGCAGCACGACAAATTGTTTTCCATTCAAGATGCAGCTACTAAATTTGGCCTTCAATTGGATCGTTTGTTGCAAAACCCTTCTCCCGATTGGCCGCTAATTAAAGAAAGAGTAGAAGCTGCCTACGGGTATTTTTTTCCGGTGCTTGACGAGGTTGAAACCGCCTTGGTGGATGAATTAATTGCTACGCAACAACGCAAAAAAAGCAAAGCCCTTTTCGATGAATTACAAACCCTTGAGGAATTACAAACCACCGCCATTTTACAGTTGCACAAAGCCAAATTAGTCATCTGCACAGTTGCCGATGGAAAAAAACTAGACAAACACAGTTTGCAAGATTCTTTTTTTAGTAGTTACAAAGCCCAAAAAGTGGCCAATCGCCTGCAAGAAGCGCAAGATAAAACGGCAAATTTGTTGCCAGATTTACCGGTTAAAAAACGCTACACAACCAAAAACACCGCCGAGAAAAAACCAGAAAAAAAATCCAGTATTCAGGAAACCTATGCGCTTTGGGAGCAAAAGTACTCTGTTGAAGACATTGCAAAAATGCGTCTGTTAACGCCCCAAACAATAGTAGTACACCTTACCAAACTAATTGAAGAGCAGTTTATTGCTATTGAATCTGTGTTGCCATTAGATCGCATAGCACTATTGGCAAAAGCCTTTGATGGGAATGAATCAAATACCCTTCAAGCAATAAAAGATCAATTGGGTGATTCCTTTAGCTGGGATGAATTAAAGCTATTTAAAGCGAGTTTATCTGCTAAAAAAACAACTTAATTTACCCTTTACTGTGAATTAATCGGGTGAGTTTTATTGACAAATCTGTTAAAATGAGTTTGGCATTCCCATTGCGTTCAATGTGGTAACTCGCCTGAGATAGCTCATTGAATATCGCCTCAATGTTGCTGTGGTTTACAAAAGGCGCAAAGTTTTCTAGTTTAAAATTCTCAATTTTGGGTTCCAGATAAACCAAAGCCGTAGTTTGGTAATTGAGCAAAAGCGCTTGCCTGAACATTTCGATGCAGTAATTCAAGAATTTTTTTTGCGCTTCACGTCCTAGCCCTGCAATTTGTTCGCTCCATTGAATTAAATCCTGAATGGCTGACGCATTTCCTTTTGCTCTAAAGGCCGCGCGAACCCAATCAACAAACCATTTTTCAAACAGATCTTCCTCGTTGTTTTCTTGCAGTAATTTCAGTGCTTTGTTGTAATTTCCTTGGGCTTGATGCGCCAATTTTTTAGCGGTTCGCGGCTCGATATTTTCGCGGGTTACCAAGGCAGATTCAATAATTGATTCAGGCAACGCATTAAAATGCAACACTTGACAGCGCGAACGAATAGTTTGTATTATGGATTCTTCGTGATCTGAAACAAGGATAAAAACTGTTTTATCTTCGGGCTCTTCGATTAGTTTTAGCAGTTTGTTGGACGCATCGAGATTCATTTTGTCTGCCATCCATATAATGGCAATTTTGTAGCCACCCTCGTATGATTTTAACGACAATAATTTTACAATTTCTTGCGCATCGGTTACCCGAATTTCTCCCTGTTTGTTTTGTACGCCCAAAATTTGGTACCAATCAAATAAACTGCCGTAGGGATTCTGATTCACAAATTCGCGCCATTCGGTTATAAAATCAATGCTTTTGGGCTTTGTTTTTACCTCTTCAGTGGTTACCGTTGGATAAATAAAATGCAAATCGGGATGCGAAAGCGACTCAAACTTTAGGTTACAAGCGGCGTTTCCGGTATTATTTTCTCCACTTTGGTTTTGACACAAAATGTATTGCGCATAGGCAATTGCAACCGCCAAAGTCCCCGAACCTTCGGGCCCCACAAACAATTGTGCATGCGGAATTCGGCCTGTGTCGGCAGTTTTGGTCAAATGACTTAGCAGGTGGTCATGTCCTAAAAGAGAAGAAAAAAGCATAAAGCAAATATAACGGAATCTTGTTTGTTGAACAGCTGGTTTATTAAGAAATCAATAGTCCTATTGCCGGCTCAAAACCCAAAAAAATTAAAACTGTATATTTGCGCCATCAAAAACACAAAAATCCCTCACATGAAAACCCTTCAAGATTTTAATTTTAGCCACAAAAAAGCCATTATTCGCGTTGATTTTAATGTGCCTTTGGATGAGCATTTTGCTGTTACCGATGCTACCCGTATTGAAGCAGCCAAACCAACAATCGATAAAATTTTGCAAGAAGGCGGAAGTGTAATTTTAATGTCTCATTTAGGTCGTCCCAAAGGAGTTGAAGCCAAGTATTCGTTGCAACACATTGTAGCCAAAACTGCATCTATATTGGGTGTGCCGGTAAAATTTGCAAGCAATTGCATCGGTTCCGAAGCCGAGCAATCTTCGGCTGCGCTAATGCCAGGCGAAGTATTGCTACTTGAAAATTTGCGTTTTCACGCCGAGGAAGAAGCAGGTGATGTAGCTTTTGCCAAATCCTTAGCTGCTTTGGGTGATATTTATGTAAATGATGCTTTTGGTACAGCCCACCGCGCCCACGCTTCGACTACAATTATTGCACAATTTTTCCCGGAGCACAAATGTTTTGGAGCCTTGTTGGCCAAAGAAATAGATAGTTTAAACCGCGTGTTAAAGGCAGCCGTAAAACCAGTTACAGCCGTGTTGGGTGGATCAAAAGTGTCTTCTAAAATTACGGTTATTGAAAATATTTTAGACAAAGTTGATCACATGATCATAGGCGGCGGAATGACTTTTACGTTTATCAAAGCACTTGGCGGAACCGTGGGCGATTCCATTTGCGAGGACGATAAAATGGACTTGGCTTTGGATATTTTGCGCTGGGCCAAAGAAAAAAATGTTCAAATTCACCTTCCGGTTGATGTGGTGGCGGCCAACGCTTTTGCCAATGACGCCCAAACTCAAGTAGTTGATGTGATGCACATTCCTGCCGGCTGGCAAGGATTAGATGCCGGACCCAAGTCGTTGGCCAATTTCAAAGAAGTAATTTTGGCTTCCAAAACCATTTTATGGAACGGACCGTTGGGCGTTTTTGAAATGGAATCGTTTGCCAACGGCACCATCGAATTAGGAAATTACATCGCCGAATCAACAGCTAATGGGGCTTTTTCATTAGTTGGAGGAGGTGATTCGGTATCTGCAGTTAAGCAATTTGGATTGGAGCCTAAAATGAGTTACGTATCAACTGGAGGCGGTGCAATGTTGGAGATGTTAGAAGGTAGAATATTGCCAGGTATTGCGGCCATTTTAGACTAAAGATTGCGGTTTTAACAATAAATTGCCAAAAAAATTGTTTACAGATAGTAAATTTGCCACACTTCACTTCATATTTTGATCAATTGATAGCACAACAAAATACAGTTAAACGCGTATTCTTCACCTTGTTTTTTCTGGGAACATTCGCTGTTTCGTGGGCGCAACCCACATCAGCCGTGGCTAAAGAAAGCAAATTATCCTATTTGGATTCCATCAAGAAGACGTTTGTACATGATAATATTGCGTCATGCGTAGACAGCTTGTGGCTCAACGAACTTACTAGTTTAGACCTATACAACGACTTAGAAACCGACATAAAAACCATCAACTTAGATCAGCAAGTAGAGTACGAACTTCCTACTGACTTGCTCAAGAAAAGGCTCAAGGAAATGGATTCCAAGTCGCCGTTTAACATCGAATACAACCCCGGATTAGAAAACCTGATCAAGTCGTTTTTAAAAAACAGAAAGAAAGGATTTGAGCGACTAATGGCCTTGTCAGAGTATTATTTTCCCACCTTTGAAGCGGCTTTTGCCAAACAAAACGTACCGCTAGAAATCAAATATTTAGCGGTAGTTGAATCGGCCTTGAACCCCAAAGCGGTTTCTCGTGTAGGCGCTACTGGTTTATGGCAATTCATGTACCAAACGGGTAAACAATACAACCTCCATATCGATTCCTATGTAGATGAACGCAGCGATCCACTCAAAGCAAGTGAAGCCGCCGCCCAATACATGACCAATATGTACCGCATTTTTGGCGATTGGGACTTGGTGTTGGCCTCGTATAATTCGGGACCAGGTAATGTAGCCAAAGCCATTCGCCGATCGGGCGGACAACAAACGTTTTGGACCATTCGCAAACACTTACCCAAAGAAACCCAAGGCTATGTTCCGGCTTTTTTAGCTACAATGTACATTTACGAATACCACAAACAACACGGTATTCGACCTGACAGAGCGTTGATAAAACATTTTTCGACCGACACGGTACACATCAAAAAACAATTGTCTTTCAAGCAAATTGCCGATTTATTAGATGTGCCGGTTGCCCAATTGAAGTTGCTGAATCCACAATTTAAACTCGACGAAATTCCAGCTTATTTTGACAAACAGCATTATTTGCGCTTGCCTTCAGACAAAGTGGGTTTATTTACCTCAAACGAAGACAAAATTTATGCTTATGTGCAACACGAGTTGGAGCAAAAATCAAGACAATTTTCACGTCCAGAACAAGCTGTTGCAGGCAAGGATTCCTTGGCTTTAGGCGTTGATTTTGCTACCAAAACCAAGTATTACAAAGTAAAGCGCGGCGATAATTTAAGTGAAATTGCCGACCAATATCAAGTTACTGTGACCGATATTAAACGCTGGAATCACTTGCGCAGCAATAAAGCTCCCTTGGGAAAACGATTAAAAATCATGACCCAAGAACGCGTGGCATTCACGCCTGCTGCTGTTGCCAAGAAAAGCACGGATAGTACTGCTGTAAAAGCGGTGGCCGTGCGAAATGAGCCAACAGAAGCCGCGTTGGCAAATGCACCCGAATACAAAGAAGAGAAGGTGGTTACCCGCAAAGAGGTAATCAAAAAACACAAGGTGAAAAGCGGCGATAATTTGGGTGCAATTGCGGCCAAATATGACGTAAATGTGTCGGATTTAAAAAAATGGAACCGTCTAAAAAACAACAATATAGGCGTAGGAGATATAATTAAAATTACTAAAACCGAACAAGTGGTAACGGTTGTTCGCAAACCGGTAAAACCAATACAAGCAGTAGCAGTTGCCGATAAATCAAAAGCAGTTAAACCAGAGATCAATCAAACAGAAGCCTCGGTTTATGTGGTTCAGGCTGGAGACAACTTGAGCGCTATTGCTAAGAAACACAACATCAGTGTAGCCGATTTAAAAAAATGGAACAACCTCACAGACGACGCCATTCAACTCGACACAAAACTTAATCTCAGCCAGCCCGTTTTGGCCAATCTATCATCGTCTACCGAAAACAGCACACCCCTTACCTACACCGTGGCCAAAGGCGATTATTTGAGTGCCATTGCTAAGAAATACAACATCAGTTTAACCGACTTAAAAACCTTGAACAACCTCACCGATAATGCCATCCAATTGGGTGTTCAATTGATTGTTTCTAAACCCCAAACCGACTCGCAAACCCTTGCCGAAGCGGCACCTCAAAAAGAAAAACGCCTCAAAAAAGAAACCTTGTACTATGTACGCAAGGGTGATTCGTTGTTTAGTATCGCCAAAAAACACCCAGGCGTTTCCATCTCTGACATCAAAAAATGGAACGGCATTGAAAGTTCAGATTTGAAACCCGGAATGAAATTAAAAATTAGCGGTTAACGCTTTTTTAGCTCCAGCTCATGAAAATAATAGCAGTTAGTGCCGTACTATTTTGGGTTGGATTTGTTTCCTGCAAACGCCAAGACGCTATTGTAGCCGATACCTCGGGTAAAATAAACACCATTTCTGTAATTATTGATGACCAACTTTGGAATGGTCAAGTGGGCGACAGCATCCGAAACATCTATGCGGCGCCTGTGCTTGGGTTGCCCCAAGAAGAACCGTTGTTTGACATCAATCAATATCCGGTAAAATTGCTGGAAGGTTTTGTAACCACTACACGCAATATTTTAGTGGTAAAAAAAGCAAAGACTACTTCGTTCGAACAGATTGAAAACGAGTATGCTGTTCCGCAAAATGTATTTCACATTACAGGCAAAACATCCTATGCGGTACTTGAATTATTGCGGCAACATTCGGCCGAGATTATTCAAAAAATGCAACAAACAGAAATTAGCGCCAACCAACGTGTATTGGACACGTCCAGAATTTCTACTGCGGTATTAAAACGAAAGTTTGGCGTAGATATTCATGTGCCAACGGGTTATAATTTGGTCATGAAAAGCAAGAAGTTTTTGTGGTATAAAAAAGAAATTACCAGTGGAAACCTGAGTTTATTGGTATATCAGGTGCCCATTCATCGGGTAAACCCCAACAACCTCATTAAGAGTATTTCCAAGCTACGCGATTCTATTGGCCGATTATTTGTGCATGGCTCCTACCCCAATACCCAAATGATTACCGACAAATCGTATACTCCGTATTTGTTTAAAACCAAAATCCGAAAAAAAGAAACTTTTGTTACCAAAGGAACTTGGGAATTAAGAAACGACCACATGGACGGCCCGTTTATCAATTATTGTTTGGTTGATTACCCCAACAACCGCATGTTGATTCTCGAAGGGTTTTGTTATGCGCCTTCTACTCCCCAACGCGACTTGATGTTTGAGCTTGAATCCATCATTAAATCGGTTGAATTTTTGAAAAAACCAAAATACACAAAATGATACAATGGAAAATAAAGCGATTTGAGACGCTTTCTCTTGAAGAACTATATACAATGTTACAATTACGAAGCGAAGTCTTTGTGGTGGAGCAAAACTGCGTTTATCAAGACATTGACAACAAAGATCAGAAAGCACTTCACGTTTTGGGTTACCACAATGCGGAATTAGTAGCCCATGCTCGTTTGTTTAAAGCCGGCGATTATTTTGAGCAGGCATCTATTGGTCGGGTGGTTGTTTCAGGGGCGCACAGAAACCAATCATTTGGGCATGCGTTAATGCGGGTGGCTATTCAGGCTGTAGCAGATCATTTTCAAACAACTAGCATTACCATATCGGCTCAGTTGTATTTACAAGCATTTTATGAATCCCATGGGTTTGTTGTGCAAGGTGAAATGTATCTTGAAGACGATATTCCACACATCCAAATGCAAAGAAACGCTTAGATTTTAGTAATTACTAACTCTACCCGTCTGTCGTATTCAGCTCCTTTTTTGAGCGGAACCGTATTGCCATACCCTTTGAAGGTCATGCGATTTTTGGCAATTTTTTTAAAGATTAAATATTTGTAAACGGCCTCAGCGCGATTGACAGACAAGTTTCGTTTACGGGTTAATCGGTCTATGGCTTCCTTTTGAAAAGTAGGCGTACAACACACATGACCTTGTATTTCAAACTGGTAGTTTTTATAGCGCATCAATACTTTGGCTAGCTTGTCTAGCTGTGTTTTGGCCTCAATTGTGAGCACACTACTGCCTTTTTCAAACAACACATTTTCCAAGTAAATATGATCACCAACCACATGGTTTTTTTGAATGGACGTATAAAAACCAGGCAATACAATTTTGGGTAATGGTTTTAGGTTCAACACTACATCTACTCGTCGGTTTTTGGAGCGTTTTTCCGGCAGGTTTTCAATCATATCATCCTCAATCAAAATGCGACCTTTTCCTTCGATGGTCACAATAATTTTGTTGGTGATGCCTTGGGCTAAAAGTGTTTCTTGTATGGTGTTGGCGCGACTGGTTGACAATTTAAAGTTGTATTCCTCTTTACCTATGTCATCGGTGTAGCCATAGATTTGAATTGATTCAATTCGAGTAGAGTCAACGCTTTTTATGAAGTCAACAACTTCCTTGCTTTGAATCTCGTCAATCTGAAATTTATTTGTGTCAAAATAAACCGATTGCACCAACTCTTCTTGCGCAATACAATTGAAACAAAAAAGAACCGAGAAGAATAAAAAAATGGATTTCATTTAGCGCTGTAATAGTTTAAAATAGGCCGCCTGATCTTGCAGAATAGCAGTCGATTTTTTGATTTCTAAATTGTTTTTCAGGTAGTATTGGTATAGGCCCTCTTTGTATTGGTATCGCTTGATGATTTCGTCAATCAAAAGCTGTTTGATTTCATTTTGGTTGGCGTTTAGCTGGTTTTCTTCACTTTTTTGTAGGGCAGTTGCTAGTTGTTGGTATTCAGCTGAAACGGCAGCATCTAACTTGTCCTTTTTGGTTGCGGCCAACAAATTGAGCAACGCTTGTTCCGATTCGGTGTCAAATTTAAACTTGGTTCGCTTCAAAAACGCTTTAAAATTGGCAAAGTCAGCTGCGGATATTTCAGGAATTTGATTGCCTAAATTGGGGTTTTTGTAATAGTATTCGGTAACAAAATTAAAGATACCGTCGTTTTTTTGCAGCGCTTCAGCAATAGGACTGGTTTTGGTTTCTTCGAGTACCACGTCGGGTAAAATTCCACCCCCATCATATACCGCTCGCCCGTTTTTGGTTTTGAATTGGTTGTAGTTTTCGGCTGCTGTGCGTTGGGCCTTGCCGTCTTTGTCTTTATTTGCGTAATCCAATGCCTGAATACAGCGACCAGAAGGCGTGTAATAGCGCGAGATGGTTACTTTGAGCTGCGTCCCATAGGTCAAATCAATGGGGCGTTGCACCAATCCTTTGCCGTAACTTCTGCTCCCCAAAATTACTGCGCGGTCTAAATCTTGTAAAGCACCGGCAACAATCTCAGAGGCCGACGCGCTTTTTCCATCAACCAAAACCACCAAGGGAATAGTTGCATCTATTGGTTCGCGGGTAGTTTTGTAGGTGTTGTTGTGTTTTTCTATGCGGGATTTGGTGGTTACAATTACTTCGTCTTTAGGCACAAATAGGTTGCAAATAGAAACCGCTTCATTGAGCAGACCACCCGGATTTCCCCGTAAGTCAAGCACCAATTTATCAATTCCTTCTTTTTTTAGCTGCTCAAGCGCCTCTTTGGTTTCAAATGCTGCTTTTTTATTGAATTGTGTCAATGCGATATAGCCCGTTTTCTCGTCAATTTTACCAAAAAAAGGCACGGCTTTGATTTCTACTTCATCCAGCACCAAGGTGGCTGATAGTGTTTTGCCTTGACGAATATATTTCAAAGGAATTTTGGTGTTTTTGGCGCCTTTAAACAACTGGGAAACATCTTCTTTAAAATCAGCAAGTACCACTTCTCCAATTTGGATAATTTCATCTCCGGCCTTCAATCCGGCTTTGTCGGCAGGAAAGTTTTTATAGGGTTCTTTAACAATTAATCTTCCTTCTTTGCGGGTAATGAGCGCGCCAATTCCGGTATATTCTCCTGTGTTATTGATTTTAAACTTTAGTACATCTTGTTCGGTGAAGTAATTGGTATACGGGTCTAGTGAAGCCAACATGCTTTTGATCGCTTTGTCCATCAATTCACCCGGATTGGTTTCGTCTACGTAATTGGAATTAACGGCCTTGAACAAGTTGTTGAAAATCTCAATTTGCTTGGCTACCTCAAAAAAGTCTTCCCGAAAGCTCACTCCAACAAACAAAAATCCACTTGCCAAGAGCGCGATAAAGTATCTTTTGCGGAATCGTTGTAACATAATTGATTGGTTTAGGTGCCTTTGCGCAGGCGAAAATACAAATTTATAATGGGCTAGTGTTTGTGGTTTGCTCTACAAATTTTTGAAACAATAGCTTCGTTTTTTCTTCAATTTCGGCATAAGGCAATCGGTCGCTGGTTTGGTAAAAAAACATAAAGGCATACCGTTGGTCTCCGGCGGGTTGTAAAAGATGTTTGTTTAGCCGATAGGTTTCGCGCAATACCCGTTTAAAATAATTGCGATC
>JBJOOG010000124.1:0-8043 GCA_046051465.1 Bacteroidota bacterium | reverse complement strand
GGGCAATCGCATGGGTAAGGTAAGGTGCATAACTTGAAATAAGGTTCCATTTGAGATACGTTTTCCAATCTTCAACTGAAAATTCAACCAACAAATGATCGAGGTTTTTATAAAACTCGGGTTGCCCAACGATCACACTGTCGGCTTTGGCAATTCCCATAAGCGGAAACAAATCGGCCCACGCCACTGTGGGTGACAATTGCTGGAATTCTTTGATGGACATTTTGTGGTAATTGGCATTTGGATCACGCAAATCCTCTAATTTTCTCGACACCTTAGCTACCGCTGTTTCTAAAGCAAGAACTCGGGCAGCACTTTGTTGCGCTTTTTCGGGAGATTGTCCAGTGAGCGTAAACATCTTGGCCACGTGTTTGGGAAATTCGGTGCGAATGGCCACTGTTTCTGGATCGGTATTGAAATAGTAATCGCGGTTGCCCAACGAAAGGCCACCCTGACTCATGAATAAAGCGTTCTTTGTACTGATTTTGTCGTCTTGTGCCACATAAAAAGTAAAACCGGGCTGCATGCCCAAACGGTGTAAAAAGGCAAAAGTTTGAACCACTTGTCCAAAATTGGAACAAGCGTTGATGATTTTTAATTCTGATTGAATGGGCTGTATTCCCATGCGTTCGATTTGTAAACTATCCATACCCGATGCATAAAAATCGCCAATTTTTTGTTTGTTGCTGCCTCTGGTTGATTTGGTTGCAGCCGAGCTTTCGCATATTTTTCTAATCTGACTATTGATGGTGTCATTGATTAACTGAAAAATACCATTGCTGGATTCGGTAGATGGAATTGGATTTTGTTTAAACCAACCACCATTGGCATACTGGAAAAAATCGGTTGCGGGATTGGCTGTGGTGTCACGGTGCGTGAGCAACGGATCGGGATACTGGGTTTCTTTTTGGTTACAAGAAAAAGCCAAAGCGGCTACTAAAATCAGGCTTGAAAGTTGAACTATTCTCATGAAATTTATTACTATATTAATTTGATTTTAAATGGGTTAAATTGGTTTATATTAATCTTGGTTTTCAATCATTTTGTAAGCATCAATTACCTTTTTAACCAAGCGATGGCGCACAATATCTTTGTCATCCAAATAGATGATTCCAATGCCTTCAATGTCCTTTAAAACCAACAAGGCTTCTTTTAAACCCGAAATGGTTCTGCGCGGCAAATCAACTTGGCCCGGATCGCCAGTAATCATGAATTTGGCATTTTTTCCCATACGCGTCAAGAACATTTTCATTTGGGAATGGGTCGTATTTTGGGCTTCATCCAAAATCACAAAAGCATTGTCCAATGTTCGTCCACGCATAAAGGCCAACGGAGCAATTTGAATAATGCCTTTCAAAATATAATCTTCTAGCGATGTTGGTGGCAACATGTCGCGCAAAGCATCATACAATGGCTGCATATACGGATCTAATTTTTCTTTCATGTCACCGGGTAAAAAACCTAGATTTTCTCCGGCTTCAACCGCAGGACGAGTAAGAATAATGCGTTTTACTTGTTTTTCTTTTAAAGCCTTTACCGCCAAAGCTACTCCCGTATAGGTTTTTCCCGTTCCGGCAGGCCCGACAGCAAATACCATGTCGTTTTTATGAACAGTATCAACCAACAACTGCTGATTGGGCGTCATAGCTTTAATGAGTTTTCCTCCAATACCATGCACCAAAATCTTGTCGTGATCAGGCATGCGTTGTTCGTCTTGGGTATTGCTCTGAATTACACGATCTATTACGTTTTGATCGATGCGGTTGTAGCGTGTAAAATGCTGCATGAGCCGTTGAAATCGAACCTCAAATTCGTCTAAGATTTCTTTTTCGCCATAGGCTTTCAAAATAGATCCTCGGGCTACAATTTTTAGTTTGGGATAGTACTTTTTTATGGTTTCGAGATGGGAATCATGGTCGCCCCAAAATTCTTTGGGTGCAATTTCGTTGAGGTCAATAATGCGTTCGTTCAAATGGAGGTAGAATTTAATTAAAAAAATTAGCTATATATTGCTAGCTTTGCATTCAAAATTAGGGAGTTTTTAGTTCCATCTGTTTTTTATTTATAAACATTTTTATGTCAATAATTACCCTTACCACCGATTACGGCTTAAAGGACCATTTTGTGGGTGCTTTAAAGGGTAAAATATATTCCGAATATCCAGAAGCGACGGTAATTGACATTTCACACAACATCGATCCATTTAACACAGTAGAAGCCAGCTACATCATACATGCTGCTTACGCCAATTTCCCCAAAGGAAGTGTACATATCATTGGTGTTGATGCCGAATTAACCCGAGAAAATCAGCATATTGCATTGCAATGGAACGGTCATTTTTTTGTGTGTGCCGACAACGGGATATTGAGTATATTGATTCAAAAAATTGTGCCTCAAAAAATAGTCGCCATCAACATTCACCCCCAAATGCACACCGATGCTTCTGATTTGGATGTGTTTATTCGGGTGGGCTGTCATTTGGCAAAAGGGGGTTCCTTAAACGTGGTAGGCCAAGAAATAAACACCCTCAAGCAAGTGACCGAATTGCAGCCAGTAGTGTCAGCCGATAAAAAATCAATCAAAGGCTATGTTATCTATATTGATCATTTTGGAAATATAGTAACCAACATTACCAAAACACTTTTTCACGAGGTGGGTAAAGGCAGAAGTTTCGAAATCCCTTTGTTTCAATCTACCGCAAATCAACCACTAACCAACCGTAAAAATTCGTTGCCCATCAAATCAATTGAAAACAAATATTCGGACATTGCCAAAAACGACAACTACAACATAAAAAATTACGAGGGTTCTAAGCTGGCTTTGTTTAATGAAGCGGGCTTCCTTGAAATTGCATTGTTTAGAAGCAACCCCTCTAAAGTGGGCAGTGCCTCCTCGCTGTTGGGTATCAATTACCAAGACGCTATTCAAGTAAATTTTATATCCTAAACAACTTGTTAAATAACTTTACGTTTCAACTGAAAAACAAAAATCGAATTAAATGAAATCAATACTGCTGCGTGAGATAAACTCTTTTTTTGGTTCTCCAATTGGTTACCTGGTTATCGGCTTATTTTTATTGTTTAACGGCCTGTTTTTATGGGTATTTAACGGCGATTACAACTTGCTTAATAGTGGATTTGCCGATATGACTCCGTTTTTTACTTTGGCGCCTTGGGTTCTGCTATTTTTGATTCCAGCTGTAACCATGCGCAGTTTCTCGGACGAAAAAAAACAAGGTACACTTGAGCTTTTACTTACCAGACCCATCTCGATTTGGGATATCGTGTTGGGTAAATTTTTTGGAGCCATATGCTTAATTGTTTTGGCTGTTCTGCCAACCCTACTCTATGTGTACGTGCTTTATATACTTGGTTTTCCAGTAGGCAATATCGATTTGGGAAGTACCTTGGGTTCCTATTTTGGCTTGTTGTTTTTGGTGGCGGCTTATACCGCAATTGGCATTTGCACCTCTACCCTTACCGAAAATCAAATTGTGGCTTTTATCCTCTCGGTGTGTATATGCTTTTTGTTTTATTTTGCCTTTGATGGGTTAGCAACCTATTTTATTTCTCTTGAAAACATGCTGGCTTACCTTGGCATGAATAGTCACTTTAAAAGCATGGGGCGTGGCGTGATTGACACCCGAGATGTACTCTATTTTATTAGCTTGACTTATGTGTTTTTAGCCGTAACCGTTTATCAACTTAAATCTGTACGCGACTAATGAAATTTACTTGGAAACCCACACACAAAAAATCGCTTGTTGTTTTTCTTGCGATTGTACTGATTAATATTCTGGGACATTTTTTCTTTTACCGTTTTGATTTAACAAAGGATAAACGCTACACCTTGTCGGAAACGTCACTGAAATTGGCAAAAGAAATCGATGAACCGTTACAAATAGAAGTATTTTTAAAAGGCAACTTTCCGGGCGAATTCAAAAAATTGCAAGCCGAAACCCAGCAATTACTTGAAGAGTTCAAGGCCTACAACAGCAACATTACGTTTCAGTTTATCAATCCACTGGCTGATGAAGAGGCCCGCGATACCATCATGGCTGCGTTCATTTCTAAGGGTATGTTGCCGGTAAATGTAACACTAACCGATAAAGGAAAACAAAGTCAAGAGGTTGCATTTCCATGGGCTTTAGCAACCTACAAAGGCCAATCGGTAAAAGTGCCTCTACTTAAAAACAACATGGGCGCAAGTACAGCCGAAAAAGTGGTGAGTTCAGTGCAGCATTTGGAATATGCCTTTGCAAATGCCTTCAACACCGTGATTAAACCCAAACAAAAAAAGATTGCAGTAATTAAAGGGAATGGCGAGCTGCACGATATATTGATGGCCGATTTCATCAAACAAGTACGCGAAAATTATTTTATTGGCACCTTCACCTTAGATTCGGTAGCTAAAAAACCAGTTGAAAGTTTGGGATTTCTATCTAAATACGATTTAGCCATTGTAGCCAAACCAACCGAGGCATTTAGTGAAGCCGAAAAACTAGTTTTGGATCAATACATCATGCAAGGCGGAAAAACAATGTGGTTGATAGACCAAGTAAACATTGACATGGACAGTTTATACAACCCAGCAGGAACGTCATTGGCCTATCCGTTTGATTTGAATGTAAACGATCTGTTTTTTAAGTATGGCATTCGCATCAATCCAACATTAATTAAAGATGTAATGGCAACGCCTATTGCTCTTGCCACTGGCGAACAAGGTTCGGGCACACAATACACCGAATACCCTTGGTTATTTAACCCCTTAATTTTTTCGGATTCCAAACACCCCATTGTGTCGAATATGGATGGCGTTAAATTTCAGTTTGCAAACGGCATGGAACTCCTTCACAACGACATCAAAAAAACAACTTTACTCCACTCTTCTCCCTATTCTAAATCGGTTGGCACTCCCGTTCAAGTAAATTTAAACATGGTAAATGAACGACCTGAACAAGCCGAATTTACTGGCAAAGGACAAATACCAGTGGCCGTTTTACTCGAAGGCCGTTTTCATTCTATGTATGAAAACAGGGTGTTGCCGTTTGAATCAAAAAACTACCAAAAAATTGGAATTTCAAATAAAATGATCGTGGTTTCAGACGGCGATGTGATTCGAAATCAATTGGATAAAGAATACCAACCCTTGGAATTGGGTTACGATAAATGGACCAATAAATTATATGCAAACAAAGAGTTCATGCTTAATTGCGTCAATTACTTGTTGGACGATTCTGGACTTATTAACATTCGAAATAAATCGGTTGAACTTCCGCTCTTGGATCAAGAAAAAGTCTATGCCAATTATACCGCAAGCCAGGTGTTAACTATCGGATTACCATTACTCCTATTGGCCGCATTTGGCTTGGTATTTACCGTTTTGCGCAAGCGCAGATTTGGGAAGTAATGTTAATAAAATTCTTTTTGATATTTGGTTGATTAAGATATATTTGTACAACTCTAGTTTTCCCTTTATTTATCAAGGAAATCTGCCCACTTAAAAAAATAAGAAAATGAAATTTATTGTATCCAGTTCGTATTTGTTAAAACAACTTCAAGTGTTAGGAAGTGTAATTAACAGCAACAACACGCTTCCAATATTGGATAATTTTTTGTTTGAATTGAATAGCAAAAAACTGACCGTATCGGCCTCTGATCTAGAAACGACCATGTCGGCTACGTTGGAGATTGATTCAACCAGCAAAGGCAGCGTTGCTGTTCCAGCCAAATTGCTACTGGAAATACTTAAAACCTTCCCTGAACAACCCTTAACCTTTACCGTTGAGGAAAACAGCACGATTGAAATCAGCTCAAATTCTGGAAAATATGCCCTGGCTTATGCGCCAGGTGAAGAATTTCCAAAAGCAGTTAGCATAGAAAACCCTTCAACTACACTTGTACCCGCTGATGTTTTAGCCACAGCGGTAAGCAAAACTATTTTTGCTGCCGGAAACGATGATTTGCGTCCGGTGATGTCGGGTGTTTTCTTTCAATTTTCACCCGAAGGTTTAACTTTTGTTGCAACTGATGCGCACAAATTAGTGAAATACGCCCGTACCGATGTAAAAGCATCGCAGGTAGCTGATTTCATTATGCCCAAAAAACCATTGACCATTTTAAAAAGCATTTTGGGCACCTCTGATGCCGAAGTATCCATTGAATACAATGATTCAAACGCGACCTTCTCTTTTGACAATTACTTGTTATTGTGTCGTTTAATTGACGGAAAATACCCCAATTACGAAGCCGTTATTCCAAAAGAAAACCCAAATAAATTGGTTATCGATCGCACGCAATTTTTAAATTCTGTGCGTCGTGTGGCCATTTTTTCCAATAAAACAACTCACCAAATTCGATTGAAAATTGCAGGTGCAGAACTCAACATTTCTGCCGAAGACATTGACTACTCCAACAAAGCCGAAGAGCGTCTTACTTGTGATTACCAAGGAGACGACATGCAAATTGGATTCAACTCGCGTTTCTTGACTGAGATGCTTACCAACTTGCAATCGGATATGATTTTACTAGAAATGTCATTGCCCAACCGCGCAGGGATTTTAACGCCGGTTGATGGTTTAGACGAAGGCGAAACCGTAACCATGTTGGTAATGCCGGTAATGCTTAACAGCTAAATCTGCTGATACCCTACAAAAGCCGTCAACCCCATGGAACTGGCGGCTTTTTTATTTCGTATAGTGTTGTAATTTGATAGACTTGACTAAACAAGTTGATCCAAAATAATAAAAGATGATTCCAAATGATACCATAGTGGCCTTGGCTACACCTTCGGGAGCGGGTGCCATTGCGGTTATTCGGTTGTCAGGCGAACAATCCATAGCAGTTGCCGAATCTATTTTTGAATCAAAATCCCATAAAAAACTAAGCGCACAAAAATCCCATACCCTACATTTGGGCGTCATCAAAGACGGATCGCGCACACTTGATGAAGTATTGGTTTCGGTGTTTAAGGGACCAAATTCGTATACTGGTGAAAACACGGTAGAAATTTCCTGCCACGGCTCGCTGTTTATCCAACAACAAATTATTCAATTGGCCTTGAGAAATGGATGTCGCATGGCTGATCCAGGCGAATTTACTTTACGTGCTTTTTTAAATGGTAAGATTGATTTATCTCAGGCTGAAGCAGTTGCCGATTTAATTTCCTCGACCAACGAAGCCAGTCATCAATTGGCCATTCAGCAAATGCGCGGGGGATTTTCAAACGAATTACAACACCTGCGCACCGAATTACTCAATTTCGCTTCCTTGATCGAGCTCGAATTGGATTTTGCCGAAGAAGACGTAGCCTTTGCCGACCGAACCGAATTTAGTGCTTTAATCAACCGCATCGCCTTGGTTTTAAAACGCCTGATTGATTCGTTTGCAGTAGGAAATGTCATTAAAAACGGTATTCCTGTAGCCATTGTGGGCGAACCCAATGTGGGAAAATCTACTTTACTCAACGCCTTGCTCAACGAAGAACGCGCCATTGTTTCAGCCATAGCCGGAACCACGCGTGACACCATAGAAGATGAGTTGGTTATTGACGGAATTGGATTTCGATTCATTGATACGGCCGGCATTCGCCAAACCACCGATGAGGTTGAATCGATTGGGATTCAAAAAACATTTGAGAAAATTGAACAAGCCCAAGTGGTGTTGTATTTGTTTGAAAGTTCCAAGTTTAAAGTTTCAGGGGTGAACTACCTAACCGAAATTGAAAAAATAAAGAACAAATACCCGCAAAAACAGTTGGTAGTGGTGATCAATAAAATTGATTTAATCACACCTACTCAAATACAAGATATCCAACAACAATTAGCCAGTATTGCCGTATCACCAATTCTGCTCTCAGCCAAAAATAAATTGGGCGTTGACGAACTAAAAAACCAATTGCTTTCCCTTGTCAATACAGGCGCCTTGCGAAACAATGAAACCATTGTAACCAACACGCGCCACTACGATGCCTTACTCAAGGCCTTGGAGGAAATTCAAAAAGTGCAATACGGCATCGAGACCAATCTACCCAGCGACCTCATGG
>JBJOOG010000123.1:0-4978 GCA_046051465.1 Bacteroidota bacterium | reverse complement strand
TTTCGTCTTCGGTTACTTCTTCGGGAGTTGCTTGCGCGGGTGTAACGGCTTCAGTCGAAGTAAAATTGTCGCCTGAACCAAACTCGCTATCGCCAAAATTCACGGCTACTTCACCACCTCCGCCACCGCCTTCCAAAAGAGAAATTGGGGTGTTGTTGGAGAATTTTAACCAATAAAAAAGCACAAATAAGAGCGCAAACAACAAAGAGGTAAGCACTACAGATTTTTTTTTATTTGATAATTCAGGAAGCACAGGCATTTGGGTTGTTTATTTGAAAACGAAAGTAACCAAAAAAAATTGTTTTCGAGATATCATTTGCTGGAATAGAACTAAGCTTAAAACTATACAAAAGAGACAAGCATAAACAGTAGAGGAACCAAATAAAATAGTCTCAATACGGTAATTGATTTTTGATATGAATTTGATCTAACTTGAAACCTTACTCGAGTCCCGAAGCTACGGAACGAACAGATGAAGCGAAGCGGAATAAACTTGAAACTTGGAACCCGAAACAAAATTAACCAAACACAGATCCCGCACAATGGTCTTTACTCGCGCCCGTCACCGAATGCAAGACATTGATCTCGTTGCGTAAACGCAGTACACCCAATAGTCCAAAAATTAAGGCTTCTTTGAATTCGATGGTTTTTTTATTGGGAATCACAACATCTATGTTGGGTAAATAATGTTGGATGCGCGCCACCAAAAAGTCATTGTAGGCCCCGCCACCGGTGATCAATAAACGGCCAGATTTTTCGGGTAGTGCCGCGCCAATTTGATGGGCCACATGTTCGGTAAAACTGTGCATTTTACTGGCTGTATCAATTGAAAAAGAATCAATCAAAGGCAATAGGGTGGTTTTTACGTATTCAAATCCCAACGATTTGGGTGGCGCAAGTTCAAAATAACGAAGCGCATTCAAGGCATTAAAAAGCGACTCATTCAATTTACCTGATTTTGCAAAGGCACCTCGATCATCAAAATCCCAACCATGCTGCTGCGCATAAAAGTTTAGTACGGTGTTTACAGCCGAGATGTCAAAAGCCAGTCGTTGGCCATTTTGTTCATACGAAACATTCGAAAATCCACCCAAGTTTAAGCAATAGGTATAGTCGCTAAATAAAATTCGATCACCAATGGGTACAAGCGGTGCGCCCTGTCCGCCAAGCGCTACATCTTGCACTCTGAAATCACAAACCACTTTTTGTTGGCAATACTCGGCGAGTTCGGGCAAGTTTCCAATTTGTAGCGTAAAGCCATTTTGAGGTTGATGCAAAATGGTATGGCCGTGCGAACAAACAGCATCGATAGAGGTGAGTTGGTGCTGGGCAATAAAATCAAATATGGTTTTGCCCAGCAATTTGGTGTAATCTACGTTTAGTTCAACTAATTCCTTGGAAGAAAAATCGACGGCTTTTTTCAATCGACCAATCCAGGCTGAAGTATAGGGAATGGTTGCCGTAACACCAATTTCATAGGCCCATTTTTCGCCTGAAAAATGAAAGGACAATTGAGCCAAATCAATTCCATCTAGAGAAGTTCCTGACATTAGTCCGATAACGTTATAGTTTTGTGCAGTCATGGGAAAATTTGTCTTTTCTGAAATTGATTTTTTGGTAATTATTAGCTACTTTTGGATGCCAAATTTAAAAAAAGTACAACCAATATCTCCTTTTATTATGGATTTTAATCTTACCGAAGAGCACCTCATGATTCAACAAGCAGCCCGCGATTTTGCACAAAACGAATTGCTGCCTGGTGTAATTGAACGCGATGAATTTTCAAAATTTCCAACCGAGCAAGTACAAAAAATGGCTGAGTTGGGTTTTATGGGCATGATGGTGGATCCTCAGTACGGAGGTTCGGGATTAGACAGTATCTCTTATGTGTTGGCTATAACCGAAATTGCCAAGGTTGATGCCTCGGCAGCAGTAATTATGTCGGTAAATAATTCCTTGGTTTGTGCGGGAATTGAAAAATATTGCAACGAAGAACAAAAACAAAAATACTTAGTGCCCCTGGCTACTGGAGAAGTAATTGGCGCTTTTTGCTTGTCTGAGCCCGAAGCCGGATCAGATGCCACTTCTCAAAAAACAACTGCCATTGATAAAGGCGATCATTACCTTTTAAACGGAACCAAAAACTGGATTACCAACGGCTCCTCGGCTTCAACTTATATTGTAATCGCCCAAACCGATGTAGAAAAAGGCCACAAAGGAATCAATGCGTTTATCGTAGAAAAAGGTTGGGCTGGTTTTGAAATTGGATTGAAAGAAAAGAAAATGGGAATCCGCGGTTCAGACACGCATTCTTTGATGTTTACCGATGTAAAAGTGCCCAAAGAAAACCGAATTGGTGCCGATGGGTTTGGTTTCAATTTTGCCATGTCCGTTTTAAACGGCGGCCGAATCGGAATTGCTTCCCAAGCATTAGGAATTGCTACAGGTGCTTATGAATTGGCACTGCAATATGCCCAAGAGCGCAAAGCCTTTGGTAAAGAAATTTTTAAACACCAAGCCATCGCCTTCAAATTAGCCGACATGGCTACTTCAATTACCGCTGCGCGTATGCTTTGTTTAAAAGCCGCCGCCGAGAAAGACCAAGGCAAAGACATTTCGCAATCGGGTGCTATGGCCAAGTTATTTGCCTCGCAAACCGCGATGGACGTTACCATCGAAGCTGTTCAAATTCATGGTGGAAATGGCTATGTAGCCGAATACCATGTGGAGCGTATGATGCGGGATGCCAAAATCACTCAGATTTACGAAGGCACTTCTGAAATTCAAAAAATTGTAATTTCACGTTCCTTACTTAACTAATTTCAAAATGAAAAAGACCATTATTTTTGCGCTATTCCTAGTGCCACTATATCTATGGGCCCAAGATAATGCGTCGCTTACTCCATCAGATTACCTAAAAGTCTACCAACAATTGCACGCCCATCCTGAACTGAGTGGGCAAGAAAAAAACACTGCCTATTTTCTAAAAAAACAGCTGCAATCCTGGGGCTATACCCTACAAGACTCCTTGGGGTTTTATAGTTTTGCCGCCGTACTCAAAAATGGCAAAGGCCCTACGGTGCTCTACCGCACCGACATGGATGCTTTGCCTGTTGAAGAACAAACCGGATTGCCTTTTGCCAGTTCGGTAAAAGCAATAAAAGACGGGATTGAAACGCCTGTAATGCATGCTTGCGGGCACGATGCGCATATGGTTACATGGCTTGCTGTTGCCGAATACATGGCAAAGCATCCAAAGAGTTGGAAAGGTACTTTGGTTTTACTAGCGCAATCAGCTGAAGAGATTGGACAAGGAGCCCGCAAGGCGATTGCCCAACCCAATTTTAAAAAATTACCTACTCCCAATTACCAAATTGCCATGCACAACAACGCCGACTTGGCTGTTGGCCAAGTGGGTTTTTGCGACGGCTATGCCATGGCAGCTGTCGATATGATGAACATTACTATACACGGAATAGGCGGACATGGCGCCGTTCCACAAAATGCCATTGATCCCATTGTATTATCAGCCCAATACATCACCGAAATACAAACCATTGTAAGTCGTAATTTGCCGCCTACAGAATCAGCAGTGATTACCGTTGGGGCTATTCAGGGTGGAACCATTGGCAATGTAATTCCCAGTCAGGTAGAACTTAAACTTACTATCCGTAGTTTTTCACCACAAGCGCGCCAGTTAATACTTGATCGACTCAAAGCCATTGGTGACGGTTTGGCTGCATCAGCTGGGCTTCCTCCATCGCTTTGGCCCGAATATCACCTGCTCGATATGTCTATTGGGCCAGTATACAATGACAGCGCAATGGGAAAATTAGTCGCCGAATCCATTCAAAAAAAATTAGTCAAACAAGCAATAGTTCCAGTTGAGCCCATAATGATTGGCGAAGATTTTGGCATGTACCGAGGCAATCCTGCTATTCCATCGTATTTGGTTTGGATGGGTACACTTACACCTGAAACACAAGAAAAATACAAGTCACAAAAACAAAAAATTCCGTCCTTGCATTCGGCACAATTTGCACCCGATTATCAAGCCTCTTTGCCAGTATCGATTCAAGCCATGACTTTGGCTTTGCATGGGTTGTTTGCTGCCAAATAATTCAAAATACAGTTACTTATGCAAACCTTTGATTTTCGAAAATTAACCTTAGACCAAGTTCGCGAGCTCGTTTCTTGGGCTGAAAAAGAAGGTTGGAATCCCGGACCGCAGGATGCGGACTTGTTTTATTTAGCCGATCCCGACGGATTCTACGGTTATTTTTTGGAAGATGAACTCATAGGTGGTGGATCTCTTGTTTCTTATTCGGGGGAATATGGTTTTATGGGTTTGTATATCATGAAGCCCGAATACCGTAGCCAAGGAATTGGTCGTACACTTTGGAATCTGCGCAAAAACACCTTGTTAAATCGATTAAAGCCCAATGCAACTATTGGTATGGATGGGGTAGTGGCCATGCAGTCGTTTTATCAAAAAGGCGGTTTTGCTTTGGCATTTCGAGATGTTCGCCATGAAAAGATTGGAGAATCATTTCCTCTCGCCCCAGAAATCGCAGTAATTACACCAACTGATTTTCCTGTTGTGTTAGAATTTGACAAGCACTGCTTTGGATTTCATCGAGCGGAGTTTATGAAAGCTTGGTTGATGCAGCCGGGAGGACAGTCCTTTAAATATGAAAAAGAAGGCCTGCTCTTGGGGTTTGCAACCCTTCGAAAAGTAGAAATGGGATATAAAATTGGTCCTTTGTTTGCCCAAACCTATTCAGCCGCAACGGCCTTGTATGAAGCCTGTTTGACAGCAGTAGTCGGCGAGAAAGTCTACCTTGATATTCCGCTCAGTAATCCCCACGCTGTGGCACTAACTACACAGTACCAAACCCAAGCAATGTTTGAGTGTGGACGAATGTACCACGGTGCTGCACCAGAAATTCCACTTGATCTAGTATACGGCATCACTACA
>JBJOOG010000122.1:0-6922 GCA_046051465.1 Bacteroidota bacterium | reverse complement strand
GACATCAATTTACTCGTTTTTTAATCGCAATCTTTCGCTTACATTTGCCAAAAAATTGAACTATGGGTTTCAAATATCGTTTTGCGTATTATTTGGTTGGATTTATAATTGGTTGCTTTTTTGTGGCCCTTGTTTTTAGTGGAAAAGACACCCGTTGCAACTATTTCCCAAATGCCCGAGTGTTAAATGATTTGCGGTCTAAACCCTTTGTGTATTCGGCAAAAGCACAGGAAATTTTATATCAAAAATGGGTAACTGAAACTGATATAAAAAACACGCTAACATTCGGTGATGTTGATTTTGACCAAAGCAACGTTGAAGTAAAAAAAGGGAAATTATATATCATCGAAGGCAAAACAGCCCAGAATCAAGCGATCGTATTAAAAGTTATCAATTATACTGAAAAAGCAGAATTGGTTGATATTCTTAAAACCTCAGGCAACTAATTTATTTGGCGTTTTTACGGCGTTTTCTTTCGGTTTCAATTAACGAAAGTTCACGATTAGTTTGTCCAGCAACCGAGGTGTTTTCTTGCGCTCGACGAATCAAATAAGGCATTACTTCCCGCACTGGACCAAATGGCAAGTACTTGGCTACTTTAAACCCAGCAGCTCCTAAATTATAACTAATATTGTCACTCATGCCGTACAATTGGCCAAACCAAATGCGGGCATCTGTGTTAGAAATGTTTTTTTCGGCCATACTGTTTATGACCAATTGCGAACTGTCTTCGTTGTGTGTTCCGGCAAAAATGGCCATCGTATCGATGTGATCGATCATATATTGAACTGCCGCATTGTAGTTTTGATCGGTGGCTTCTTTCGAGGCACAAATGGGTGTCGGGTAATTCCCTTCTAAGGCACGTTTGTTTTCTTTTTCCATATAAGCACCTCGCACCAATTTCATTCCAATATGAAAACCTTTGGTTTTGGTGTATTCATGCAGATTTTTTAAGTAGTCCATTCGATCCCAACGGTACATTTGTAGGGTATTAAATACCACCGCCTTCTGAGTGTTATATTTCTCCATCATTTTGGTTACCAAAGCATCGGCAGCATCTTGCATCCAACTTTCTTCGGCATCGATCAATACCAATACATTGGCGTTAAATGCCGCTTGACACACTTGATCAAAACGGGCTTCTATTCGCGTCCACTCGGCTTGCTCTTCAGGCGTTAATTGTAGTTTGGCTCCCACTTTTTCATACAAATCAATGCGTCCGAAACCAGTAGGTTTAAACACAGCAAAGGGAATGGATTGGCGTTGTTGAGCAAACGATATTATTTTTAAAGTCATGGCCAAAGCATCATCAAAATGCGCCTCGTCTTCTTTGCCTTCAACCGAATAATCCAAAACTGAATACACTTGCTTGCTATACATTTTATCGACAACAGGCAAGCAATCTTGTTCGCTCACACCTCCACAAAAATGATCAAATACCGTAGCGCGAATAAGTCCCTCAACAGGCAAATGCAATTTGAGTGCCAACTGGGTAGCCGTTGTTCCAATATTTACAAGTGTGTTATTGGCAATTAATTTGAATAAATAATACGCTCTGTTGAGTTCAGTGTTGCTTTTGAGCGCGAAGGCCACTTGGGTATTTTGAAATAATTTAGGCATGGGAGTCAATCAAATTTCAATTGGAATTTTGCGACACAAAAATACCAAAATTTATGCCGAAGGACATGGCAAAATTGATAAAAAATCAATGCCTGTTTATTTATAGCGTTGTAGGTTGAGTAATCCTTAAAAATTCACTTATTTTGTTGGCATTTTATACGCAAACATGAGTATACCTCCTATTCAAGCCAATGGCTATCAAATTCATTTAGGCGACTTGGGTTACCTGGCCTTAAATCAACTTTTGGCAAACAATGGCTATACTAAAATTTTTATATTAGTTGATTCACACACCAACAACAATTGCGCACCGCGATTTTTGGCAGAGTTGGCTACCGAAATACCCATTGAACTAATTGAAATTGAACCCGGTGAAGCCCAAAAAAATATTGCTACTTGTGTAGAATTATGGCAAATATTAACCGAACTCGGCGCTGACAAAAAAAGTGTTTTGCTAGGCTTAGGTGGTGGAGTAATTAGTGATTTAGGCGGCTTTGTTGCGGCAACCTACAAACGAGGTATCGATTTTATTGCTGTACCCACTACCCTTTTGGCTATGGTTGACGCGGCCATCGGAGGGAAAAATGGAGTGGATTTGGGTTACTTAAAAAATCAAATTGGACTTATTGCCATTCCCAAACTCGTGCTTGTTGATGTAGAATTTTTGGGAAGTTTACCACAAAACGAAATGCGCTCCGGATTAGCCGAAATGCTCAAACACGGTCTTATTTATGACAAAGCCTATTGGGAGTTATTTCAAGATTTAAGCCAGTTAGACAGTGAATATCTTGAGGTATTAATTGTGCGCTCCATTGAAATTAAAAACAATATTGTTACAAAAGATCCTACCGAAAAAGGAATACGGAAAGCACTCAATTTTGGCCATACGTTGGGCCATGCCATTGAAAGCTATTTTTTAGAAAATTCCAACAAAACACCACTCTTACATGGCGAAGCAATAGCGATTGGGATGCAACTCGAAGCCCATTTATCGGTGCAAAAAGGCTTGCTTGAACACAACATGTATCAGGAAATAAAAAGTACGCTACGCGCATTGTACTCCACAGTATCTTTTGATGAAAATGATATCGATGAAATTGAAAAATTGCTGATTCACGATAAAAAAAATGAAGGCGGAAAAGTACTCTTTGTACTCTTAACCGAAATTGGAAAAATTACATTCAATCAAACCGTTGAAAAAGAATGGATTAAAGCGGCTTTTTTGGATTATAAATCGTAATTATTTTTTAGATATTAGATGGTGATTCACTTATTTATTTTTTTACATTTGCCTCAATGAATAGAAATCAAAATAACGCCCGCTTTGCTTGCTACCAAAAGGCTACCGCCTATTTAAGTAGTACTAAAATTGTAGGCGTGTTTTCGTTTTCTCAGAATCAATTTTACAGTCAAAGTATTTTTTCAAGTGTACAACACGAAAAGTTACCCATTATTTATGCCAATATCCGAGTTTGAACTACACAATCGAATTGATTTTTAGTTTAAACTTAATACTACCTGGACATGAATACAAAATACAGCGACTTAATTAACCAAACGTATTACTTCCCTCAAGAAGAATTTTCGCTCAACAAAGACAACCTTCAATTCCATTCTATTGATTTGATGAAATTGGTTGAGCAATATGGCACTCCCTTAAAGTTTACCTATTTGCCACAAATTTCAAATAACATCAAACGCGCCAAAAACTGGTTTCGCTCGGCGATGGAAAAAAATAAATACGACGGCAAATATTTTTATTGCTATTGTACCAAAAGCTCGCATTTTGAGTACATCATGAATGAGGCCTTCAAAAACAACATCCACATTGAAACTTCATCGGCTTTTGACATCAACATTGTAGAGAATTTATTGCAAAACGGCAAGATCAACAAAAGCACGTATGTGATTTGCAACGGTTTTAAACGCGACCAATACATCACTAACATTGCTCGTTTAATCAACAATGGACATAAAAACACCATTCCTATCATCGACAATTACGAGGAATTGGATTTGCTACAAGCTGAGATCAAAGGGAAGTTTAAAATTGGAATCCGAATTGCAGCCGAGGAAGAACCCAAATTTGAGTTTTATACCTCTCGTTTGGGCATTGGTTACAAAAACATCGTACAGTTTTACAAAAAACAAATCCAAGAAAACGACAAGTTAGAGCTCAAAATGCTCCACTTTTTCATCAACACGGGCATCAACGACAATGCGTATTATTGGAACGAATTGGTAAAATGTATCAAAGTGTACATTGCCCTTAAAAAAGAATGTCCTTCATTGGACGGACTAAATATTGGTGGCGGTTTTCCAATAAAAAACTCATTGGCTTTTGAGTACGATTACCAATACATGATCGACGAAATCATCAACCAAATTAAAATTGCCTGCGACGAGGCCGAAGTTGATGTACCAAATATTTTTACCGAATTTGGTTCGTTTACTGTAGGCGAAAGCGGCGGCGCCATTTACCAAGTACTATATCAAAAACAACAAAACGACCGTGAAAAGTGGAACATGATTGACAGTTCGTTTATCACCACATTACCTGATACCTGGGCCATTAACAAACGGTTCATCATGTTGGCGGTAAACCGTTGGAACGATACCTACGAGCGGGTACTATTGGGTGGAATGACATGCGACAGCGACGATTACTACAACTCTGAGCAAAACATGAATGCCATTTACTTGCCCAAATACAACAAAGAAAAACCACTCTACATTGGCTTTTTCAACACCGGTGCTTACCAAGAAACCATTGGCGGATACGGTGGCTTGCACCACTGTTTGATACCGCAACCCAAGCACATTCTAATTGATCGCGATGAAAATGGCATATTGGCTACCGAAGTTTTCTCAGAACAACAGACCTCTGAGCAAGTACTAGAAATATTAGGATATCGTAAAAAATAAATTATTTTTGAAACCAGAAATGCTGCACCAAATTGCACCTATAAAGTAAAAACCAAACAAAATGAGTAAAGGACCAATCAGTCAATTTATTGAAAAACATTATTTGCATTTCAACTCGGCAGCCTTAGTTGATGCAGCCAAAGCCTACGAACAACAACTGGCCAACGGAGCCAAAATGATGGTAACCATGGCCGGAGCGATGAGTACCGCAGAAATTGGTAAAATATTTGCCGAAATGATTCGCCAAGATAAGGTGCAAATTATTTCGTGCACAGGAGCCAATTTAGAAGAAGACATCATGAATTTGGTAGCCCACTCTCACTACGAGCGCGTGCCACACTACCGCGATTTAACTCCGCAAGAAGAATGGGATTTATTGGAGCGCGGATTAAACCGAGTAACCGACACCTGTATCCCCGAACACGAAGCATTCCGAAGATTGCAAAAACACATTTACAAAATTTGGAAAGATGCCGATGACAAAGGAGAACGGTATTTTCCACATGAATTCATGTACAAAATGCTGTTGTCGGGCGTATTGGAAGAATACTACGAAATTGATTTAAAAGACAGCTGGATGTATGCCGCTGCCGAAAAAAATATGCCGATTATAGTTCCTGGATGGGAAGACAGTACCATGGGAAATATTTTTGCCTCTTATGTAATTAAAGGCGAATTAAAGGCCTCAACCATGAAATCGGGAATTGAGTATATGACTTATTTGGCCGATTGGTATTCTAAAAACAGCAGCAATGGCGTAGGATTCTTCCAAATTGGTGGAGGAATTGCCGGCGATTTCCCAATCTGTGTGGTGCCTATGTTATACCAAGATATGGAAATGCACGATGTACCGTTTTGGAGCTATTTCTGTCAAATTTCAGACTCTACAACCAGTTACGGATCGTATTCAGGAGCAGTTCCCAACGAAAAAATTACCTGGGGGAAATTGGATATACACACCCCAAAATTTATTATTGAATCAGATGCAACTATTGTCGTACCCCTAATTTTTGCCTACCTACTAGATTTATAATATGTTATGAAGAGAATTATTGTTGACTATTCCAAACTTACAAATGAGATTTTAAACTTATTGGTGGAACGCTTTCCTGATGGCTATGACGATTCCAACATTATCCGTTTTAGAAACGCTCACAATGAATTAATTGAGGCGGTTGAAGTGCGCACCCATGACACCATTTACTTGGTAAAAGTGAGTACAAAATTGGCCAGTCGCTTAGAAAAATTTGAAGATGAAGACCTTGAAGACATTGTAGTTCCAATTGATGCAATTAAAGCAATTGGTATAGATGAAGAGGAAGATTCCAATGATGAGGAGGAAGAAACTGATTTAGCCAAAGATCCCGAAGGTTCTATTGAAGATGACGATGACGATGATTTTGATGAGGATGAACCCATCGAAGAAGACGACGACGAAGACGAATAAAAAAAAAGGAACAAGTATGTTCCTTTTTTTTATGACTTTAAATAACGCTCTTCAAATATAAACTGGTGGTGATTTTGATGACCAATGAGCACAAAACCAATTGCTCGTACACTCATGTATGCCTCAGATGCAATTCCGCCTTGCTGCAATTCAAATTCTGAAAAGGTTTGGAATAATGCCAGTGTGGATTGACGTATTAGTGTGAATTCGGTAAGCATTTCTTGGAGTTTACGTTGATTTGCTTTGGGATTGACTACCAAAGCATATGCGTCTTCGTCATAACCCGGTAAATGGGTTTGATCCATTCGAGCAAATCGCAGCGCACGGTAGGCAAAAATACGTTCGGTGTCCATCAGATGCTGAATGATTTCTTTAATGGTCCATTTGCCTTCTGCATATCGGTAATCAAATTTTTCGAGTGGAATATGCTGAACAAATTTGATAAACCGGTGTAAACTAATTTCTAATTCCTCAAGTAACGTATATTCGGCGCTTACCGTTTTTACATAGGTGGAGTAAAAAGTTGAATATTCGTTGGTAGATAGTTCGTTAATGTTCATGTTAGGTTGGATAAAAAAAATAGGATGTACTTCTACATCCTATTGAAATTGATTTGTAAATCTAATTACATATTTTTAAATATGGTATGCATTAAACGTTTTTTATCATTGATGCTTTCGTCTAATGAAATCATGGTTTCGGTACGGTAAACGCCCTCGATATCATCAATCATAAAAATAACATCTTTGGCGTGTTTGGTGTCTTTGGCTCTAATTTTACAAAAGATATTGAATTTTCCTGTTGTAACATGGGCAACGGTTACATAAGGAATTTCACTTATTCGTTCCAAAACAAACTTAGTTTGAGAAGTATTATTCAAGAAAACCCCAACGTATGCAATAAATGAATACCCAAGTTTTTCATAATCCA
>JBJOOG010000121.1:0-5120 GCA_046051465.1 Bacteroidota bacterium | reverse complement strand
TTGGGAACCGTGGTAATCACAGTCATATTGAACTCGCGTTCCAAACGTTCTTGGATAATTTCCATGTGCAACATACCCAAGAATCCGCAACGGAATCCAAAGCCCAATGCGGCCGAACTCTCGGCAGTAAACACCAAAGAGGCGTCGTTGAGTTGCAATTTCTCCATCGAGTTGCGCAGCTCTTCGTAATCTTCGGTATCTACCGGATAAATCCCGGCAAATACCATGGGTTTTACATCTTCAAACCCGGTAATCATATTAGTGGTTGGCGTTTTGGCGTCGGTAATGGTGTCGCCCACTTTTACTTCTTTGGCCTCTTTGATGCCCGAAATCAAGTAGCCCACATCGCCGGCTCCAATACTATTTTTAGGCACTTGGTTGAGTTTCAAGGTACCCACTTCATCGGCAAAATATTCGTTGCCGGTGGCCATGAATTTTATTTTTTGTCCTTTTTTGATTTCGCCATTTTTCACCCGAAAGATGACCTCAATTCCGCGAAACGGATTGTAATGCGAATCAAATATCAAGGCCTGCAGCGGCTCTTGTGGATCACCTTTGGGTGCCGGAATTTTCTCAATAATAGCGGCCAATATATTTTCAACCCCAAACCCGGTTTTCCCCGAGGCGTGGATAATGTCTTCTAGTTTACAGCCCAACAAATCAATAATGTCATCGCTCACTTCTTCGGGATTGGCGCTAGGCAAATCCACCTTGTTCAAAACTGGAATAATTTCTAAGTCATTTTCCAAGGCCAAATACAAATTCGAGATGGTTTGCGCCTGAATACTTTGGGCGGCATCTACAATCAGAAGCGCACCTTCGCAGGCAGCAATAGAACGGGAAACTTCATACGAAAAATCGACGTGCCCGGGCGTGTCGATGAGGTTCAAAATATAGTCCTCGCCTTTGTAGGAGTATTCCATCTGAATCGCGTGACTTTTGATGGTAATCCCGCGCTCACGCTCCAAGTCCATGTTGTCGAGCAATTGGGCTTTTTCTTCGCGCGCCGATACGGTTTGCGTGGCGCCAAGCAGTCGATCGGCCAAGGTGCTTTTTCCGTGATCAATATGGGCAATAATGCAAAAATTTCGAATGTGTTTCATGAGTGTATGCGTGTGTTATTTTGGGCAAATCCCTGCATTGCATTTCGGGTCGGGCTTTTCGCATTGCGCGGCAATTTGCTGCAATCCCTTTTGCATTTAAGCTGCAAATATAAAGCAAACTTTTCATTAAAAATTTGGTTTTCCCACAGCCCAAAACAAACCGACAAAAAAGTGTAATTTTGGCCCAAATTTGAACGATGATTAAAATTGGCCCCATAGAACTCCCCGATTTTCCGCTGCTTTTGGCACCCATGGAAGACGTGAGCGATCCGCCGTTTCGACGCCTGTGCAAATCGCATGGTGCCGATTTGATGTTTAGCGAATTTATTTCCTCTGAGGGGCTCATCCGCGACGCGATTAAAAGCCGTCAAAAACTCGACATTTTTGATTACGAACGGCCCGTAGGAATCCAGATTTTTGGGGGCGACGAAGAAGCGATGGGTTTATCATCCAAAATAGTCACCACCGTACAACCCGATATCATTGACATCAATTTTGGTTGTCCGGTAAAAAAAGTAGTGTGCAAAGGCGCCGGCGCTGCCGTGCTCAAAGACGTCGATTTGATGGTGAAACTCACCCAAGCGGTCATTAAAGGCACCAATTTGCCCGTTACCGTAAAAACGCGTTTGGGTTGGGACGAAAACTCCATCAACATTGACGAGGTGGCCGAGCGTTTACAAGACATTGGCGTGCAAGCCATGTCCATTCACGGCCGAACCCGTGCCCAGCTCTACAAAGGCGAAGCCGATTGGTCGCACATTGCCCGGGTAAAAAACAACCCGCGCATTACCATGCCTATTTTTGGCAACGGCGATGTTGATTCGCCCGAAAAAGCGCTGGAATACAAAAACAAATACGGCGTAGATGGCATCATGATAGGCCGAGCCGCGATTGGTTATCCCTGGATTTTTAACGAGATCAAGCACTACATGGCCACGGGCGAGCATTTGCCCAAACCCACGATGGCCGATCGTGTTGAAGCAGCCAAAAACCACTTAAGCTGGGCAATGGAATGGAAAGGCGAACGCTTGGGCATAGTAGAAACCCGTCGTCATTATACCAATTATTTTAAGGGAATTCCCAATTTTAAAGACATACGCTCGCAATTGGTAACCGAAGATGAGCCGGAAGTTTTATTTGGTTTATTGAATCGTGCGGCCGAAACCTACCGCGATTTGGTTATGTAGGCGAGTGAGCGGGTGAAGCAGCATCCTTTTGTGTCGCAACAGCGCACAAAAGATAACGCGAAAAACGCGACCCAACGGGGCACTCCCAACCTTAATCCAGCATTTTTTTACTCACTCTACTCGAGGCAATCCAAGAGGCCAATATGCCCAAAATACAGATTGTTGCCAACACTATCGCTGCGTTTTCAAGTGAACACACCACAGGATATGCCAGCGTGGGCGTGATCATGATGAATTGAAATTGCTGTTGTGCCAAGACCAACACTACGCCCAAAAGCATTCCAAACAGTCCGCCAAACACACTCAAGAGCGTGCCTTGCCAAAAAAATATGCGACGCAAATCGCGCACGGGCGTGCCTAAATTGTATAAGGTTTTCAGGTTGTTTTTCTTGTCGAGTATCATCATAATGAGCGCGCCTATGAGGTTAAACAACGCAATAATGATTACCAGCGTAAAAATTAGATAGACGGCCACATTCTCGGTATTGAGCATTTTGTATAAGCTGTCGTTGAGTTGCGCTCTGTTTTTTATGCGCAAGGGTTCTGGAAAAAGAGCGAGTAGCTGTTTTTTTATTGCGGCTTCGTCGGCTTGGGGACTCAGTTTTAATTCGATACTGCCAATTTGGTTTGCCGGATATTCCAACAAGTTCTGCACCAATTCTAGGTTGGCAAACACATATTTTCCATCTAAATCTTCGCTAATGGCATACACGCCCACCGGCGCTAGTGTGGTTTTGTTGAACGCTTCGTCGGGATTGTCAATGGCGCCTTTGCCCGGACGCGGCACAAAAAGTTCGAGTGGATTATTGAAATCATACAGCCCCAAGGACAACTTTTGACAAATACCATATCCCACCACCACTTCATTGGTTTGCGGCATCATCCAATTGCCTTGATACAACAGTTTTTGTAGCGGAATTACCTGCCCAAAACTGGAGTCAACACCTTTAATATGGGTAACCATTTCTTTGCCGTCAAAACGAAATAGTACGCGTTCTTCAATGATTTTGCTGTAGGCTACAATGCCATTAATTTCAGCGAGTTTTTGTTCTTGTTGTGGGTTAATACTAAACGATTTTCCCTCGGTGTTTTCTACTTTGATATCAGGATCAAAGGCGGTACTAAACGACAAGCTAAATTCTTTGAGTCCACTAAACACAGACAAAACCACAAAAAGAGCCATGGATCCGGCTACAATACCCAGCGACGCAATCCGATTAATGATGTTGATCGCTTTGTTTTTGCTGGCGCTGCGCAAATACCGTTTGGCTATGTAAAGGGCAAAACTCAACTTAGAATTTTCTTCGGCGCTCCAATAGTTCGCGGTGTTCGATGGGGTTTTCTTTGTCTGACAAGGCGCGGTCAATTTTTTCGATGTAATCAAGCGAGTCGTCGATAAAGAAATGCAAGTTGGGCACTTTGCGCAATTGCAAACGCACGCGTTGCGAGAGGTCGTGTTTAATTAAGGCCGAATTGGACTTAATGGCCGCCAAGGTTTCGGGACCTTTTTCGGGCGGAAAAATACTGAGGTGCACAGTAGCAATTGATAAATCGGTGGTGACGCTCACTTTGGAAACCGAAATCACCAAATTGGCAATGTTGTTTTTGCGAATTTCTCCTTGTAAGATGTCCACCAAATCTTTTTGGATTACGCCGCCGATTTTCTTTTGTCTGTTTGTTTCCATGCCGCAAAAATACGATATGTGTTCAATTAATAATTAATAATTAAAAATTAATAATGTGGGTATAGAATGGGAGCTTTTTCCTGCTCTGCGCTACAAGCTGTTGTGCCAAACCCCGGCACAACAGGCTATCCGCTTCGATCAGGGCTAGGCAGTGCATAAAATGTACTTTTTTGCCAACCATCCCAAAAACTTTGCGAAATTTGACGCAAAACAAATTCCATGAGAAAAATAGAGCACATCGGCATCGCAGTAAAAGATTTGGCCGCCTCCAATCTGGTATTCGAAAAATTGTTTGGCGCGCCGCCCTATAAACTAGAATCGGTAGAAAGCGAAGGCGTTAATACTTCTTTTTTTGCCAGCGGACCCAATAAAATAGAATTGCTCGAGGCCACTCATCCCGATAGCCCCATTGCCAAATTTATTGAGAAAAAAGGCGAAGGCATTCACCACATTGCCTTTGATGTGGCCGATATCCAAGCCGAGGTGACCCGTTTGCAAACCGAAGGATTTGTAGTGCTCAACGAAACACCTAAGCGCGGTGCGGATAATAAATGGGTGGTTTTTTTGCATCCAAAAACAACCAATGGCGTGTTGATTGAGTTGTGTCAGGAGATCGAATAAATGGGTATTTAGCATTGCAAATTCCATTAGTTATTATTGACAGGAATGCAAAAATGTTTGCAACCCAAGAATTTTTGTCCTAATATTGCAGCCTCTAAATAAAGCCTAGGCTACATTTATAGAACTTCAAAGCCAATAAAAATCGTTGAAGTAAACCGGTCCTATAGCTCAGTTGGTTAGAGCACCTGACTCATAATCAGGTGGTCCTTGGTTCGAGCCCAAGTGGGACCACAACCAAAAGCCTTGCAGCAATGTAAGGCTTTACGTTAAGTTTTGGAATGAATTTAAAATAGGTTTTAAAAAATTTTGATAGAACATTTTTTTAATTACTTTTACAGCCGTATGAAAAAGGCCCCTAACAACCTCGCTCTATTGATGACACTGCTATGTGGTGTTTTCTCTGTTGAGGCACGAAACGGACCACCGCCACCGGGTATTCCACCGCCACCAGGATTGCCAATTGATCAAGGTGTGTTGGTTTTAGTTTTCATCGGAATCGCAACTGCATATTATGTGTTTACACA
>JBJOOG010000120.1:0-4033 GCA_046051465.1 Bacteroidota bacterium | reverse complement strand
TTTTACTTTGGTTACTACTGGAAATAGCTGTCTGACTGCTACCTTGAATGGATCAATCACGGTTAATCCACCAGCAACTATTGTCATTACATCTGCGCTTCCAACTGCTAGCCAAGAATTGTGTATCAATACGCCAATTGTACCCATAACGTATTTAGTTGGAAATGGTGCAACTAATGCTGCTTTGGTTACCTCGTTTGGGAATTTCCCAGCAGGGGTAACAGGTGTGTATGATGCCGTAACAGGTATTTATACCATTAGCGGCACGCCAACCGTATCGGGTATATTTCCTTTCCAAATCAATACTAGCGGAGGATGTCCTTCAATTCCTGTTCAAGGTCGAATTAAAGTTAATCCTAATGCTACTATAGCATTAACCTCGGCAGCAGCAACCGCCAATCAATCCATTTGTAATGGTGCAGCCATGACACCTATATTCTACACTGTAGGCAATGGTGCTGTTGGAGCTACACTCAGTGGAATGCCTGCCGGAATTACATCATCTTTTGCAGCTGGCGTATTAACTATTTCTGGTTCCTCATTAATTGTAGGCACTTATAACTATTCGGTTACTACATTTGGTGGTTGTTCATCGGCTACTTTAACAGGTGTTTTAGAGATCAAACCAAATGTAACCTTGGCCTTGACGTCGGCACCAAGCACCGCAATTCAAACTTTGTGTGTAAATGAACCCATTATCCCAATTCAATATACAGTGGGTAATGGCGCAACAAGCGCAGCCATTTTATCGGGTTCGGTACCTTATGGAATTGTGGCCCAGTTTAACGCAGGAGTTTTAACTATTTCAGGAACACCAACCGAATACAGCACCTTCCATTTTACCACTACTACAATTGGCGGATGTTCAACTGCGTCATTAACGGCTACCTTATATATTCGTTCGTTGCCTGAATTTAGGTTGCAGCAAGACGGAACCATATGTGTTGATGCATTTGGCGTACCAAATCCAGGAGCGACTTTTACCTTAGACACACAATTGGATCCATTGCAATACACCTTTGAGTGGAGTGATATAAACGGTGTTATTTTAGGTCAAAATAGCAGTAGTTACGTTGCTACAATCCCAAGTACATACAGTGTAAAGGCAACAAGTATTGCTACCGGATGTTCTGCAATAGTTTCAGCAGTAGTTTCTCCGGCGTTGCCTCCTTTGTCTGCTATTGCGAACGTATCTACAGAATTTACAGACCAACAGCTGGTTCAAGTGTTTGTTGAGCCACAAGGTTTTTATGAATACCAATTGGATGGTGGACCATTTCAAACGCAAAATTATTTCACCAATCTTACATCTGGTTTCCACCAAATCATAGTTCGAAATGCTTGCGGTGAGTTAGCTCCAATTGAAGTTCGCATCATTGATTATCCAACTTTTTTCACACCCAATAACGACACCTATAATGATTATTGGAATATCTCTGATTTAGCTGATCAACCCGACGCTCAAATCTACATTTATGACCGATTTGGTAAATTAATTAAGCAAATTCAGCCGAGCGGTTTAGGTTGGGATGGTACCTATAATGGTCAGCCATTGCCCTCTACTGATTATTGGTTTAACATAGATTACTTGAATCAAGAAGGAGATCCAAGAACGTTTAAATCGCACTTTTCATTGAAACGTTAATTCGATACCCAACAAAAAAAATGCTTCCAATTCTGGAAGCATTTTTTTTATACATACGATACAATTACTTGCTGTTGTATGCCTGAATCGCGTGTTTTAGTATTTCGACCGCACGGATAAGATCATTTTTTTTCAACACATAGGCTATGCGTACTTCATTCAGTCCATTTCCGGGTGTGGAGTAAAACCCTGCAGCAGGAGCAACCATAACAGTTTCACCATTTAAATCATAGGATTCTAAAAGCCATTGTGCAAATTTGTCAGCATTGTCAACAGGTAAAGCAGCAATACAATAAAATGCTCCTTTTGGCGATGCGACTTGAACGCCGGGTATTTCTAATAAGCCTTCAACCAATGTGTCTCTTCGCTCTTTGTATTCGGCAATTACGGCTTCAAAATAAGAAGGCGGCGTATCAATTGCTGCCTCACTGGCAATTTGCGCAAAGGTAGGCGGACTCAAACGCGCTTGGGCAAACTTCATGGCTGTTGCCATTACGGCTTTGTTTTTTGAAACAATACAACCAATTCGCGCTCCACACATGCTGTAGCGTTTGGACACCGAATCAATCATGATTGCGTGTTCTTCCAATCCGGGTAAATTCATTACCGAATAATGAACGCCACCATCATAGGTAAACTCACGGTATACCTCGTCGGCAATTAGATACAGATCGTGTTTCTTTACCAATTCAGCCAATTGCATCAACTCCTCCTTGGAGTACAAATAACCAGTAGGATTTCCGGGATTACAAATCAATATCGCCTTGGTTTTGGGCGTAATGAGTTTCTCGAATTCGGCAATAGGAGGTAGGGCAAATCCAGTTTCTATCGAAGAGATTACCGGAACAACGCTTACACCCGAAGCCACTGAAAACCCATTGTAATTGGCATAAAACGGCTCAGGAATAATGATTTCATCGCCTTGATCCATTGTGGTTCCCATAGCAAAAAGCAGGGCCTCCGATCCACCAGTAGTAATAATTATGTCAGCCACTTCTATGGGCAATCCACCTTTTTGGTAAAAGGCTGCTAATTTAGTTCGGTAGCTTTCAAAACCTGCCGAATGACTGTATTCTAAAATTTTAAAATCAAAGTTACGTACTGCATTTAGAGCCACTTCTGGGGTTTCGATGTCGGGCTGACCTATGTTTAGGTGATAAACTTTATGTCCTTTCTTTTTTGCTATTTCAGCATAAGGAACCAATTTGCGAATAGGCGATTCAGGCATGGCATTGCCTTTGTGAGAAATTTTTGGCATAGGGTTTTAATTTGAATTGCAAATTTGCAAAAAATTAGTGGCAACCCAATGGGTTCGTCACACAATTATTCACCGATAAAACGGCATAAAAAAAGGCTTTCAAAAGAAAGCCGTAATGTTAGTATTCACTGGTGGGAACGCTTTTTTTCTTTTCCAAAATATTGATGGCTTCCCGAACCAGCACTTCGCCTTTAATCTTGATGGCTACTTTTCCATTCTCCACATTTACCGCATTGCATTCTACTGTTATGGTTTTGCGAATAGGACCGGGGCTCATGTTGTATTTCACTTCTATTTTACCCATTTTTCCGGGCATAATGGGTTCGGTTGGTTTGGTTGGTATGGTACAACCACAAGTCGATTGCACATCAGCAATAATCAAGGGTGCATCGCCCGTATTTTTAAATTCAAATACACGCACACCCGAATCGGTGTCTTTGTATACTTTTCCGTAATCAACGGTATTCTCGGGTGCAGAAAAAACAATTTTAGGCCCTTTTTGGGCAAACGTTACAATACTTAGCAGCAAGGTTAGTAGGTAGATGCATTTTTTCATGGGGATAATAATTTAGAAATCAAAGTAGGGTAAAAATACTTTCTTTTGCCCAATTCGCAAATATATCGATCACAATTTTTTATACGCGCCTATTTCTTTACTTTTGCAGCTATTTCCCGCTTTCCGCTGTATCTTTTTTTCATGTTTCAAAAAAGGATGCCGCTTCAATCGGGGCTAGTACACACTGTATACAATAGTAAACTGTTGAGATAATTCACCTATGAGCTTACCCAATCAATTTGACGCCAAAACCATCGAACAAAAATGGTACGATTACTGGATGAAAAACAATTATTTTCATTCCACTCCCGACCAGCGAACACCCTATACCATTGTAATTCCTCCACCAAACGTAACCGGAGTTTTGCACATGGGCCACATGCTCAACAACACCATACAAGACGTCTTAATTCGTAGAGCTCGCCTCAAAGGATTCAATGCCTGTTGGGTTCCGGGAACCGATCATGCCTCAATTGCTACCGAAGCCAAAGTAGTGGCTAAATTAAAAGAACAAGGCATAGACAAAAACGACCTAAGCCGTGACGAATTTTTGGCGCATGCCTGGGAATGGACA
>JBJOOG010000119.1:0-4272 GCA_046051465.1 Bacteroidota bacterium | reverse complement strand
ATTGGATTATGTAAAAACTATAAGGGAATTTATTTTGAAAACATTAGTAATAATGATTCAGCATATTATTACTATTTGAAATCTGAAAAAATATTTAAAAAAATTAATGCTCTCAGAGAATTATGTTCAGTTTATCGAGATAAAGCCCAAGTGCAATTTTACATAAATGATTATCTTGGAAGTGAGGGTTCATTGGTAGATGCTTTGAAAATAGCAAATACAAATAACTTTGTGACAGATCAATATTTGATATATACATTTTTGGGAATAAACTCAAACGAACTTGGGGATTATTCCATGTCCTTTAATTATCATTTTAAAGCAATAAAGCTCATTGAAAATAATGCTGAGTTATTTGATAATACCGATTTAGCGACTTGCTACAACAATATAGGCTACAACTATTTATCGATAGGTAATTACAGAAACGCAATAAATTTTTTTGATAAAGGGTTAAGATTAGATAATATTAAAGTCACTTTTCCATACTTGTATTGTAAGTTAATAGAGAACAAAGTTTATTCAAAATTGAATCTAAATGATTATGAAAATATAGATTCAGATTTAAAGATTACCTTGAAAATCAGAGAAAAATACAATGTTCTCAACGGCAAAAACTTCAACAGACTCTACTTGTCCTACTATTATGCCGATATGCATGATCTTCCAAAAGCCAATCAATATGCACAAGAGGCGTTGGCTATATCCAAAAGTTTCAAGGCTCCCAAAGACCAACTCTTGTGTTTAAAACAGCTCATAAAAATTAATCCAGAAAAGGCCTTAGCCTATAGCAGTCAATACATTTCCCTTACCGATAGCATGCAAAAAATGGAACGGCAAACCCGAAATAAGTTTGCCAAAATTGCTTTTGAAACCGATGAAATCACAAAAGAAAAAGCAGCTGTCGAGGAGCAATATACCCGAATTGTTTGGGTGTGTTTAATTATTAGCGTCATATTAATTTTATTGTTTGTTATTGGAAAACAACTCCTTAAACAAAAAGAATTTCGCCTGCAGCAAGTGCAACAACAAACCAATGTTGAAATTTATAATTTGCTTTTGGCGCAACAAAATAAAATTGATAACGCCCGAAATAGTGAAAAAGAACGCATTTCAAAAGACCTTCACGATGGGGTACTCAATCGCTTGGCTTCAACACGCATGAACCTCACCTCGCTCATCAGTGTGCCCACGACAGACAATATTAATAAATCAAAAGGATTGATTGAAGGTATACAAGAGGTCGAGAAGGAAATTAGAAACATCTCGCATGATTTAAATAAAGACATTCTTATGAAGTCAGTGAGCTTTGTGAATGTAATTACCACCTATATGGAGGAACAGTATGAGGCTACCCAAATTAAAAATTTCTTGGAATTTGACTCAAAAATAAACTGGGACCTTATTCCCGGCATGGTAAAAATTCACTTGTACCGTATTGTACAAGAATCCATGCAAAACATCGCCAAACATGCACATGCTAGTTCCATCATACTCAGTTTTCTATCGGTTGAAGGAGGCCTTCGCCTAGAAATTTTTGACGATGGGGTAGGATTTTTGTTAAACAAAAAGAAAAAAGGAATAGGTTTGCAAAACATTTACAGCCGCACTGCTTCGTGCAATGGAACGGTAATTATTGAATCAAAAAAAGGGATAGGAACAACCATAAAAGTAGTTGTTCCCTACCAAGACTAGGAAACACAAAATAAAATTATGGCACAATTGGTTCGTGTATTAATGGTTGATGACCATCCGTTTATTATTGAAGCCTATAAAAACGCCATAAAAGGGTATAATACCAAAGGGGCATACGAGTTTACAATTACCCAAGCCAAAGACTGCAAAACGGGCTACGAAGCCATTGTCAATGAAGACAATGCGAAGTACGACATCGCCTTTTTTGATTTGAGTATGCCTACCTACGAAGAAAAAGGAATCCATTCGGGCGAAGACTTAGCCTTGTTGGTCAAAGAACGCCTACCCGCTTGCAAAATTATTTTGCTTACGATGCACTCCGAGATGCTCAAAATCAATACCATCATTAAAAACATCAACCCCAATGGGCTCGTGATTAAAAACGATTTAACCTTTGACGAGTTGTTGTTGGCTTTTGATAAGATCTTAAAAGACGAAAATTACTACAGCCAAACCGTAGTAAAATTGGTGAGTCAAATCCAGTTTGACTCAAACGAAATGGATGTGTTTGACAAACAATTGTTGTTTCATTTGTCAAAAGGAGTGCGTGTTGCCGAACTGTCTCAATATGTTCCGTTGGCTCCAGCTGCAATAGAAAAACGCTTAAGCAATTTAAGGGAGGTACTTGATATGCAGCAAGCATCCGATACAGAGCTAGTGCAAGAAGCCAAAAACAAAGGCATCATTTAAATTTATTCCTCAGTCAAGGCATTCCAGCCCCTGGCTTTCAACGGAATTTTGGTATTGGCTCGGGTAATGAGGTTCATGCCTTCGGCGGCTTCAACCATATGACCAATAATGGTAAAATTGGGATTGCCTTTTAATTTGTCAAAATCGTTCATTTTTACCGTAAAAAGCAATTCGTAGTCTTCGCCACCATTAATGGCAACGGTTGTACTATCCAATTGAAATTCTTCGCACACCGAAATCAACTGCGGATCAAGCGGCAATTTATCTTCATACAAATTACAACCCACTTCCGATTGTTTACACAAATGCAATATCTCGCTCGATAACCCATCTGAAATGTCAATCATTGCCGTTGGATTTATTTCAAGGGCATGCAACAAGGTGCGCACGTCGGTTCGTGCTTCGGGCTTGAGTTGGCGTTCGATTAGGTAGGAATAAGCTTCTAAATCGGGCTGCGAATGGGGGTTTACTTGAAACACTTGTTTTTCGCGCTCCAAGACTTGTAAGCCCATATAGGCAGCGCCCAAATCTCCACTCACCACCAAAAGATCATTTACTTTGGCTCCGTTTCGGTACACCAATTCATCTGCCGAAGCTTCACCTATAGCGGTGATGCTCAAGATTAATCCTTTTTGAGACGAAGTGGTATCGCCACCAATCACGTCAACTTTATACGCTTTGGCAGCCAAGGCAATTCCGGCAAATAATTCTTCCAAGGCCTCCAACGGAAATCGATTGGAAACCGCCACCGAAACCGTAATTTGGGTAGGCTTGGCATTCATGGCACAAATGTCAGAAACATTCACCACCACGGCTTTGTAGCCCAGGTGTTTGAGTGGCATATAGGCCAAATCAAAATGCACGCCTTCAATGAGTAAATCGGTAGAGATCACCGCTTTTTTATTTGTAAAATCCAACACGGCTGCATCGTCGCCTATGCCTTTAAGGGTTGACGCTTGCGTAATTTCAAACTGATTTGTCAAGTGATCAATTAGGCCAAATTCGCCCAATTGAGAAAGGCTGGTGCGTGCCGGTGATTTATCTTCTAGCATGGGAGTGTGTGGTAAAAACCTTAGTCATTCAATTTCAAAACGGCCATAAACGCTTCTTGCGGAATTTCTACATTCCCCACTTGGCGCATGCGTTTTTTTCCTTTTTTCTGTTTTTCGAGCAGCTTTCGTTTACGCGAAATATCCCCGCCATAACACTTGGCCGTAACGTCTTTACGCAAAGCTTTGATGGTTTCGCGTGCAATAATTTTGGCGCCAATGGCGGCTTGAATCGGAATATCAAATTGTTGTCTAGGAATTAATTCGCGCAGTTTCTCGCACATTTTTTTCCCAATGTTGTAGGCGTTGTCTTCGTGAATTAAAGCTGATAAAGCATCCACCGATTGGGCGTTGAGCAGTACATCCAATTTTACCAATTTAGACGTACGCATGCCAATGGGCGAATAATCAAATGAAGCGTAACCTTTAGAAACCGTTTTCAAGCGATCGTAAAAATCAAATACAATTTCGGCCAAGGGCATATCAAAATTCAATTCCACGCGCTCGGTAGTCAGGTACGTTTGGTTGGTAATTAAGCCTCTTTTTTCGATACAAAGTGACATCACGTTCCCCACAAAATCAGCTTTAGTAATGATGGTCGCTTTGATAAACGGTTCTTCTACACGATCCATACGGGAAGGCTCGGGCAAGTCTGAAGGGTTGTTTACCACAAAACCGTTCTCGGGATCTTTTTTGGTGTAGGCCAAATACGATACATTGGGAACCGTGGTAATCACAGTCATATTGAACTCGCGTTCCAAACGTTCTTGGATAATTTCCATGTGCAACATACCCAAGAATCCGCAACGGAATCCAAAGCCCAATGCGGCCGAACTCT
>JBJOOG010000118.1:0-7139 GCA_046051465.1 Bacteroidota bacterium | reverse complement strand
TTATGCTGATGCTGGGCAATCCGATTTTTTTGGGATCCTTTACGGCAAAAACATCTTTGTCTTCATAGGATAAACTTCGGCCGGTTTTGTACCGCAAGTTTAAACTGGTGTTTTTATCGCCAATTACTTTTGACGGGTTTTTTACATTTATAGTCCCATGATCAGTAGTAATTATCAATTTAAATCCAAGATGCTGCGCCTGCTGAATAATTTCCAACAAAGGCGAATTTTTAAACCAGGTTCGGGTAAGCGATCGGTAAGCTTTGTCGTCGGCAGCCAATTCTTTTACAACGTCCATTTCGGTTTTGGCATGCGAAAGCATATCGACAAAATTATACACCACGGTTACCAAGTCGTGGTCTTTTAATGCCCGGAAATTATCAGCCAATTTTTTGCCATTGGCCAAGTTGGTAATTTTAAAATATTCTTGTTTCAAATTACTTAATCCCAAACGCTTAAGGTGTTCGGTTAAAAACTCGGCTTCAAATAAATTTTTACCTCCATCGTCAATGTCATTTTTCCAATACTGCGGAAATTGTTTCTCCATTTCTATAGGCAATAAACCCGAGAAGATAGCATTTCGTGCATATTGTGTGGCGGTGGGAAGCATCGCATAATAGGCCGTTTCTTTTTCCAGTCGGTAGTAATCACCTACTATTTTTTCGATGGTTTTCCATTGGTCATAACGCAAATTATCAATTACGACAAATAATACCGGTCTAGCTTTGCTCGATTCGGATGCGTTACGGTTGTCTTTTTTTACCAATTCGGGTACAACCAATTCGCGAAATAAGTTGTGCGATAAAATTGGCTTGTCGGCCTTGGGTTCAAACCATTTTTCGTAATTGCGTTCAATGAATTTTCCAAATTGTATATTGGCTTCAACCTTTTGAGATTCCAATATTTCAATCATGCTTTGGTCTTGGATGTTCTCTAATTTTAATTCCCAATACAATAGTTTTTTATAGAAATCAATCCAATCTTCAAACGAATTGACCATGGATAATTCCATCGCAATTTTGCGGAATTCTTTCTGGTAATCAAGTGTAGTTTTTTCTGAAACCAAGCGTGAATGATCTAAGTTCTTTTTTAAGCTCAGCAAGATTTGATTGGGATTAACCGGTTTAATCAAATAGTCGGCAATTTTAGAACCAATGGCCTCTTCCATAATGTATTCCTCTTCACTTTTGGTGATCATAATTACAGGCGTGGCTGATTTTTTTTCTTTCATCTCGGCCAACGTTTCCAAGCCACTCATTCCTGGCATATTTTCATCCAGAAACACAATGTCAAAAGTGCCTTGATCAAATACATCTACAGCATCTCTACCATTGTTACAGGTTGTTACATGGTAATTCTTTTTTTCAAGGAAAAGAATGTGTGGTTTTAACAAATCAATTTCATCGTCAACCCAAAGAATCTGAATTTGGTTCATGGCAGGTGTATTAAGAATGGCAAATTACTGCAATACAAACGTATTATAAACATAAAAATTGCTTAAATTTTGGCAGGTTGAATACTTAAAATCGGTTAGATTTTTGATTATCAACTTACTTTCCAATAAAAATGTACATTTGTGTAAAATTCAGGCACATGAAAAGCAGTATCCAAGTTGCGATTGTACTTTTTTTTGTTGGGTGGTCATCAGTGTGGGGACAAACTCAAATTCACGAAAAAGACTATACTTTAACCTACTTTCCAACCCATTTAACAATTGCATTTCATGATGGTATTGCGAGTCAATCATTACACATCGAAGATGCTTTAACGCAAGCTCCTGTTCCCTTTGAACGCTCAGCTAATTCCAATCAAATTGTGCTCAATCAATTACGTCCTAGCCAACTAATTAAACTCAGATACACTTCAGCTCAGCGTGAAAATCAAACGAGTGTTGTAGCCAATGCGTCTATTTCATCGGGTTCCATCGAAGTGTATTTTAACCATACGGTTGCCACATCATTAGCCCAAACCCAAGCGGCAGTTAATCTGGCCGATTCATTAGACGAAAAATTAATATCCTATATCAACCAATGTCAAAACGATTTAGATATTGCTATTTATAATTCGTATTCACCTTCTTCAACAACCGGGATAGCGGGGGCTATCAATGCTGCATTTGCGCGTGGAGTAAGTGTTCGAATAATTTACGATGGCAGCACAAGTAGCGTAATGATACCGTTGTTGAATCCGTTAATTCCAATTTTGGCAAGCCCTTCAAGCTCTTCTTATGGATTAATGCACAACAAATTTGTGATTTTTGATGGCAATAGTTCCGACCCCAATAAACCTATTGTTTGGACTGGCTCAACCAATTGGACTACAGCGCAAATTGATGGTCCCGATCGCAATAATGCCATCGCCATACAAGATCAAGCCATGGCATTGGCCTTTAAAATGGAGTTTAATGAAATGTGGGGTAGTTCAACCACTGTGCCCAATGCGTTAAATTCAAAATTTGGACCTTATAAAACCGATAATACACCGCATCATTTTGTAGTGGGAAACAAAGTTGTTGACCTCTATTTTAGTCCAAGTGATGGGACAAATTCTAAAATTATTGCCGCGATTAACTCGGCCGATTCAGATATTGAAGTCGCTACCATGCTCATTACCAGATCAGACATAAAAAATGCCCTCTTAGCCAAATACAATGCAGGACTAACAAATATCAATTTAATGGTGGACAGTCAAAACCCATCGGGCAATCAAATTTCAGCCATTCAAGCTGGCTTACCAGCAGGTCAAGCGGTTGTTTTTTCATTAAGCGGATTGATGCACCACAAATTTATGGTGATCGATAACTTTACTGCCAATTCTGATCCATTGGTACTTACAGGTTCGCATAATTGGAGCAACAGTGCTGAAAACAAAAACGATGAAAATGTTTTGGTAGTGCACGATGCCAATGTTGCCAATCAATATTTTCAAGCTTTTGCCGATTTATATCAACAAGCGGGTGGTAATATGCAGTTTTTGGATGTTCAAACAAGTTCCACTAATTCAGGTTTATGTAGTATTTTCCCCAATCCTACATCCGAAAATTGCACCATTAAATGGAATCAATACTCCTCTGTTCTGGCTTATGTTCGCATTTTTTCAACTGATGGCAAAGCCGTTTTTGAGCAACAATCTACAACCGATACACCTACATTTGTGTCAACTGCTGGCTTAGAAGCAGGAATTTATTTTGTATCAGTTGAAACCATTTTAGGCAAAGAAGTTTTCAAGTTGATTAAAAAATAAGTCGTTTTTTCTGCTGGTTTTATTTGTAAAAAGTTGGGTTTTCGTGTTACTTTTGCGCAAACAACACAACCCATGAGTTCAACAATAACTACAACCCATTTTCAGTTTCCCAATCAAAAATCTGTTTACCGCGGCAAAGTTCGTGAGGTATACAATATCAACGACGATTTGTTGGTGATGATTGCCACCGATCGCTTGTCGGCATTCGATGTGGTGCTGCCCAAAGGAATTCCCTACAAAGGCCAAATTTTGAATCAAATTGCGACAAAATTCATGGAATTGACGGATGATATTGTGCCCAATTGGTTGGTTGCCACGCCTGATCCCAACGTGGCTGTTGGTCATTTATGTGAACCTTTTAAAGTAGAAATGGTCATCAGAGGCTATTTGTCGGGGCATGCTGCGCGTGAATATGCACTAGGAAAAAGAACCATTTGTGGGGTAGTCATGGAAGATGGCTTAAAAGAGAACGACAAATTTTTAACTCCAATTATCACACCCACCACCAAAGCTGATAATGGTTCGCACGACGAAGATATTTCGCGCGAAGCCATTTTGGCCAACCAAATTGTATCTGAAGAAGACTATTTAATTTTAGAAAAATATACCCGAGCGCTCTACCAACGCGGAACAGAAATAGCCGCCTCTCGTGGATTAATTTTGGTCGATACCAAGTATGAATTTGGCAAAACCAAAGACGGTCAAATCGTACTAATTGACGAAATCCATACCCCCGATTCCTCTCGTTATTTTTATGCTGAAGGCTATCAAGAGCGCCAAGAAAAGGGAGAGGAACAAAAACAATTGTCTAAAGAATTTGTGCGTCGTTGGCTCATCGAAAATGGTTTTCAAGGCAAAGAAGGACAGCACATTCCGGAAATGACAGATGCCTATATTGATACGGTTTCCGATCGCTACATTGAATTGTTTGAAAACATATTGGGTGAACATTTCGTAAAGGCCGATATCTCGAATATCAATGAAAGGATTGAAAAAAATGTACTCGAGTATTTAAAAAACAGATAAAAAAAGCCCCAAGAAATTGGGGCTTTTTTTAGAATATTTATTATTCTGATATTCTTCCAGAACCTTCCGTTTTTAGTTTTGTGTTTGTTGGATTTCCACTATATCGAATATTACCTGAACCAATGGTTTGTGCATTGAGGTTTATGGAACAATTAACTTTTATATTGCCCGATCCAGATAGACTTACAACCGCGTTTTCTGATTTCAAATCAGATAAATTTACATTTCCAGAACCCGCAGAATTGATTTCAATATTGTTGGAAGTTCCTTTTCCATCCAGATTTCCTGAACCGGATTTAGCTATTTTCAAATTTTTTGTTTCTGCATTGAAAGTAACATTCCCCGATCCATTAATCTTTAGAAATAAATTTTCAGTTTTAATTAAATCATTGTTTTTAAAATTCCCGGAACCTGAAATGTCTAATTGTTTTATTTCTTCAACTGGAATTGTGATTTCAATGGAGGAGTTGTAATTGTATCGAATGCTTTTATTTTTATCAAAATACACCGCTAGTCTACCATTTTTGACTTCAGTAATAATGTATTCCAATACATTCTCATCCCCCTTAATTGTCAGGTTCCCCTCTTGACCCGAAATTAATTTCACATCAAATGAGCCAGAAATTTCTATATCCTCATAGGCAGAAGTAGTTCTGGTAATTGTTGTAATTTTTTCGTTTTCTGTGATTGTTTTATTTTTTTGAGAATAAGCAACACCTATACTCAAGGAAATAAGGAGTAGAAAATATTTTTTCATTGGTTTTATTTTCTTGATTTCTATTTAAAATACGAGAAATTATGGTTGTCTTCAATTTTCAATAAACTCTCGTAAATCAGTTTGATTACATTTTCTACGTCATCGCGGTGCACCATCTCAACAGTAGTGTGCATATAACGCAAGGATAAGGATATCAAGGCCGAAGCGACACCGCCATTGCTGTATGCAAACGCATCGGTGTCAGTTCCTGTAACACGCGAAGTGGCGTGACGTTGAAACGGAATTTCTTTTTCTACTGCGGTAGATACAATCAATTCGCGTAAAATATTTTGTGTGGCGGGTGCATACGCAATTACCGGTCCTTTTCCCATTTGCAAGTCGCCTTCAATTTTCTTTTCGATCATTGGGGTAGTGGTGTCGTGGCATACATCGGTTACAATTGCTACGTTTGGTTTGATGGTTTGGGTAATCATCTCAGCGCCGCGCAAGCCAATTTCTTCTTGTACCGAATTGACGATGTACAATCCAAAAGGCAATTTGACTTTGTTTTCATGCAACAAACGGGCTACTTCAGCAATCATAAATCCGCCCATGCGGTTATCTAAGGCGCGGCACACAAATTTATTTTCGTTGAGAATCATGAATTCATCGGGGTAGGTTATCACGCAGCCTACATGGATGCCCAATTTTTCTACTTCATCTTTGGTACTGCAGCCACAGTCGATGAATATGTTATGCAAGGTTGCGTTTTCCTCTTTGCCGCGGTTGCGCGTATGGATTGCTGGCCAACCAAAAACACCTTTTACAATGCCGTTTTTGGTGTGGATATTTACTCTTTTTGAGGGGGCAATTTGGTGATCAGATCCACCGTTTCTAATCACATAGATTAGTCCGTTGTCGGTAATGTAATTCACATACCAGGAAATTTCATCGGCGTGTCCTTCAATCACTACTTTAAATGGAGCATCTGGATTTATTACGCCTACTGCCGATCCATATACATCGGTAATAAAGGTGTCAACATACGGTTTGAGGTAGTCCATCCACAATTTTTGTCCTTCTGATTCGTGTCCGGTAGGCGAGGGGTTGTTTAAGTAGGCTTCTAGAAAAGTTAATGAAGCCTTGTTTAGTAGGGTATTTGTGCTCATGGAGTAGATTTTTTTTATTTTGGCTAAAATATAAATTTGATTTATCAGTTCTGTAATTAATGTATAATTTTGAACTCAAATTTCTAAGGGTATGAAACTGCGTTTAAGTTTATTGTTTCTTTTGCTTTGTTTTGCTGCGTCAGCGCAAGTGGTGGTGCAGGATTCCGTGAAAATGGGGTATCAACTCAAAGAGACTGATACTATATCTGAACCCATTGAATTGGAAGAAATTACAGTGTATCGCCAAAAACTAGATCCAGCCGCAAAAAAAGAGTTTTTATTGTTGCAAAACCGAGTATATAAAGTCTATCCGTATGCCAAAATTGCAGCCGAACGTTTGCAATTTCTCAACAAAAATCTGGCTAACATCAACAACAAACGAGAGCGTAAGCAGTATTTTGCCATGGCAGAATCCTATATGAATACCGAGTTTAAAGAGCGCTTAAAGAAATTGTCCCGCAAACAAGGGCAAATTCTTGTGAAGTTAATATGTAGACAAACGGGGTCTACCACCTATGATTTGATTAAAGATTTTAAAAGCAGTTGGACGGCTTTTTGGTCAAATGGCACTGCGCGTATGTTTGATATTAATCTAAAAACGCCTTACGTTCCCTACGAAGACAACGAAGATTTTTTAATTGAAACCATTTTGTATCGTGCTTTCAATCGTGGACGTCTCATCAAACAAGAAGCGGCAACCCCTATCGATTATGATGCTTTGTCCGATTTTTGGGAAGCGAAGGTGAAGTAGGTTCTCTGTTCTCTGTTCTCGGTTCTCGGTTGTTAGTTCTCTGTTCTCGGTTCTCGGTTTCCTTCATGGAGCTTCCCACTTCTAACTTGTTGACTTTTAGCACAGAAGAAAAGCGATAAAAAAAGGTTTATTTTTTATTTACAAATTGGTAAAAAGGTTTTACATTTGCACCCCGCAGAAGGGAAAAGGTTCTTTGATTTTACTGGACACGATGTTTAACAAAATAATTTTAAAAATAGTTTGATTAAGATTT
>JBJOOG010000117.1:0-6831 GCA_046051465.1 Bacteroidota bacterium | reverse complement strand
GGGAGATGGTTCGCACGACGATGGGGCTGGATGTGTGCAAAGTATGACGGTGTTGCAGTTGTTGACAAAAATGAACTACAAACCCAAACACACGATTCGCGTGGTCTTGTTTATGAATGAGGAAAATGGAGTAAAAGGCGGAATGAAATACGAAGAAATGGCCGTTAAAAACAAAGAGCAACACGTGTTTGCACTAGAAAGTGATTCGGGTGGATTTTCACCCAGGGGTTTTTCAATCGATGGCACACCAGAACAATTGGCTCAGATTCAATCGTGGGAAACGGTATTCAAACCCTATTTGATTCACATTTTTCGTAAAGGGCATTCAGGCACAGATATTGGTCCTTTAAAAGATCCCAATATTGTAAAAGTGGGACTTCAGCCCGATTCACAACGCTATTTTGATTATCATCACGCAGCCAATGATACCTTTGACGCAGTAAATAAAAGGGAATTAGAGTTGGGTGCAGCTGCTATGACTGCTTTAGTCTATTTGTGGGATAGCCAAAATTAAAGTTTAAAAATCCCACCCAATACAAGTATCTGCTCAAAAAAGTTAAATTTCTGTGAGGCACGATCAGCTGGGTTTTGTGTGGTGCGAATATCATTCATATTGATGTACCCGTATTTTAATTCGCCTTGAATAAAAAAGTGTTTAAAAAAGGTTATGTTTAAGCCAGCCTTGGCTGAAACTCCATAGCCAGAAACATGAAAATCATCGTGTCTTGCTTTGCCCAAAAGCGTGGTATTGGTTTTTGGATATACAATTCCGCCGCCAATCCCTTCGGTAAAATTAAATTGAATTTTATCGGTATTTATATTTCCAAACCAGCTTGAAAAATCAGCTGTGCGCGCGATTTCAGCATGTATATAATTCAAGCCGTCGGTGTGCTCAAATTGTAAAAATCGTCCATCAGAAAAATCAACGGGCGTGTTGTAATAATTTCCATTAAAAATTGCACCCTGATCACCAGTCGGAAGATTAATGTCACCGCTTACCATGGCCGTTTGGTTTTGATTCATCACATACTTCATATGATCTAATCCTATGGAAATACTATACTGGTCTGCGAAAAAGTAACCCAGTTTAAAGTTGGTTTGGGGAATGGTAATTCGCCCCGGATTAATATAATCAATGTGCCAGCCCTTTGGTTTGTCGAGAGCTTCTACATTGTGCACTACAAAATCATAGTTTTCTCCCTTGAATCGAATGTCAGAATTGGTAAATGATTCGTGATTTCCTCCCCAAGAAAAAAATAATTTTCCTTTGTTGTGTGTAGTATAGCGCTGAGGTGCAGTAGTTAATTGGGCAAATAAAGAAGATACAGCCAATATACTGATGGCTATACTACAGGTTATTTTTTTTTTCATCTGAAAATTAAAAGGATGTAATGGTTTTGCGAATAGCCACCAAGCGCGTCATTAATCCTTCAAAATGATCCAAATGCAACATATTTGCACCGTCACTTTTGGCATTAGCAGGATCAAAATGGGTTTCTATAAATAAACCGTCAACACCTACGGCTATTCCCGCACGGGCAATGGTTTCAATCATGTCGGGTCTTCCGCCGGTTACACCAATGGTTTGGTTGGGTTGCTGCAACGAATGTGTTACATCCAATACGGTAGTGGCAAATTGTTGCATGCTCGGTATTCCTCGAAAATCAACAATCATATCTTGGTAGCCAAACATGGTTCCTCTATCGGTAACCATTACGTTGTTGTTTTGGCAATCCAGTACTTTTTGCACCGCGTGTTTCATGCTTTCAGGGCTCATGAATTGTCCTTTTTTCAAATTAACGGTTTTGCCTGTATTTGCTGCAGCAACCACTAAATCTGTTTGACGTACTAAAAAAGCAGGAATTTGTAACACATCAACATATTGGGCTGCACGATCGGCATCTTCGTTGGTGTGAATGTCAGTTACTGTAGGAACCCGAAATTCTTCAGATACTTTGCGCAATATTTTGAGTGCTTTCTCATCGCCTATGCCCGAAAAACTATCGATACGCGAACGGTTGGCTTTTTTAAATGACCCTTTAAAAACCAAGGGAATTTCTAATTTGTCACTAATGCCAACTAATTTTTCGGCTATGCGCAAAGCCATTTCTTCGCCTTCAATGGCGCAGGGGCCAGCCAATAAAAAGAAATTGCCACTTTCGATGTGTTTAATTTGAGGAATAACGGATACGTTCATGAGTCTAATTTAATGCCGCAAATATAAATATACAAGTCCAATTAGCGGGGTGTATTTGTAATTTAAATTTTATGGGAAGATCTATTTGAGTCTCAATCCTACAGGCACTAGTAGCTCTCCCTTTTCATAATTGTTAAAATACAAAAGCAGAGGTTTTTTTTGGTTTGGCCAAGTTACCTCGTATTGGTCAAGTAAGCCAACGCCCATATCGGAGTGTTTACTTGAAAAGGGACAACAGGTTTTAATTTTTGTATACCGAAGTGTCTCTCCGTGAGGGCCTACTAAAGCACTCATAAACCGTTGCACATTGAGGGTATCATTTTTTGAGGTTCCGTAAAACACATTTATCGGATAGGCCTTCTCGGTACCATACCGTTTTTCTTTGCTGTACCCCTTAAGTACAAATGCTCCATCAGCCGAAATTTTGGGAACCGGCGTTTTATCATTAGCATTAAGGATTACCAAACTTGATCCACCACAAGAGTATAGAATTGCACTAATTAAGAGGAAATAGGGGAGTTTATTGATCATGTTAAGTCGTTTTTTTAGTTGTCAATACAAACGAAAAAATAGCCGAGCATAGTATGCCAAGGGAGAAATTCAAAAACAAGGTTTGCAACAAATAACTTTTGTAATTGTAGAACAGTTCTGCTTGATTGGCTGTCATTTTTTTGCTTGTAATCATATTTTCCTTGATGTGTATGAAAAAATCAGGAGTGATGTACTGCAAAGAAATTTGGATCAAAAAAGGCGTAAGTAGACTGATAAACAAGGTAAGTACTAGCCCGGTTAAAAAACCATTGGTTTGTGTCATCTCACCCCGATACACATGCTTTCGTTTGTCTAATAAGGCCACATAAAAAAGAACAACCGTAACCAATATAAATCCATTTGAATACAAGGGATAATTGGCAATGTGTTGATCATGCAATCCGCAGCTTTTTTCAAGGATGATCCAAAGTAAATAGGCAATCCCAAAATTGATGGACCATTTGAGTTCCAGGTGAATTTTTTTCAACATGTTGTTTGAAGTTTGGACCACAAAATTAATTCATTATTTTTAGTTTGTGCTTTGTTGGTCTATACTAATTTGAAATTGTATTTTTGAGGCAAATTGTTCTTCATGGATTTTCTTTTTCACACGTGGCCTTGGTATGTATCTGGATTTTTAATAGCCGTAGTTATGCTTTTGCTTAATTATTTTGGAAAGGTGTTTGGTGTTTCCTCCAATCTTAGAACCGTATGTACCATTTTGGGTGCTGCCAAATACAGCGACTTTTTCAAATTTGATTGGAAAACGCAGGGTTGGAATCTGGTAGTTTTAGCTGGAGCCATGCTCGGCGGTTGGTTTGCCGTTCATTTTATGAGTGATCCGTCTAATGTAACTATAAATCCAGCTACAGTAATTCAGCTTCAGCAGCTGGGAATTGATACTCCACATGGCAATTTAGAACCTACAACACTATTTGGTAACGACGTATTTGCCTCGCCAAAAAAAATAATTTTTCTTTTAGTAGGGGGATTGTTAATAGGATTTGGATCGCGTTATGCCGGTGGATGCACATCTGGCCATGCAATTGCAGGTATTAGTAATTTGCAACGCCAGTCGCTCAAAGCGGTGATTGGATTTTTTGTAGGCGGTTTAATTATGGCTCACTTTATTTTTCCTTTGATATTCTCATGATAAAAGCAATTAAATACATCGCGGTAGGATTTTTATTTGGTGTTGTTCTCACCAAGTCAGAGGCCGTTTCTTGGTATAGAATTTATGAAATGTTTCAATTTCATTCGTTTCACATGTACGGAATTATTGGAACAGCAGTAGTTACAGGTATTGTTGGCTTACAAGTAATTAAATACAAAAACATCAAAAACAACAAAGGCAATCCAATTGTAATTCCCATCAAAGAAAAAGGGTCCTTCCGTTATTGGATAGGCGGCTTATTATTTGGTTTGGGCTGGGCCTTGGTTGGCGCTTGTCCGGGACCCATTTTTATTTTGCTAGGTGCCGGATTTTATTCGTTGGCCATTGTGTTATTGGGTGCAGTTGCAGGCACTTTTTTGTATGGATTAGTCAAAGATCATTTGCCACATTAATTCGTATTGTGTGACTTTTGTCATGATTTGCAACAAGTAGCGCAATTATCTTTACCAAAAAATAATCATGAAAACGCAACTTGTACTTCAGAATGTAAAATGTAACGGTTGCGCATCAACCATCACGTCAAAATTAACGGAACTTGGTTTTGTATCTGTAGTGGTTGTAGATGCAGAACTTGGCACAGTTGACGTAAGCTACGATAAAGAAGCCAATCTCCCCGAAATTCTAGAAACCTTACGTAAACTGGGTTATCCACAAATGGGTGATACGAACCCATTATCTACAAAAGCCAAATCCTACCTAAGTTGTGCGATTGGCAAAATGAATTAGTCAGGATTTAGGTAAGTTCAGCACTTAAACCCGCTTCAAGTAAGGCGGTGCATTGGGGTTTTAACTTTGCCAGTTCTCCTGTTTTTACCGTGCATTTTCCTTTGTAATGCACCAATAAAGCACATTGTTCGGCTTGCTCATCGGTGTGTTGACAAACTCGAATTAAGGTTTCAATTACATGATCAAAGGTATTTACATCGTCGTTGTACAACACAATTTCATGTACATTTCCCTCCTTATTTGCCGTTAATACCTCTTCTAGTTGTTGTTCTTGCGTACTCATTTTTTATGCACTAAATAAGCTAAACTTGTTTTTCAAATTTTAAAGAAACCCAATTGTTGCGCTGCAATTTAGAAACAAACTGCATGCCATTTTCTGTACATGACGCCTCCAAAAATGGGATGTCCTCTTCATAAAATCCACTCAATAATAGTATGCCTCCGGCCAATAGGCACTTGGCGTAGGCCTGCATATCGGCCAGCAGAATATTTCGGTTGATGTTGGCAATGATTAAGTCGTATTTTTGATCAACAAGTAAGGAAGCATCGCCTTCATATACGGTAATGTGTTGGCAATGGTTGCGTGCTGCATTTTCAATCGAATTCAAATAACACCAGTTGTCAATATCAATCGCGTCGATAGGGTGAGCGCCTTTCATTTCGGCTAATATGGCCAGAATAGCAGTGCCACAGCCCATGTCGAGCGTTTTTTTGCCTTGCACGTCCATGTGGAGCAAATGCTGAATCATCATGTGTGTGGTTTCGTGATGTCCAGTGCCAAAACTCATTTTGGGTTCAATTACAATATCATATTTTGCCGCTGTTTTGGGATGAAAGGGTGCACGCACATGGCAAATGCCATCTACTTCGATGGGTTCAAAATTCTTTTCCCATTCTTCGTTCCAATTGACTTGCTCAATTTCTTCGATGGTATAGCTAATAATGAATTCGGGCGATTGCAACACAAATAAATCATCCAAAATAGCTGCATTCCACAATTCTTTTTGAATGTAGGCGGTAAGGCCAAATTCGCTTTCAACAAAACTTTCAAAAGGCAATTCGCCCAATTCGGCCACTAAAATTTCTGATCCCAGTTCTTTGGGTTCAACAGTAAAATGATATCCTAAATAGATTGATGACATAAAGTGGTTTTAAATGGCCGATACAATAGCAGCAAAATCAGCCGCTTTCAAGGCTGCTCCACCAATTAATCCGCCGTCAACATCGGGTTTTGAAAATATTTCTTGCGCATTATCGGGTTTTACGCTGCCGCCATATAAAATACTAAGGTGGTTGGCCACCTGTTCGCCATAGGCCGCACGCACCGTAGCGCGAATAAATTCATGCATTTCTTGTGCTTGTTCTGGGCTGGCGGTTTCACCAGTACCAATGGCCCAAACGGGTTCGTAAGCCAAGACAATCTGCTCCCAAGCGGATGCTTCTATGTTAAATAAACCGGCTTTGAGTTGTGATTCTACCACAGCAAAATGTTGCTCGGCTTTGCGGTCTTTTAATTCTTCGCCAAAACAAAAAATCACGCGCATTTCACAAGCCAAGGCCGCTTTAACTTTGGCATTGATCAGTTCGTCGGTTTCGTGAAAATAGGCTCTGCGTTCAGAGTGACCTAAAATTACCGTTTCAACGCCGATGCTTTTTAACATGTCAGCTGAGATTTCTCCAGTATAGGCGCCACTAGCTGCTTGGTGCATATTTTGCGCAGCCACCTGAATGTTGGTAAATTGAACGTGTTGTACAGCCGAAGCCAAATTAACAAAGGTTGGGGCAACTACAATTTCAACTTCTTTATCGTCGGGCAGCTGGTTGATTAGATCGTTTAGTAAATCTTCGGTTTCCTCGGCATTTTTATGCATTTTCCAGTTTCCGGCTACAATTTTGGTTCTCATTAGTTTAGGGATTTTAAAGTCGTTTTAATGGTTTCAAAGTCGGTTTCTATGGCGCGGTAGGTGATGATTTTTCCATTGGCATCCAAAATAATATAACGTGGAATCCAATCCAAATCTACCGATTTTCCAAAAGCGCCTTTCATGCCATCAGGCATCAAATAATGGCTGCCATTTAGGTTGTGTTTGGAAATGCCTTCGGCCCATTTTTCAGGTGTTTTATCGGCCGATACAAATACATAATTCACAGCTGGAAATTCAGCTTGGATCGCTTTGATTTGAGGCATGGCTTTAACACAGTC
>JBJOOG010000116.1:0-9294 GCA_046051465.1 Bacteroidota bacterium | reverse complement strand
ATTCCATATAACGTGGATTTGTAAAATCTTGTTTGGCTTCTAAAGCTCGAATTTCAGCAAGAGCATCGGCAGGAATTTGTTTGGCCAAGACCTCGGCATATTTTCCATAATCGATGCAACTAGCCATCATGTTTGAAATCACTAAACCCTTTAAATTGGCTTGGTATTTTAGGGCATATTCCATCGCTAAAATGCCTCCCCACGAATGCCCAAGTACTACAAAATTAGATGCGTCCAATTGCAAGGCTTTGCGTACTTGTTCTACTTCTTCTACGTAACGAGGCAAATCCCACAAGGCTACATCATTGGGGTTGTCAGAAAATCCTGTACCCAATTGATCGTAATAAATAAACTCAATGCCTGCAGCGGGCAAAAAATTCTCCATGCATTCAAAGTATTCGTGTGACATGCCGGGTCCGCCATTAAGCAACAACACCTTCACTTTTGGGTTATGACCTATGCGTTTGGTCCAAACAGAAAAGTTTCCTTTTGGCGTTGAAACTTCAATTTTTTGGGCACCACCAACTTGAACTTTTGTAGTATCGGGAGCTAAATATGCAGCTAAATTTGGCGCTACTTGGGAAGAATTATCGCTTTTGCACGCAGCGAAAAAGACAGCTAAAAGGGTTAGGAGGCTTGCATATTTTTTCATCGAAATAAAAATTATAGTTTGTTGTAATACATGGCTTTAATAACGCCATCTGAAAGTCCTATTTTAGGCACAAAAATCTGCTTGGCTCCACTCCATTTCATGGCGTTCAAATAAATTTTTGTAGCCAATACGATTACGTCGGCGCGGTCTGGATTTAAGGCCATTTCACCAACTAAATCATTGTACGTCATGCCGCTTAATGTAGTATACATTTTTTGTAAGTAATGATACGTAAGTGGCGTATCAATAGGTTTTTCAGACATTTTAAACAACTTGTTGATGTTTCCACCAGAACCAATTAAACTTACTTGATTAAATGGAGCTGTGTACAATTCGATCCAATCTTGAATTTCCAGCCAAATAGAATCAGGCACCATTTGGTTTAACAAACGAACTGTTCCTATTTTAAACGATTTTGAGGCCACAATCGTGCCGGCAGCAAACAACGAGAATTCTGTACTTCCTCCACCCACATCAACAAATAAATAGGTGTTATCTGTATTTACAAGATGATTGATGTCGGTTGTGGCAATAATAGCTGCCTCTTTTTTTCCATCAATAATTTCAATGTGTATTCCGGTTTTTGCCATCACTATATCAATGACTTCTTGGCCGTTTTTGGCTTCCCGCATGGCAGAGGTGGCCAATGCTCTAAAATCTTTAACTTTGTGCACCTTCATGAGCAATTTGTAAGCCTGCATCCCATCGACCATACGGTCAATGTTTTCGGCTGAAATAATACCGGTTGTAAAGGCATCTTGCCCCAATCGGATGGGTAATCGCACCAAGGAACTTTTATTAAACTGTGTGGGTTTTCCGGTTTCTTCCACCACGTTTGCAACCAACAAACGCATGGCATTGGAACCAATATCGATAGCCGCATATTTTTGAATTGAAATCATACTCTTATATTAAGACTGTTCGTCAGTGGATTGCTCTGTATCGGCTTTTAGTTTGTAATAGTTGTATGTTTCCAATTGCGCTCTAAAAACGGGATTATCGCCTTTTTGTCGGTATTTGTTGTCTAACAACTGCGAATGAAAACGGGCTTTCACATTTCCTTTCCAACCCATTTCAAATACATCTATGAGTTCTTGTTTGATGGCTGGATCATAAATTGGGCAAGCTACTTCAACCCGGGTGTCTAAATTACGCGTCATGAAATCAGCCGAAGAAATAAACACTTCGGGATCTCCATTGTTGCCAAATATATAAACCCGAGTATGTTCTAAATAATTATCTACAATGCTTATGGCTTCAATATTCTCACTCATTCCAGGTACACCCGGAATTAATGAACAAATGCCTCTGACTTGTAATTTAATCTTCACTCCGGCACGACTGGCTTCATATAGCTTGTCTACCATATCAAAATCAGACAAACTATTCATCTTTAAATTGATCATGCCTTGGTGTCCCATTTTGCTTTGCATGATTTCACGCTCTATGAGTTTATAGAAACGAGAACGGGTGTAATGCGGAGATACGATTAGGTGCTTGAAGCGATGTATTCTGAAATTCACTTCAAAAAAATCGAAGATTTTATCGATGTCTTTGAGAATTTTTTGATGGCTTGTAAACAAGGTAACATCGGTATAAATTTTTGCAGTTGACTCATTGAAATTACCAGTTGAAATCAAGCCATAGCGTTTAATTTTGTGCTGCTCGATACGCTCAATTACACATATTTTACTGTGCACTTTTAGGCCTTTAATTCCAAATATAAGTTGAATGCCCTCCATTTGCATTTTCTCAGAATACGAGATATTACTTGCTTCGTCAAATCGGGCCTGGAGTTCTATTTGCACCGTTACTTTTTTGCCATTTTTGGCCGCATTTATAAGTGAACTAATTATTTGTGAATTTTTAGCCAAACGGTACAGCGTGATCTTAATCGAAACCACTTGCGGATCAAGTGCAGCCTCCCGCAAAAACTTAATCAAATAAGAGAAAGATTGATAGGGAGCATGCATCAAATAATCTTTGCTGCTAATTTTTTCCAAAATACTCCCTTCTAAACTCAAACCTGGCACAGGTAAAGGTTCATTTTTTTTGTACAACAAATCGTGTCGACCCAAATTGGGAAAATCCATGTAATCTCGACGGTTGTGGTATCTCCCTCCAGGAATTAAACTATCGGTTGAATCCAAATGAATTTTTGATAAAAAGAACTTGAGCGTGTCCTTGCCTATTTCTTGATCGTACACAAAGCGAACGGGTTCACCAATTCGGCGGTCTTTTACGCTATTGGCTATTTTTTCGAGCATACTTTTACTCAGGTCACTGTCCATTTCAAGTTGAGCATCACGCGTAATTTTGATCATGTGTGCTGTAACACTGTAGTAATCAAAAATGTTGAAAATACTGCTTAGGTTAAAACGAATTACATCGTCTAAAAGAATCACATAATCTTTACCATCAGACTGAGGCAAAACCACAAAGCGGTTAATGGTTTTGGGAATTTCAATTACCGCATACCGTATTGATTTTCTTCGAGAAACACGCTGCAGCAAAGTTGTTGGTGCATCATTATTGAGTACCAATTTCACGGCCAAATAACCCGATGTGTCTTTTAGTAATGGAAATTCAGCCAAGTCATTTAATATAATTGTGACCAATGCTGGACTTACCGTTTGTATAAAAAAGTCTTTTACATACGCCGCTTGTTCGGGTGACAATTGTTTTTCGTTTACAATGAATATTCCTTCGGCTTCCAGTTTATGCTGAATGATGCGAAGCACTTGCAAACTTTCTTCTTGTTGAGCAATTACAATACTAGTAATCTCGTTAAGCAACTGCTGGGCCGTACTGCCACCCAATGCCTTTTGACCTGAAATACCAGATAAACTCAGCCTTCGAATGGCGGCATAACGTACTCGGAAAAACTCGTCCAAGTTGTTCGAAAAAATACCCAAAAAACGCAAGCGATCGAGCAAAGGAACTGTTTCATCGGCGGCTTCTTGTAACACACGTGCGTTGAACGCTAACCAACTTTTTTCTCGTTCAATGTATTTATTATCAGACATAACTATGCGGTATCTTTAGGGAATTTAATTTTTTTGGTAATGCCTTTTTGCAACTTGGACCACGAATTAATAGGTAATTCAAGGAATACAAAACCACAGGTAGGGACATTATCAATTGGAATGGATCCAAATTTATTAACAAAATTTGTAATGGCCTCGTTGTGACCAAAAAGAATTAAAGACTGTACATCCTCATTTCTAGATTGGATAAAGGTTTCTAAATCAGCACATGAAAAAGTATATAAATCAGATTCAAACTGAATATCTGGTGCAGTATTGGGAAAATAGGAAGCAATTATTTCAGCCGTTTGTTTTGTTCGGGCAGCAGTACTGCAATATATGGAGCAATGCATTGGCAAATGACTAGCCACAAAACTACCCACATTGTGTGCATCGGCTACGCCTCGTGGAGCCAAAACCCGACTGTGATCGGAGGTGGCCATTTCCCAGCTTGATTTGGCGTGTCGTAGAAGTATAATTGATTTCATTTGTATTTTTTTTGCGAACACAAAGTAACTATATTGTGGTTAATTTTGCTGTGAAGAGTACGTTAATAAATGAGATCGACTTGTATTACCACCTGTAACGTCATGTAAATTGTAGTTTGTCGATATGTTTTTGAAAATAATTTCTTACAAATAACATAAATAAATACACTTTATCGATGTTTTTTGCTTTTTGTCGTTAAATTAATGTGGTGTTTTACACAATTGTGTCTATTTTTGGGACGTGAATTTTTTAAGCGTGCACAAGCCTTATGAAAACAATTAAATCAATCCATATTCTAAGCGCGATATACCGGTACTTGTTCCTGTGTATTGCAGTTGGATTTAGCACTACAAGTTTTGCACAAGCCCAAGAATCCACACTTCGTTCTACCGAAGACTATATAAATCAATACCAAGCCAAAACAGCAACTGTCTTCGAAAAGGAGTCGGCCAAGAATCTTTCCACTTTATTGTATGCCAAACAAGATGCATTGTATGTAAACAACCAATCGGTACAAGTATATGGCAGCAAGCCCCGTGTTGTTTTTGTTTCACTTGCTGATCTCCATCAATTAAGCACAGTTGTTGCTCATCAAAACAATGTAGAACTCATGCAAATTCGAGTGGACGCTGGGGATAATTTCAACCAACCGCGTTTAACTGAGCTATTGACTCAATTTAAAAATTTAAAATACCTTCATTTTGTATTGCCCAATTTGGCATCACGTACACAATTAGCCGCATCGCTAACAGCTATAGATCTACCCTACGCGTTAATGTATTCAGTACAAAACATGGACCACGACTAATGATACCAACTAAATCACATACAACTACTACTTCAGGCAGTTGGGCATTTTTTGCCTTGGTGGTTTTATTGTTGTCGCAAGTTGCTGCAGCGCAAGTACGTGTAGATTTTACACAACGCAGTTCACAATATACGCCTTCAAAGAAAATTTATACGCTAAAAGGAGATTTTACCATGTTGGGTAACACCTGTTTAACGCCACAAAATTATGGGCCAAACACCAACAACAATGGTCAATTCATGCAGTATGTAGATACTGATTCTGATCCAACTACGTTTAATTCCTCCTCTTCTACTTTAGTGCTTTCAACTGAAAATGGGGCAATTCCGAGTTGTTCCAGCATTGTATTTGCTGGATTATATTGGACCGGCAAATCAAATACAAATGATGTATTTACGGTAACAAAAGACATACCAAACGGCACACAAAACACGAATACTACAGTATCAGTAGGTCATAACAACAACATCATCCATACAAACTTTACACTCATAGTATCGCGTAATGCTGTTAGCCCCAATTACTACAATCCAAAATACACTTTTGCAGGCAACGGAAACACCTATGTGTTTAATTTTTACAATGCCGATAATCCAAATCGCATTGGCCTATCCATAAATGGGGGTGCCGAAACGAACATTCCTGCAACTATCAGTGCCGACCAAACAGAAGCTACTTTTGATACCCCATACCAAATAGTGGATGGATTGGTTACCCTTCGAATTGAAAAATTAAAACGGGCAGCATCAACCGATAATACTCTAACTACGTATCAAAACACTTCTACTTCTGTAGTAAATGTATCGGGTACAGTTCCCGCGTTTCTTTCGCTTACCAAAACCTACGACAAACGTAAAATATCCCTTAAGGGACCAAATGCATCAACCTATACTCAATTTACAGCTGCGCCCAACAGCATTTATTTTCCAGGTGCAACAGTAGACGACAATATTTTTTCTGCCTACACCGAAATTACCGATTATGTCCGTGAGCACGGAATTGGCGAATACTTTGCCGCCGATATGGCTTTGCAAGAAGGTACAGTTTCGGGAACCGGATATTCTGGTGGATGGGGCATCATTGTGGTGTACCAAAATGCCAAAATGAAACAACGTGACATTACCTTGTTTGATGGATATGCCTATGTGAATTCAGGGAATACCGAAGGATATACTTTGCCGGTATCTGGATTTAATACCATTCAAACTGGTGAGGTGGGCTTAAAACTAGGGGTTATGGCCAGCGAAGGCGATGTAAGTTTTACTGGCGATTACTTTAAAATTCAAAAACAAAGTGATGGTACTTTCCTAAATTTGAGCCACAGTGGCAATTCGCCAACTAATTTTTTCAATTCATCCATCATTACAGGCGGATTGCGTTCGCCTTATTTGGTGAACAATACGGGAATAGACATCAGCATGTTTACCGTGCCCAATACCAATAATAGTGTAATCGGGAACAACCAAACAAGCACTAATTTTATGTATGGCACCAATGGAGACACTTACTCGATTTTTGCCATTGCCATGTCGGTTGACGCGTACAATGGCAACGTAGAAAATATTTTGCAACCTGTTGCCATACAAGGAAATGCATTGCCTAATTTAACTAATTTAAGCTGTTTACCCGGTCAGGAAATTCAGTATCAGATTGATGTAAAAAACTTGGGCAACGAAGCCATCAACAATTACAAAATAGTTTTACCAATACCCTTTAACACCCAATACGTTCCGGGCAGCGCAAGCACCGAGTTGTTTTTTAGTCCTGCACCCTCCACTAATAACGTGAGTTTTGATCCTGCGTATGGAGCTCAAGGCGCCTTAACCTGGGAAATAAGTCAATTGCCTTTGGATGCCAATCCGGCCAATGTATTGGTGCGTTTTGCTTTTACCCTTCGCGCTACACAAGATTGTCAGCTATTGGCCTCAACCCAATGTGGTTCGGTAGTGAGTGCGCAAGGACAAGCCAGCGGAACTGGAGCCATTACTGGTATTTCTTTTGCCAATGCGAATCTAATCAGTGGTTACCAAACCAACGGAAGCTGCACCGATGAACCCATCGTGGCCGCTACGCCAATTCAAATAAACGGATCAGCATATGTAATGCAAAGTTGTCCTGAATTTGCAGGACCTAGAATCATCAATTGGTGCAATTCAAATAACAGCGTATCCACAACCGAATTAACAGCCTATTTTTCAGCTGGAACCTTGTTTTACAATGAATTTCCATTAACGGCAACTACAATTCAGTACACAGCGGTTAATGCCATTCCTTTTACGGGTTCAAATTCTGCTGTTTTGTATGCGGTAAGTTTGGCCAATAGCGGCTGTGCAAATCCATTTGTATTGAAACGTTGTGGAACGATACAGGGAACCAATGATGTAGGTGCTACTGTTAACGGGGCTACAGGTGGCGTATCTTTTTTCAACATCGTAGCAAACGACTTACTCAATGGACAAGCAGCCAATACAAGTTCGGTAGTGATAAGCATGCTACAAACAACAAACGCTGGGATTAGCCTAAATGGCAGTAATGTAGTAGTTGCTCCAGGAACTCCAGCAGGTAGTTACCTACTCACCTACCAAATTTGCGAAACAACAAATCTTTCCAATTGTGCTACGGCAACAGTTTCAGTGATAGTAGCCAACACGAGTCTTTTGGCTCAAGATGATACATACGTTGCCTTTTCTTGTGGAAACGCAGCAGTTTTACCTTCTGTACTTCAAAATGACTTGGCCGTAAATGGATCTGCTCAAAGTAGCAATGTGATTTTAACCCAAATTAGCAGTACTAATCCTGGGATTCAACTCAATTTGGTTGATGGCACAATTCAAACTTCTGGTTTGGCCGTTGGTAACTATTCACTAATTTATTCAATTTGTGATGTAAGCAACAGCAGTTTATGTGATCAGGCCACAGTAACATTACAAATTAACGACACTACTCCACCCCAAGTTCCAAACCTAGACAATGTAGTAGCACAATGTTCATATACCTTTGAGGTACCCAACACAACCGACAGCTGCTCAGGCACAGTAATTGGAAGCACAACAGATCCATTATTTTATGATACATTAGGTACACATACCGTTACTTGGTTTTTCAGGGATTCAGCCGGAAACGAAAGCAGCGCTTCACAATCAGTGACCATTTCGGCAGGTGAAACCGTACAAAACCTTTCGCAATATGTGGCGTGCAACAACGATAATAGCGAAGAAGTAAATGTTAATTTAAACACCTTGCTTCCTGCCGATATATCAGGATTAGGCAACTGGGAAGACACCGATAACTCTACTGGTTTAGTTGGCAATACCTTTATTCCGTATCAAATTCCAGTGGGTAATTATCGTTTTTCTTATACTGTACAAGTTGGCGCTTGCACCCAAAAAGTAATAGTTACGGTTGAACTTGACAATGATTGTATTGTAGAACCAATAGGAACTTGTATTTTAGTCGTGCATAATGCGGTAACGGTAAATGACGACCGCACGAATGATGTATTATTTATAGAAAACATAACCGATCCAGCTTGTTTTGTAGCCAACAAAGTAGAAGTATACAACCGCTGGGGCGTATTGGTTTTTGAATCCAATCAGTACGACAATGAGGCACATGCGTTTAGAGGCTATTCACAAGGTCGTTCTACAGTGGGATCAGATGCATTGCCAACGGGCACCTATTTTTATACCGTGCAAGGAACCAAACCAGACGGAACAATAGTTCGCAAACAAGGGTATTTATATTTAACCCGTTAATCGAATAGGATAACAGATGAAATCAAGATTACTTCTTTTTTTATTAATACTCGTTGGAATTAGCAGCCAAGCCCAACAGGATGCTCAATTTACACAATACATGTACAACACCATTAATGTAAATCCTGCCTATGCCGGATCGCGCGGTGTTACAAGTATATTTGGCATGCACCGTACCCAATGGGTTGGCATTGAAGGAGCGCCTCAAACCAATTCATTTTCGATAAACACGCCCTTGGGCGAAAGCAAAGTGGGTTTAGGATTATCGGTAATAAGCGACAAAATTGGCCCAACAGTAGACAATAACTTAGCAGTCGATTTCTCGTATACGATTCAAACATCAGACACCTACAAATTGGCCTTTGGAATAAAAGCTGGAGGAAGTTTTTTTAATTTGGATGTATCGCGCTTAGATCCAAATAATCCAATAGATCCATCACTTACCAATTACAACAAATTCAACCCTCAACTTGGAGCAGGTTTGTATTTGCATTCTGAAAAAACCTATCTGGGTGTATCGGTACCCAATTTTTTACAGACCAACCGCTACAATGACAACGATGT
>JBJOOG010000115.1:0-12229 GCA_046051465.1 Bacteroidota bacterium | reverse complement strand
CCCAAGCCCTCAATTACCGGTAAATCATTGAAATTAAATAAACAGGCATCTTCGGTATCCGATAAATTGTGGTGTTCGTGCCACGCCCATGAAGGCACACAGAATATGTCGCGTTCTTGCCAATCGTAGCGTTTGCCGTTGATGATACTGTAGCCTTTCCCTTTGGCGCATTGATACACAAACGATCCGGTGTGTTTATGTGCTTTCCCTTTAAACCCAGCTGGCAACACTTGCATGGCTGCACCCATGGTTTGCATTACATGTCCTCCTGTAAGCGGATTAGAATAGCGCATCAACAAACCATCAAACGGATTGAGTTGATTTACTTCCAAGGCTGCCAATAAAGCAGGATAAACGGTTTTCCAAGAAAATTTAAATAAGGGAGAATAGGGTTTGTCCCAATTTACATCGGCAGGAAGCAATCCAGCACAACCGTAAGTGATGGGCGAATAATTGATGGGGTAATCCAAGGGTTGTTTGCCATCAAATACGGCATAATCATTGGCTTCAAGGGCGTTCACCAAAGGAATATCCAAACCGTCTTGCCAAATGCAGGTTTCGCCATCGGCTTCTACACCATGCTCGTGCCAAGTGGAATTGGGGGTGATTACAAAATCATTGACTTCGAGCATAATTTTGTGTCCATCAACAACCGTATATCCTTTGCTGCCTTCCATGATGAATCGAAGCGCTGAAGCTTTGTGGCGGTGAGCCGACGTACTTTCACCAGGACGGGTAACTTGAATTCCGGTATACAACCAACCTACAGCCGCAGATACATCTTTTCGTTTGTCATTTACCAAATAGACTACACGTCTACCGGCTTGTTCGGGCGTAACCAACTCCGATGATTTGAGCACCAAATCCCGAAGATCTTTATATTTCCATAGCATGGGAACAGAAGATGATCGGGGTTCCCAAGGCTCAATGTCGTTGGCAACGGTCCATAAAGCTCCTGCTCCCAAGGTTTCTAATTCTTTGTAATACGCAATCAATTCGGGTGAATCTTGCACTCTTGCGCGACCCAGTTGGTCATCTGAATGATTAGTAGTATTCATTTTGCAATTTTTACTTATTAATTTTTCATTTTTAATTATTGATTATTAAACTCCTCATGATTATCCACAAAGGTAATCTTGCGCGTAGGCGCAGTATTTACTCTTAAATCAAAAATATCAAAACGGTTGTAATGGCCTAAAATATCGTGCATTTGTTTGGGTTGTATGCATTTGGCCAAATCGATTTCAGCATAAATGATGCCTTCTTCATCAATGAGTGGCTCTCCAATTACGGCGCCATTTGGACCAATAAAACCAGAGAATGCCGAGTTTTCTCGCGTGAGCAATTCATCTACATTCGGAACATCAGCGCGTAAGGCATCTTTGATTTCTTGTGAAATGGTCGAACAGGAAACAATGGTAAACAATTTGCCCTCAAACGAATGAGCTGCTGCCCGAATTTTGATGGCTTCGGCCATGTTGTAATCGGGTGGAGCAACCGGCAAGGAAATGTAATTGGCGATGTGAATCAATTCGCCTTGAGATAGCAAGGTAAATCGCGCCAAGGTATTGGTGTTTTCGCCACAAGCCAAGGTGCCTACAGGTCCCACGGCCGTATCGTATACTTTTAAAGAAGAGCCGTCGCCCGAAGTCCAGGTAAGTTTTTCAGCCCAAGTTGGCACCAATTTTCGGTGTTTTCCAACCAAGTTTCCTTGATCATCAATAATTAAATTGGTGTTGTAAATTTCGCCGTAGGAATCGCCGCGTTCGTTGATACCAATCACCACGTGCATTTGGAAGTCTTTGGCCGCTTGAAACAAAGGCTGTAAACTCGCATCATTTATGGCTACCGAATTGCGATACAATTCTTCGTACCACTTGCTACCTTGTACCGGCGTCATGATCCAATTCCAATAGGGGTATCCGGCTACAAAAACCTCCGGAAATGCAATCAGTTGTGCCCCATTTTCATGCGCTTCTTTGATAAAAGATATCGCTTTGGCTATCGTTTTTTCAACGTCCAAAAAAACGGGAGACGTTTGAACTGTAGCGGCTTTAAATTTTTTGAAATCCATTTTACTAGTTATGAGTTATGAATTATGAGTTATGAATTGAAAATAGTATAAAAACCTAAATTAATGCAAACATCAATATTATTAATCGGGATAACCATGGTTAGTCTTTTTATTTAAAAGTATTCGTTTTTTTACTAATCACTAATCACTAATTACTAGTCACTCATAACTAATAACTCATAATTCATAACTCCTAATTAATTCCTTCATTTCTTCGGAAAATGGTTCCGCTTTGATGCAGTTTCGGTCTTTATTGAAAGCTACGTTTACTAGTGTTACTACACCTGTTAAAACAGTGTTATCTGATTCGTTTACAAATTCAAAACCACACAGAATTGACGAGTTTTTCAATTCAATTACCCACAATTTTTTGGTTAAGATTTCTCCTAAACGGGCGGCGTTTTTGAATTGAATTTTTAAATCTACGGTAGGAATGCCGTTGGTTTCATGCATTTTAGAAAAGGGTCTGTTTAGCGCTTCCTCAAACCAATCTTCGACCAAGCCATTGAGCATTTCTAAAAACCGTGGATAGAATACAATCCCCGCATAATCGACGTGTTGAAAACGCACTTTTTCGTGTTTGATAAATTGACTCATATATCTTACTACTTATGTCTTACTACTTAATACTCTATACATCGTGCTATTTCAACTTATACCGTTGAATTTTCCCCGTTTCTGTTTTGGGCAATTCATCTACAAAATAAATGATGCGCGGGTATTTGTAGGGCGCTGCCGTTTCTTTGAACCATTGCTGCAAATTAGTCTTTAAATCGTCTGATGCCAAGCTCGGATTTTTCAGCACTATATTGGCACAAACCAACATGCCACGTTCTTCATCGGGTAGGCCCACCACGGCACATTCCAAAATTTCTTCGTGTTGTAAAAGTACACTTTCTACTTCGATGGCCGCGATGTTATAACCCGATGAAATAATCATGTCATCGCCTCGGGCAATGAACCAAAAATAATCTTCTTCGTCTTGTTTAAAAATATCTCCTGTAAGGTTCCATCCGTTTTGAACGTATTCCCGTTGTTTGTCCTCACGATTTATGTATTTGCAACCCGTAATTCCTCGAACGGCCAGGCGTCCAGGTGTATTTCGGGGGAGTTCATTGCCCATGTCGTCGACAATTTTGGCTTCAAATCCGGTAACGGCTTTACCTGTTGCGCCAGGCTTCATGTTTTCTTCATTAGAAGAAATAAAAATGTGAAGCATTTCGGTGGCACCAATGCCGTCAATAATTTTTAATCCGGTGGCATCATACCAATCTTGCCATACTTTAAGCGGCAAGGTCTCACCAGCAGAGACGCATTTGCGCAAAGAACTGATGTTGTAATCGGTTACTTTGCTTGTGATCACGCGCCAAGCAGTGGGTGCGGTTCCGCAGATAGTGATGTGATGATCTTGAATGGCTTGCAACAATACATCGGGACTGGGTTTTTCGATTAAAAATGCTGAAGCACCATAATACATAGGGAATAGCACCAAAGCACCTAAACCAAAGGTAAATCCAATTGGCGGACTGCCCGTAAAAATATCATCCGGTTTAAGCTGTAATGAATAAGCCGGAAATGCTTCACATATAGCTAATATATCTTTATGAAAATGAGCCGTCATTTTGGGTAATCCTGTTGTGCCAGAGGTAAATCCTATGATGGCCACCGCATTTTTGTGTGTGGGGTAATTGTTGTTGGTTGTAGAAAAGCGATGGGTATGCAAATCAAAATCGGCATTACCAAAATACCTCAAGTGTTTAATGAAAGGCGATTGCACCAATTGCATTTCTTCCGACAAATCAGAATGACAAAGCACATGTGAAATTTCAGCACAATCAACAATGGTTTGGATTTCTTTGGCGCGCAACAATGGCATCGTGGCAACCACAATTCCGCCGGCTTTCAATACGCCAAACCAACAGGCAACCATAAGTGGGTTATTTGCTGAACGAAGCAAAACGCGATTACCGGGAATAAATTCCAAATCGTGTTGCAGCATTTGGGCAATTTGATTGGCTTTGTTGTACACATCTTGGTAGGACCAAACTTCATCAAATGTTTGCAAACAGGGACGATCGCCATGCCCTTCACGAATGTGTCTGTCCAATAAATAATCCACACAATTGAGTACATCGGGAAACTGAAATTGTTCCAAATCAGTAAATGGATATTCGGCTTGCAATTGCGGGCTAGGAAGGTGGTCTTCGGCAAATGAATCTTGGTAATAACTCATACGTATAAAGGTTGGCTTTGATTATTATTTTTTATTGCTTTTGGGTTTCATGGCTTTTTTCATGTATTCGAGTTGTTTGCGGTCGACTTGTATTTTGGTGGCGGCAGTTTTAAATCCGGTTGAATAAACCTTAGGCACATCGGTGGCCTCTACTTTTTCATAGGCCTGGGCTTCACGCACAAAATAAGGATTGGCCAATAAAGGTTTGCCCAAAGCCACCAAATCGGCACGGCCGTTGAGCAACAAGGTATTGATTTGGTCTATGTCTTGAATGGAACCAACTGTAATGGTTGGAACGTGCACACTATTTCGAATTTCATCTGAAAAAGGCGTTTGCCACATGCGTCCCAATTGGGGCTGTTGATGGGCTACGGTGTTTCCAGTTGATACGTGAATGATATCGGCACCAGCTTGTTTAAAGGCTTCGCAGCAATACAACATCTCTTCGGCTGAAATCCCATTGGGCGCCCAATCTGTAGCAGAAACGCGAACACTCATGGGCTTGTGTGCAGGAAATGCAGCGCGCATGGCCTGAAAAACGCGCAGCGGAAATTTCATTCTATTTTCGATGGATCCACCAAATTCGTCTGTGCGTAGGTTGGTTAATGGCGAAATAAAACTAGCCAATAAAAAACCGTGGTGGGCTTGTAATTCAATAAGATCAAAACCAGCGGCTTCAGCATTTAGGGTTGCGCGAACAAAATCATCGACTACCTGATCCATCTGATCCAGGTTCATGGAGCTCGGTTTGGTGCCATTGGGTAAAAAAGGATGAGCCGAGGCAGCTATCAAATCCCAAGGATTTTCGATGGGTTGATTTTGACCCTCCCAAGGCCGTTTGGTTGCGCCTTTTGGACCAGCATGGCCCAGTTGAATACCTATTTTGGAGGAAGAATTGGCGTGCACAAAATCAACAACTGATTTCCATTTAGCAGTTTGATTTTCAGTATAAATGCCTGGACAACCTAAAGTGATACGGGCAGATTCAGAAACAGCAGTACATTCGGCTATGAGTAAACCCACACCACCAAGTGCACGACTGCTGTAATGCACGCTGTGCCAGTCGTTAATTTCGCCGTCAACCGCACAATATTGTCCCATCGGAGCCATCAGAATTCGGTTGGGCAACACTACATCACGCAATTGAAAGGTTGTAAAGGCAGGAGAGGGGCTAGTGGTTTTGTGTATGTGTTGAAACTCAGCCAACACTTTTTGAGTAAAACTGGCATCGCGTAACTGCAGGTTTTCAAAGGTTACTTTTTTGGAACGCGTCATGCAACCAAAGGCAAAGCTATAAAAAGGATGTTGGCTATGACGATCCATGTTTTCAAACCAATCGAGTGAAACCAAGGCCGCATATTGAATCATCTCTACGGTATTTCTACGGCTTGCTTCATATTGCGCAAAAGCTGCTTGCACATTGTTTGGGTTGGCGATCACTGCATCCGACAATCCTATGGCGCTATCCATGGCCAATTTGGTACCCGAACCGATAGAGTAGTGGGCAGTCGCTTTGGCATCGCCCAACAACACTATGTTCTCGTGAAACCATTTTTGATTGGTAACATGTGGAAATTGTCGCCAATGCGATTTGTTTGAAATCAAGCCATGTCCGTCTAATTCTTCCGCAAAAATGGCTTGAAGTTTGGTTATGGTGTCGGTCTCATTGGTTACTTCAAAACCGTGTTTTTCCCAGGTTTCATTGCTACATTCAAATATCCAGGTGCTTTTTCCTACTTCATATTGGTAACTGTGAGCTACGATTAGGCCGTGTGGCGTAGTGCGAAAAAAGTAGGTAAATGCCTCCAAGGGTTTGGTAGATCCCAACCACACAAAGCTATTGGTTTTCAAATCAATTTTGGTGCCAAACTTCTGTTGATATTGGCTGCGAATACCGCTGGCAATTCCATCTGAAGCAATAATTATATCGGCTGATGCATAGGCCTTAAGATCATCAATGGTTTGTTCAAAGTGTAAATTGACGCCTTCTTCCCGGCAGCGTTGGTGCAATAATTTTAATAAGGTTTTACGCGAACAACCGCAAAATCCATTCCCGGCAATATTCACCTGTTGGCCATCGCGCGCAATGATAATATCATCCCAATAGGCAAATTGATCGCGGATGAGTTCATAGGAAGCCATGTCGCGTTTTAAAAATTCGCCCAAAGTTTCGTCTGAAAACACCACACCAAAACCAAAACTGTCCTCGGGTTTATTGCGTTCGTACACATCAATTTGACAGTGCGGCATTGCCTTTTTGGTCAATATCGAAAAATAAAGTCCGCCAGGACCACCACCTATAACTGCTATTTTCATTTACTTTCTTTTGATGGAGAAAATTTCTCCTTGCTCGCAGTAGTTGGAACCGCCAAGACGAGCAATGGGTTTGTATAATTCGGGATTTATTTGGTTTTCGCCAAGAAGTAATTCGTCGGCAATGTGAATCATAACCACTCGACCAATGAGCACACAGGCTCCGCCTTGGGTATGATCTTCTAAAAAATAATGATGCACCAATTCGCATTCCAATTGAATGGGACTTTCGGCCACCCGCATGGGTTTTACTTTTACAGCTTGAATAGGCGTAACGCCCACTAACGCAAATTCATCCACTTCGGCAGCGACAACTGCAGCCGATGCATTCATGGGTTCGGCTATCTCTTTGGTTACCATGTTTAACACAAATTGGTTGGTCGCCAGTACATTATTTAAAGTGTCTTTATTGCTGTTGTTGTCTCTGCGTGTAGAAAACATTACATGCGGCGGATCGTCACCCACCATATTGAAATAGGAAAACGGAGCCAAATTATTGATTCCTTCCTCACTAATTGTCGATACCCACGCTATAGGGCGTGGAATGACAGTAGATGTCAACAGGCGGTAAATTAATTTATTGTCAATTTTTGACGGGTCAAATTTCATTTTAAGCGTATATACTCACAAATAAACTAAAAATAACGCAAAAACCCGAGTTGTTTTGCTGAAATGTTTTGACCAAATTGTGCTATAATTTATGCGGTAAATGACTAAATAATGCTGCGTTTTTTTTGGCAGTGTTGCTTATATTTACGGCTTCTTTAATTCAATTACTAGTATGAGTTATTACAAGATTTTAAACTTAGAACATTACTTTAAAATGTATAAAAAGTCAATTCGCGAACCCCGCAAGTTTTGGGGCCGAATAGCCGACGAGAATTTCACTTGGTATCAAAAATGGGACAAAGTATTTGAATTTGATTTTCAAAAAGCCGAATTCAAATGGTTTGTGGATGCCAAAGTGAACATTACTAAAAACTGTATCGACAGACATTTAGCCAAAAGAGGCGAGAAAACCGCCATTATTTTTGAACCCAATAATCCGGCTGAAGAAGCCCAACACATTAGCTACAACGAATTGTACGTGCGCGTATCCAAAATGGCCAATGTGTTGCGCGAACAAGGCATTCAGAAAGGCGATCGCGTGTGCATATACCTGCCCATGATACCCGAATTGTCTATAGCAGTTTTGGCTTGTGCCCGAATTGGTGCGATTCATTCGGTAGTATTTGCCGGGTTTTCTGCTTCAGCTGTTGCGGCTCGTATCAACGACAGCGAATGCAAGCTGGTGATTACTTCTGACGGCAGTTTCCGTGGAAACAAATCCATTGATTTAAAAGGAATTGTAGACGATGCTATAGACAAATGCCCTTCGGTGCAACACGTATTGGTTGTAAAAAGAACCAACACGGCCGTCAATATGAAAGAAGGGCGCGACTTATGGCTGCAACCCTTGTTAGACGCCGCTTTAGATAACAATGTGGCCGAGATTATGGATGCCGAAGATCCGTTATTCATTTTGTACACTTCTGGTTCTACCGGAAAACCCAAAGGCATGGTGCATACTACAGCAGGTTATATGGTGTATACAGCCTACACCTTTAAAAATGTATTCAATTACGAAGAAAATGACATATTTTGGTGTACCGCCGACATTGGTTGGATTACCGGACATTCCTATATTTTATATGGGCCACTATTGAATGGAGCGACCACGGTTATGTTTGAAGGCGTTCCATCATTTCCCGATTTTAGTCGATTTTGGGAAGTAATTGAGAAACACAAAATCACACAGTTTTATACTGCACCAACAGCTATTCGCTCCTTGGCCAAAGAAAGCTTAGACTATGTACAGCCCTTTCCATTAAAAAGTTTAAAAGTAATAGGATCGGTAGGCGAGCCCATTAACGAAGAGGCTTGGCATTGGTACAATGACCACGTAGGAGGGAAGCGATGCCCTGTTGTTGATACGTGGTGGCAAACTGAAACCGGTGGAATAATGATTTCACCTCTTGCTTTTGTTACGCCAACTAAACCTACTTATGCTTCTTTGCCATTGCCTGGAATACAACCAGTACTGATGGACGAAAAAAGAAACGAAATTGAAGGCAATCAAGTAGCGGGTAATTTGTGCATTAAATTTCCTTGGCCATCCATTGCTAGAACCATTTGGGGCGATCATCAGCGTTTTGTTGATACGTATTTTTCAACTTTTCCGGGTAAATATTTTACGGGAGATGGCGCCTTGCGTGACGAAGTAGGCTACTACCGCATTACAGGTAGAGTAGACGATATTGTAATTGTTTCAGGGCACAATTTGGGAACGGCACCAATAGAAGATGCCATCAACGAACACCCAGCAGTTGCTGAAAGTGCCATTGTAGGCTTTCCGCATGACATCAAAGGAAATGCGTTGTACGGATATGTTATACTGAAAGAAACGGGCGAGAGCCGCAACCAAGACAATTTGCGAGTTGAGATCAATCAGCTGATTTCTGATCAAATAGGGCCCATTGCCAAATTGGACAAAATTCAATTTGTATCGGGCTTACCCAAAACCAGATCAGGAAAAATTATGCGCCGCATTTTACGCAAAATAGCTGAAGGCGATTTTAGTAATTTTGGTGACACCACAACTTTATTGAATCCGGAAATTGTAGATGAAATAAAGGAAGGTAAAATCTAAAGAAATACAAAGTAGTTGCAGCTAAACACAATCAAATTTGGTTGTGTTTTTTTTTTTAGCGAATGCCTAATCGTACTTTTAGTTTTAAAAACAATAAAGCAAATGAATAGGCCTGTAAAGCTGTGTGATTTGGATCTAATTCAGGAACATTGTAATAACCCAATAATTCAGATTCTGTTAGTGAAACTGAAGATAAATCCTGCAATTTACGGTGCATAATCTCCAAGTCAATGGCTTCATTTCGCAATCGGCCACAACCCATTTTTTGCAAGGCTGCATTTATCATTTCAATGGTATAGTTAATTCGGTAGCCCACTAGAATAGAATTTCCTATAAAATTGACGAAATTTTGAATGGCTTCTGGTTCGCTTAATTTTGGCAAATCACTTTCTAAAATAAAGGCATTCGACAATCCATTTTCGTGCAAAAAAGTATATTGAAGCAAAACAACCTCAAACGCGTCTTTTACCACAATGGCTTGTTGATCAACTGCAATTCCACCTATCGATAGCAAAACGTCTTTTGTAGGGCTAAACCCAGTAGCCACAGTACTAATCACGCTAAAACGCGCTGATTTGTGCTCAAATTTGGCCAAATAATTTTTCCAAAATTCAGGATGATCCTTATGCATGTGTTTGATCCAATCGAGCATACCTAGGAGAATTTGGTGAGTTGAAATGTATCTTTAATGAGTTCTTCTAAATCCTTGAGCGGTTGCAGTGCCAATTTTAATTTTTCTTTATCCGATTTGGATAATTCATCTATTACGACATACTGACCTGAACTGTCGTTTTTGAGTCCTTCACTTGTTCTGATTTTGGAAACCGACAAATAGGCCTCAGCACAATTCAAAAAGAGCTCTGCATTTTTTACATCCACCATAGCCAATTGCTTGAATCGCATGTAGGTATTGGTTATACCTCGAATGTTGTGATGCAAAATAAACAAACGGGCACCATCTATTAGCCCCATTTGCAACCTGTTTTTGATGTCAAATTTATCTTTGTGTTCACCTGTTTCTTCTAGATTGTATTTTTTAAAAAATCCGAGAGCTGCAGGTTTGCGTATCGCATCATTTCCCAAATAATCAAAAAACAATGCATTCTTAAATGAATTTTGGAAAACTGTAGCCGAGAGGGATTCCTCAAACTTGGGCTCGCCGTAAACGAAATTTAAATCAAAGAAAATGGCATTAATTTCATTGTTGTTTTCACCTGGATTTTTAATCCAATTTACATACTGTTTTGTCCAGTCAGTCAATGATTTAGCTAATACTATGTTTGTAGAATTATGACCGTTATTACAGGTAGGGTAACCAATGAATTCCAACAAGCTAAGCGTCTTTTTGGACAATCGAATAAAATAGTCCTTCACATCCCTAAAGTGCTCTTGGGCCACATCATCAAATACCAAAATATTATCCGCATCGGTAAGCAATAATTGTTCTTTTCTGGCCTGACTTCCCATACTAATCCAAGCAAAACGAGCGGGTGGAGAGCCCATATCTAAAATAGCCAACTCAACAGCTCGTTTCAATAAAGCCGTTGTGATCTCGGATGAGATGTTGGCGATATGCGGCAAGGGTATGTTTTTTATTAGTGAGGTTTGAATTAACTCAGTGAGCTTGCTGCGAACCAATTTTAATGAAACCACATCTTGAGCCCGTTTAATTTCTTTTATCAACACACCGGGATTACTGGCTTGAGCTAAAATTAAATCGTGTTCTCGAATTACGCCCTTTATCACTGATTTGTCGCTGCCATCTTGAGTTACACACAAATGACTCACGTTGTGCTTAAGCAACAATAGCTGGGCTTCGGCCAAGGAAACATTCTCGGGAACGGTAATTACAGGGCTACTCATAATTTTATCGATAGACACATCAATTGCGAATCGGCCGGTAGCCACTTTTGTTCGTATATCCGTATCCGTCACAATCCCAACAGGAAATTTGTCTTGCACTACAAGTACACAATCCAGCACCATATCAGTCATGAGTTGAGCAGCTGATTTTACTATGGTTTCAGGAGCACAAATCACGGGTTTCTTGGTATAGACAAGTGATTGAAACAACTGAATATCTGCTTGTTGATTGCCGAGAATAACATTGTCAGAAAGCAATTTACCTTTGGCCTCCAAATCGCCTGGATTTGTAGAATTGGTAGCAAAACTCTCCAATAAAAAATTAAGCACCTCTGAATTCTGTGCAACAAAAGGCCGGAATGTAGCAATAGGAATGGCGTAAACCAAACATTCTTCACGGGCTTTGGCTGTCATCATGTAGTTGTTCTTGGCGAAAAAAGGTCGCAATCCAAACACATCGCCAGCGGTACATTTATTAAGGAAGGTTTCTTCGGCATCCGAAATTACCGATAGATTAATTACGCCATTTGCTACTACATAAAAACTGTCGTGTAAGATATCATTGATGCGAAACAAGGTTTGGTTTTTCTCTAAATGAATAACCTTGATATGCGTGGCAACTGTAAGCATTTCCAAATCAGATAAGATGCTGAATGGCAAATAGTTTTTTAGAAATACGGCCAGTTGATTAGCGATGGGATTCATGTACGTTGTTCTGAAATAGGTGTGGTAAATTTAGATGGAATACCAATAGAAAACAAACGACTATACAGGATTCAATTAACAATTTTCTATTTTACATAATATAAATTATAGTTTAAATATTACTAGGATAAGTATTTTGAAATGAGGGTCATTCAATACGGTCAATTATAGTTATTATTTGTAAAATAAATGAATGGATAATTATGTACTGTATTCTAAGGATTAATCGAATTAATAGTCAAACGTATATAAGGTTTAATTTAAAAATTGTGAAATACATTAGAGAAATTCAAAAACCAACTTTAAAAAATTCTAGATCAATTTGTATTTCAAAAATTGTTTATAATATCAA